>CAZLLB010000124.1:0-9276 GCA_964560165.1 uncultured Parvibaculum sp. | reverse complement strand
CGCGCGCCGTGCGCGCGTGGAGAAACTGTTGTTTCTCGGCTCGTCTTGCATCTATCCGAAAATGGCGGCGCAGCCGATTGAGGAAGAGGCGCTGCTATCGGGCGCTCTCGAGCCGACGAACCAATGGTATGCGATTGCGAAAATCGCGGGTATCAAGCTCGCGCAGGCCTATCGTCGACAATATGAATGCGATTTCATTTCGGCGATGCCGACCAATCTCTATGGCCCCGGCGATAATTTCGATCTGCAATCAAGTCACGTGCTCCCGGAGCTGATCGCCAAGGCCCATCGCGCAAAGCTGGAGCGAAACCCGCTGCTTGAAATCTGGGGCACGGGAACGCCTAAGCGCGAGTTTCTGCACGTCGATGACGCGGCTGACGCGTCTGTCTATCTGATGAAGAATTACACCGGCGAGGAGCATATCAATATGGGCGTCGGCACCGATATCGCGATTGCGGATCTGGCGAGCCTGGTCTGCGATATTGTCGGTTATCGAGGTGCGTTGCGTTTCGATATTGAAAAGCCGGATGGAACGCCAAGAAAACTTCTCGATGTCAGCCGCATGGCCGATCTCGGCTGGCGTGCAAGTATTTCTCTCGCCGACGGCATTGCCAATACCTATCGCTGGTATCTGGATAATGTCGCTGAAACCCCTCGCGTGGCATATGCCGAGACGTGATCCCGCCGAGCATTTCCGTACCGATCATCTGGTGAACGACATCGCCGGGCGCTCCATCAGAGGTGGCGCGGTAACGGTTGGCGCGCAGGTTCTGAAGATCATCATGCAATTCGGCGTGACGATTGTGCTGGCGCGTCTGCTGAAGCCAGAGGCCTTTGGTCTGGTGGCGATGGTGGCGGTGGTGCTGACATTTCTCGAGACGTTCAAGGATCTCGGTCTTTCGGCGGCCACGGTTCAGCGGGATACCATCACCCATCGCGAAGTCAGCACGCTCTTCTGGATCAATGCGGGGCTCGGCCTGGTCGCGGCGTTGCTGATGGTGCCGCTCGCGCCTTTGCTCGCATGGTTCTATGGCGAGCCGGAATTGAACAGCATAACTCTGGCGCTCGGCATCGGCTTTGCGCTGAGCGGATTATCGACGCAGCATCTCGCGTTGTTGCGGCGGCAGATGCGCTTCTCGCTGCTCGCGTCGATCCAGATGGGCGCCGAAATCATCGGTATGGCAGCAGCGCTCGTGGCTGCTTATCAGGGCGCAGGCTATTGGGCGCTGATTTTGCAACGGATCGTCTGGGCAGGGTGCATGGCGCTTGGCGGCTGGGTCTTCTGCGACTGGCGGCCGGGTTGGCCGGGCCGGTTGTCGGAAGTGCGCTCGCTGCTCGGCTTCGGCGGCTATGTCACCGGCTCCAATCTTGCGAGCTTGCTTGTGCGCAATATGGATCAGGTGCTGATCGGCTGGTATTGGGGCGCGACGCCGCTCGGCCTTTATGATCGCGCTTACAAAATTCTTCTGCTGCCGATCAATAATCTCAATGCGCCACTCTTCTCCGTCGCGATGCCAGCCTTGAGTCGTCTCGCCGGCGATCCTGAACGCTATCGCCACACTTATCTTGGCATGGTGGAAAAGCTGAGCATGGTGACCATGCCCTGCGCCGCGCTGCTGGTGGCCGCGCCCGATCTCGTGGTTGAGCTTTTGTTCGGGCCGCAATGGGCCGCGGCCACGCCTATCGTCGGCTGGCTCGGCCTCGCTGCGCTCTATCAGCCGGTGAGCTACACTTGTAGCTGGCTTTTCATGACGCAGAACCGTACAGCCGAAATGTTTCGCTGGGGCCTCATCAGCTCGGGCCTTCTCGCCGTCTCCATCGTCATCGGCTTGCCATTCGGCGCGGAGGGCGTGGCCGCGAGTTTCGCGATCAGCGGCATTGCGGTGCGTATGCCCGCACTTTTCTGGGCCGTGGGGCGCGAGGGGCCGGTACGCTCTCTGGACATCGTGAAGACGATGATCCCCTCGATCGTCGCCTCGGGTCTTGTGGTCGTGGTGGTGATGACGCTGCGCCGAATGCCCGCCTTTGATGGTGCGGGGCTTGGTTCGGCGCTTGCGCTGGTAGGGTTCACCGCCGCTGCCGTGACCATCACCAGCTTTGCCTGTCTGCCGCAAAGCCGCCGTGCTCTGGCAGATTTTCGCGCAATGACGGCGACGCTTTTCCAAAAGAGGGCCAATGCCTGATCTGCTGAAAAAGGAAGGCCGCGCCGATATGCGCCACGCCGCAAACCGCGATGGGGCACGACCCTTGCGCGTCGCGATGTTCGTGAACGAGTTTCCTGCGCTTAGCGAAACCTTTGTGCTGAACCAGATCACCGGCTTGCTCGATCTTGGCCATGAGGTGACGGTGCTGGCGACGCAACCGCGCCACGAGAAAGGCGCGCATGCCGATGTCATGCGCTACGGATTGACCGAGCGGCTGCAATATCGCGACATGCCGTGGTCGCGATGGGCAAGGCTCGGTGAACTGCCGGGAATGCTGGCACGAAATGACGTGGGATCTTTGCGCGCCCTTAATGCACTCCGCTATGGCCGCGAGGCGTCATCGTTGAGCCTTCTCTATTGGGCGGACCGGCTGCGACGACAACCGCCCTTCGACGTGATCCATTGCCATTTCGGTATTGTGGGTCGCATAGCAGCCTATCTGCGCGAGATCGGCGCGCTGCGCGGAAAGCTGGCAACGACGTTTCATGGCGTCGATATGAGCGCCTGTCTCGACCGCGATCCCGATCTCTATAAACACCTCTTTGCGCGCGGCGAACTCTTTCTGCCGGTCTCAACGCATTGGCGCGACAAGCTGATGGCTCATGGCTGCGATCCTGCGCGCATCGATATTCACCGCATGGGTATTGATCCGGCGCGGTTTCCGCTGACAAGGCGCGAGGGATCATTCCACCACACGCGCATTCTTACCATCGGGCGGCTGGTGGAGAAGAAGGGGATTGAATATGGATTGAGGGCCGTCGCGAAACTGCTTAAAGAAGGTATTCCGGTTCGCTACGATATTATCGGCGACGGGCCGCTGAGACCACAGCTTGAAAGATTGGCGAACGAACTCGACATCGCCGATAGCGTTGGCTTTCATGGATCGATGGTTCAGCGCGATGTCATTCACGCCATGCAGCAAAGAGATATTCTGCTCGCGCCCAGCGTCACCGATGCGACCGGCGATCAGGAGGGAATTCCCGTCACGATCATGGAAGCCATGGCGACGGGGATGCCGGTGGTCTCAAGTTGGCATAGCGGTATCCCCGAGCTTGTCGAAAACAACACGAGCGGCTTGCTGCTTGCCGAGAAAGATGTGGGCGGGATTGCGGCGGCTGTCGCTTCGCTCATCGCCGCGCCGCAGCGACGCAGCGATATGGGAACCGCGGCGCGCGCAAAGATTGTTGCCGATTACAATATCGAGAAACTCAATCGCGCGCTTGAAGCGCATTATCGCTCGATTGCGTAAATGGTTCGCTGACTTTCGCTTCCAGCGCTTGCGTGACAAACTTTCCAGCATCGAAGGCTGAGCGCTGCGCGACGACGACTTTCGACCAGGCCTCTTCCGAATGCGTGCTCCAGAAGGCTGCGGCCGCGTCGAATGCCGCGAGGATCGCATGAGGCGACATGCCTTCGACGTCTATGGTTGCATCGCCAAGTCCGAAGCGGCGAAAAAGCTCGGCCGTCTTGAATTCATACGAGATGGGCAGCACAGGCGTCCCGGCGCAAAGCGAGAGGATGGCCGCATGAAGCCGTGTCGCTATGGTGAGATTATAGGTCGCGAGATC
Source organism: uncultured Parvibaculum sp. (assembly GCA_964560165.1). Lineage (GTDB taxonomy): Bacteria > Pseudomonadota > Alphaproteobacteria > Parvibaculales > Parvibaculaceae > Parvibaculum. The sequence continues at coordinate 5,504 of CAZLLB010000124.1, read as the reverse complement.
TGCGATGAGCTTGCCGGGCTCGCGAAAGTTGCGATCTATGGTGACGCGATCGCGCAAAGCCTGCGGAAGACGCTCGACGATTTCGTCAGCCGTGCGGGAATCATCGGTCCAATATTCCGGCGTTCCCTGACAGGTCGATACGAAAGTGACGTCCGCGCCCCATCGCTCCACCAGCGCGCGAACGAGTGCGGCGAGAGAGGCGAAATAGCGCTCCATGCCGCTTTGCGCGCCAGCCTGAAAATGCGGCCAGTCGCGCACTGAAATAGCGATACGCCAATTTTGATGCGGTGGCGGAAAATGGCCTCTCGGCAGATCGTCGCGCGCGAGCGCAAAGGCGGCATCGGCACAGAGCTGCACGCGGGCAGGGGGCACACCAAGCTCATCCAGATATAGGCGCGAACGCTCGTCGCGCACGAGGATGAGCACGGCGCGGCGCAAAACATAGCGCAGCAATACTCGATGCTCGATCGATCTGAACGGCCCGAGGCTCTGCGTGAAAAGAACGAGCGGCTTGCCGAGAAGATGTGCAGTGAGAAAATCGAGCAGCTTTGAGGCAAGCGAATAATGCGGGACGAGATAGGTGCCGCCGGAGGATATGACGACATCCGCTTTGAGGTAGTCGTCAAGCGTTGCGCGAAGCGACGAGGGGAGGCGCGACGTGAGCCGATTTTTCGGAGCGATCCTCATCAAGCCGGCAACGGCAAGAACCGCAATGGCGGCGATGGCGGGGCGGACGCGGCCACGCGCCCAAGCTACGGCTTCGCTATAAATATCGCTGCGAAATGTGATCGCCGGATAGTAATGGCTCGAAGCCTTGGCCGCCATGTCATGAACGGTGATTGTGATGTCATCGCCAAGTTCGACTTTGAGAATCTTGATCGTCGCATGAAGGATCGCGGCATCGCCGCCATTGAGCGCAATGGCATTGGTGATGAGAATATTGCTGATACGCTTCATGCCGTACCCACTGCCTTGCCGTCGCTATCGGAACGAGGATCTCCTTGCTTGATGCGGAGCTTGCCTTGATGATCGACCCAGAGCGCGTAATCGCCGAGACGGATGAGGCCAGCGCTGTCCCATTGCGCACCAAAGCGGGCGCCCGCCTCATCGCCGCCAAGCTCTGCCGCGCGGAAGGTGCCGACTGTATCGACCTTGCCCTGACAGCCAATGATCGTGGCCTTGCCGCGTCCGTCGCTCTGGAGTTTTGCAAGCTGTGCGCGCCGGGCTTTGCCGCCGCCTGAGGCAGTGCAACCCATCATGACGAGCCGATTGGTGATGAAGCCCCGCAAGAGATGCGTCTGCTTGTAGATCGAATAGGCCGTGCAGCCGACAAGCGTGCCAAAAACCCAAAGCTCCACGCCCGCATCGCCGCTGGCGAAACTTTCCGCTGCCATGTGGTTATTCTCAAAACCGCAATTGGAAAGCAGCGTGCAGCCGGTCTTGGCGGAGATACCGAACGCACCGTTGAGCAGGAAATAGCAGCCGTGAAAGCTGACATCGCTTGCGCCATTCGTCAGCGCTGCGCCTCGCTCACCGTTGCCGCCGAAGACGCATCCGAAAACGTGAATGGCGGAGAGGATGCCGCCATTCGGCCCATGGCCCATGGTCGCGCCGTTGCGCTTGTTGTCGCGGAAGTAAGAATTGAAAATCTGGCCCTCGAAAATATTTCCGATCAGCCGAAGTCCATCGCCACCGCATCCTTGCACTACGAGATCGCGCAGGCAGAAATTGTAGATGTAGCTTTGCTCGCGGTTGCAATCGAGCAGAAGCCCGTGGCCTTCGTGCCCTCGACCCTGCACGGTGAGCCCGTCGATCAGCAGGTAGCGCGAAGCAGCGTGGCTTTCTATTTCGAGAATATTGCTGCCGTTGGAAATATCGGAGAGAAGAACTGCGCCCTGACCGCGTATCACTGTTTGCCGTGTCGGCTGGCGCTTGCCCTGTTTAGTGAGTTTGATGGCGAGCGTCCGTGTGATGCGATAAGCGCCGGGCGGAATGAGCAGAACGCCGCCGCCATCGCTTTTCAGTGCGCCGCTGAACAGGACATCGAGCGCCGCCTGCAACGCAGCCGTATCGTCGGCGTGGCCATCGCCCACGGCGCCGAAATCGACGGCGGAGATCAGTCGTTCTTTTTTCCCGTTGGGCAGCCTTGCCGTTGAGGCATAAGCGGGGGTAGCGGCGAGAAGCACGCCTGTGCCCACGGCAAAGAGTTCGCGCCGGTTCATGCGGGCCTCGCCAGAATGCGCTCATAGAGATCACGATACCGGTCGGCGACGGCACCGATGTCGAATTCCGCTTCGACCTTTGCGCGGACACGCGCGCCGAGATCATTTGCCCGGCTTACCTCTTCGAGACACCAGACGATGCCGCGTGCGAGGTCGGTCGGGCTGAAGGGATCGGCGAGATAACCGTCGCGGCGATGATCGATAATGTCGAGCGGGCCGCCGCTGGCAAAGGCGACGACCGGCGTGCCGCACGCCATCGCCTCGATGATGGTCTTGCCGAAGGCTTCCTGAAGTGATGGCATGACGGCCACATCTGCGGCGGCGTACAGATGCGATAGTTTGGCGTCATCATTGATGTAGCCGACATAGCGGGTTTCGATGCCGATATCGGGAACGTCACCGGGATTGAGGTCGCCGAAGACGACGAGCAGAAGTTCGCTTGCCGCTGCCGATTGGCCGAGTTCCTTCAGCGCGGCGAGAAGCTCGGGGAAACCTTTGCGCCTGTCTTGTGTCGCCTTCACGGCGCCATAGACGATGATCTTGCGATCTTCCGGCAGGTTCCAGAGGCGTCGTGCTTCGCTCCGATCGCCGGGGCGGAAATTGTCGAGATCGAGCCCGTTCGGAATGACTTCGATGGGGCAGGCCGAGAACAGCGTGCTCTCTCTCGCGCAATCTCCGAGCCAGTCGCTGATGGGCACGAGCGAGAGATCGACACCGCGCCAATATTTTCGTTTGCGTCGCCAGATCGTGCGGCTGAGGTCTTCGTCATCGGTGGAGCGCAATTGCGGGCAAGCGCCGCAGGTTTGTTGATAGCGCTCGCAACCCGCCGTGTAGTGGCAGCCGCCGGTGAAGGCCCACATATCGCGCAGCGTCCAGACGACGGGGCAATGGAATTGTCGTAATGCGCTGACGGGCAAGAAGCCTGCGCCGACCCAATGCAGATGCAGAATATCGGGAGCCATCTCCTTGACGAACTGGCCGAGACGGGCGGGCACCCAATTGACCGACCAATAGGATTCGTCCGTTTTGCGATAAGACCTCAGCGGCCATTCGTCGAGCCGTCCGCGAAGGCGCGCGGTGAAGCGCGCCAGCTTGCTCGGCAGTTGGATCGTTGCGTCGTCGTCACTGTATTTGCGGGCGACCATCATGGAACTATCGACGCCGCGCGCCTTTAGCGCTTCATGCAGCCAGAAAGAGCCGCGCGCCGCGCCGCCATCTATGTCGGATTTGCTGAGATGAAGAACCTTCATGCATAGGCCTTTCTCGCCCGCGCAGGCTGCGGCACAGGATGTGGATGGCCTCGTGCGATGGGCTGGCGGTATCGAAGGATTGTGGCGATGCAGGCAAACATCAGCACCGCCCACGGCTTGGGCGAGACATAAGCACCCGATGCCTGACCAAAGACCGCCCAGACGAGCCAGCACAGCATGATGTTTTGCGTGCCGAGCCTTCGGAGATACCAGCTCATCGCGGCGAAAATGATGAGGCTCCAGAAGAAACCGAAATAGGTCCAGTGCAGCCAGAAATAATTGTTGAGCGATTTTGAATTGCTATCCATCGGCCATGCCGGATCGAAGGCCGAAGACTGCGCAAAAATCTGCACGAGACGTTCGCCAAAAACATCTTCGCCAGTGATACCGACGCCGGCGAGAGGATGATTGTCGATGCTGTCGAAAGCGGCGAGCGCCGGGCCGATCTCGCGATAGAAGAAACTCGGATCGGAGCCTTGCATGATGTCGTTGAAGCGTTCGGAATAAAGCGACGTGGTGGCCCAGCCCGCCAGCGCCAGCAGAATGACCGAGAGGGAGGCGAGGGCGGCCTTTTGCGAAAGACCTCCGGCTGCTCCACGCGACCGCAACGTCTTTTGAAATATCTCGCAAGGCCCGACGAGAACCAGCCCGAGCAGCAGCGTCGGCCCGCGCATCAGAAAATAGCCAAGCGCGATCAGGGCGATATGGATGAGGATTTTCGAGCGCCAGGTCGAGAGCAGATACCAGACAAGCGAGAACAAGGCGAAAGCGAAAGTGACCGCAGAGGGTTCCGAGGTGAAGAGCTTGGGGCGGATGCGGCCGTAGAGAAGCTGGTCGCGCGCATCAGCATTGTAAACGCCGAAATTGTAAACATGCTCGCGCACGGCATCGCTGACCGCGCGAAATCCGGTATAATTTTCAAGCGCGGTTCCAGCGATGATGAAGAAGCAGAAATAGAGAAAGAGCCGGGAAAGTCGCTCGCGCTCATAGCGCACCGCGACGATGAAAAACCCGTAGCCAAGGACCAGCGAATAGGTGAGCTGCACGAGGCCGGTCAGCCGCTTTTTCAAAAAACTCAGATCGGCGGCGCAGAAGACCGAAACAAGCAGCAGAAAAACAAGAACGAGAAGCGCGACAAGCTGCTTTTCCTCGATCCAGTCTTGATGTCGCAGCAGCAGCGTGAAACCCGCAATGGCGGCGATGATGTTGGGCACGGGCACGGTGGGCGAAAGATTAAGCGCCACCTCGGCATAAATCCCCGTCATGAATATCAGGAGGAGGACGCTGTCGAGGCGGTCTGGCTTTGCTGTCGCGGTTCCGTTTCTCATGCGCGCACCGCCACGTCTGCGGGTTCGCGAAGAACGGAGATCAGGGCGCGGCCCCGCATCGACCAGTCGAAGATGCCGGTGCAGACGGAGAAAGCCTGTTCGTGAAGCCTGTTCAGAAGATCGAAATCATCCATGGCGTTGACGACGCCCGCCGCGAGCTCCTGATGCTCGGGGAATGTCATGACGCTGTCGCGCAGCCTGGGAGGGACGCCAGCGATCGAATGCTCAAGCGCCGCGACGGGCAGGCGGTTGAAAATATAGTCGAGTATCTTCAGCTTGAAGCCGCCGCCGCTGCGCTCCGGCACAATGGCGATACGCGCCTGATCGAGATAGGGAAATAGATCATCGACGGGGCCGATGATTTCCGTGCTCTTTAACTCGCGGCGTAAACCATCGAAGAAACTACTGTCGCCGTTCCCGACGATCTGCAGTTGCACATCAGCCGTGGCGAATATTGGATCGGCGACCGCCAGAAATTCCCGAAGGTTCATCTGTTTGGCCAGCCACTCGAAGCTGCCGACCAGAAGGGCGCGACGAGGAATGTCGGCGGTGATACGGCGCGCGGCGAGACGGCGGCCTGCATAGCCCGGTGAAAGCGTCAGAATGGGCTTGTGCGGCGCGCGCGCGGAGAAGTGCTCTGCGTCTTCCGTCGTGATGGCGGTTACGGCGTCGGCCCGGTCAACCATCTCGCGCTCAAGTTCGGC
>CAZLLB010000123.1:0-9277 GCA_964560165.1 uncultured Parvibaculum sp. | reverse complement strand
GTCAGCCGTTTTGTTTCGCCCGCCACAGTAAGTTCGATGAGCCCCGCGACGACGATGCCGCATTCCTCGCCCGTATGCGAGAGCATGTCCTCGCCGGTATCAGCGCCCGGCTGGTAGCGCTCATGCATCATCTGAATGGCGCGGTCGCGCGTATCGCGTCCCACGAGCCGGAAGGAGACGGGGCCAGAGCCGATCTCGCGCAACTCCGCAGCCTGATAGAAAACCTTGCTGCGCGGTTTGAGATCAAGCGTCAGAAAATCCGCAATCGAGATCGGAAACCCGTCCAGCACCTTTTTCAGCGAGCCAAGCGATGGGCTGATGCGGTTCTGTTCGATCAACGAAATCGTGCCGTTGGTCACGCCCGTGCGCTTGGCAAGCTCGCGTTGCGAAAGCCCGTGCATCACGCGCAACTCGCGCAGCCGCGTCCCGATATCCGGCGTCGCCGTTTCAAGGTCGGCCGCCGAAACCTGCGGGCTTCCATGGGCACGGCGAAAGTGTCTGACGACCTCTTTTGTCATGGCGTTTAAGATACTAAACGGTTGTAAAAAGTCACGAGGGCCTATCCCTTGCTTTCCTCTGCGTCCGGCGGTTCTATCTCACCATTCCATAGGTGGAGATAAGTATGAGCGCCGACACCGCCACGGGGGGCATCGCGACCCCCAACGATCTCGAATCGAACTGGCTTCCCTTCACGCCCAACCGGCAGTTCAAGCGTGAGCCGCGCATGCTCTCCCGCGCCAAGGACATTTATTATTACAAGCCGGACGGCACCGAAGTGCTCGACGCGACGGCGGGTCTGTGGTGCTGCAATGCTGGCCATTGCCGCGACGACATAGTGCAGGCGATCCAGACACAGGCGGGCGAACTCGACTTCGCGCCGAGCTTCCAGTTTGGACACCCGAAGGCCTTCGAACTGGCGAGCCGCGTGGCCAATCTTATGCCCGGCGATCTCGATCATGTTCTCTTCTGCAATTCCGGCTCGGAAGCCGACGATACGGCTCTGAAAATCGCCATCGCCTATCACCGCGCCAATGGCGAGGCGAGCCGCACGCGTCTCATCGGTCGCGAGCGCGCCTATCACGGCGTGGGTTTCGGCGGCATTTCGGTCGGCGGCATGGTCGCTAACCGCAAATTTTTCGGGCCGATGCTCGCGGGCGTCGATCACCTGCCGCATACCTATAATCGCGCCGAACAGGCTTTCACTATCGGCCAGCCGCAATGGGGCGGGCACCTCGCCGATGAATTGCAGCGCCTCGTCGAGTTGCATCGCCGCCGTGATCGTCGAGCCGATGTCAGGTTCAACGGGCGTCTTGCCGCCCCCCATCGGCTATTTGCAGCGGTTGCGTGAGCTTTGCACCAAACACGGCATCCTGCTGATTTTCGATGAGGTCATCACCGGCTTCGGGCGCCTTGGCTATGCGACGGCGGCGGAGCGTTTCGGCGTGACGCCCGACATCCTCACCTTCGCCAAGGGCATCACGTCGGGCACGGTGCCGCTCGGCGGCGCCGTCGTGCGCAAGCATATCTATGACATCTTCCAGACGGGCCCGGATCATCTGATCGACCTTTTCCACGGCTATACCTACTCAGGCCATCCGCTCGCAGCGGCGGCAGGCATCGCCACTCTCGATCTTTATCGCAAGGAAAGCCTGTTTGAACGCGCGCAGGCGCTGGAGCCGGTTTTCTCCGAGGCGCTGATGAGCCTCAAGGATCACAAGCTCATTGCCGACATCCGCTGCATCGGACTTGCCGGTGCGATCGACATCGTGCCGATGGACGGGTTGCCGGGCAAGCGTGGCTTTGATGCGATGCGCGCGGCTTTTCACGACGAAAACATGATGGTTCGCGTCTCCGGCGACACTATCGCCTTCTCGCCGCCCCTCATCATCGACAAGGCCAAGATCGAGGAAATCTTCGGGCGGTTCCGCCGCGTTCTCGACAAGGCCGCGTAAGGATCAAATCAACATAATCCCGGCGCTCGCAGGGAGCGTTTTCCGTTTCGGGGCCTTGTATGGGGGAGATCGCCACCTACTTGTGAAGCGTTCCCTCCGATGGCAGCCAGGCGGCGCCTTCCCTCCCTCATGCGCCCGGGCACAATTCATCAACCCTCTCCGGCTTCGGCCAGAGAGGGTTCTTTTTTGCCCGGCCAGCGGATCAAGCCGGTTTCTGATTGTGCTCGGTGACGAATTTCTGCGACTGACGTTCGGCAAAGCCGAAAATACCCTTCGACATCAGGGACAACTCGTCTTTGCGCCGCGCCTGATAGACCTCGGCACGGATAGTATGGACCGCCACATCGTTCGGTGCGGCGAGCGCCGCCATTTCGGCAAGATGGCAGGCAAGCCGCAACTCACCCGCTTCGACCAGCGCGGCGGCGCGCTGCGCCAGCACGAGAGCGCCACCCGCCAGCCCTGCCATTTCGGCGGCAAGCGCCGTATCGGATGCTGGCTTCAGGTTTGCGGGATTGCCGTCATACCAGCCGCCGTAAAGCCGCCAGATGTTGTGGATGACGAATTCCGGTTCGTCATAGACGGGCCGCAGATAGGGCTTATCCATCAGCGAGGCAGGCAACTTCACCGAATGCACGATCTCGTCGAGCCGAGCCCCGGCATTCATCATCGCAAGCGACTGCTCGACAAGCGTTTCAAGCGCGGTGGCGATATTGTCGAGGACCGAGGCGATGCGCGCCCTGCCGCCGATGGGCAGACCATGCGCGGGAAGCAGAAGCTCCGGTTCCTTGGCGATCATCTCGCGCAGAGCCTTGGCCCATTCGAGCGGATAGCGCTGAACCTTTTGCGGGTTGCCCGCGTTCGGAAATACCCAGGTCACGAAGTCGCCCGAGCAAATGGCCTTATGCTCAGGAACCCAGGCCCAGAGGTGATCGTCGGTTTCCCCGATCGCGTGATGCAGTTCGAAATGCGTGTCGCCGACCTTGACGTCAAGCTGGTCGCGGAAGGTCGTATCAGGCTCGACCCAGGGGTTGGGGCCGAAGCGGCGCGGGCCTTCCGGTGCGCCCTGCCCCATACGTAATTCGGCAGCAGGCGCGAACTGGCGGGCGTTGATCGTGAAATTATAGCCGTTGGTTTTTTCGTAGCGGCGGAAGCGCGCGCTTACATTTTCGTGGCCGATGATGCGCGGGCGGCGATGGCCCTTTTCGCAAGCCTCACAGACGAAAGCCCCGGTGCCGCCGACATGATCGGCATGGCCATGGGTGTAGCAAATGTTCGAGACCGGCTCGTCGGTCCATCTGCGCATGGAGTTCAGAACACCGCCGCCAAAGGCCTCAAGGCTGGTATCGAAAAGCACCAGCCCATCGCCGGTCTTGAAGGTGACGACATGGGAGAAGGCTTCGATCAGCGCTATGTCGTTGCCAAGCTCGGAAAGCTCCATCGTCGGGCGATTGACGAGGCCTGCCCCTTCATAGAGGTCGTTGTCGATATAGCGCGCGGACAAAGCCAGCAAATCGGCCATGATTTCCCCCGAAATGGAATGGCGTTTCGATCCGCTCAAGCTCGCGCGGATCCAGCCTTGCGTCGAGGGGTTTGGCTCTCAATTCCGCAAGACGGAACTGTGCCCGTATTGTCAGGACTTCAGCAGGCCGACAGCCTTGCCGATGGTTCGGTCGAGGAAACGCTTGGGCAGGCGTTGCGGGATCGTCCAGTTCGTCAGGCGTTTGCCAACCACGGCATAGCGGACTTTGGGATTTTTCGCCGTCAGCGCCTTTTCGATAGAGCGGCCGAGCCGTTCAGGCGTGAGGCCCGTCTTGCCGCTGGCAAGGAAGTAATCGCGGAATTTCACCAGCGAGGGGTAATAGGGGCTGTTCGCATAAGGCGTGATATCGACCTCTTCAGCTTTGGCCCATATCTGCGTTTTAACCGCACCGGGGCCGATGATGATGACGTCGATGCCGAAGAGAAGCAGCTCACGGCGCAGGCTTTCCGACATGCCTTCCAGCGCGAATTTGGACGCCGAATAGGGGCCGACGAAGGGGGCCGCCTGCTTGCCCCCGACCGAACTGATATTGACGATGCGGCCGGGAGCGCCCTTCAGCGACGGATCAGCCCCGAGCAGCGGCGCGAAAGCCTGCGTCACGATCAACGGGCCAGTGACGTTGACTTCCATCTGAGTGCGAAATTCATCAATGTTGAGTTCGAGAAGCGGGCCCGAAACGGCTATGCCCGCATTGTTGACCAGACCAAAGAGCGTCTCGCCATTCAGGGCCGTGCGGACTTCACCCGCTGCGCGCCTGACGGCAGCTTCGTCGGTGACATCAAAGAGCAGCGGCACGAAGCGTTCGCCGAATTCCTTTTTCAGCCGCACGCCGTCGGCCTCCTTGCGGACGCTGCCGAAGACACGAAAGCCGTGCTTGATCAGAACCTTGGTCGCGCCCCAGCCTATGCCGGTCGATACGCCCGTGATAACGACACTTCTCATGTTCTGCCCCCCAATGACCAAGGCAGTCAGATGGTCATGCCTGTTTTAAAGGTCAAGGTCGTAGCGCAGCCAATCGGTGCGGTGCGCGACATTGTCGTAGAGTTTTTGCGCGGTCGCATTGCTGCGGGAGGTCTGCCAATAGAGGCGGAGCCAACCTTCGGCACGACCGCGAGCGGCGAGCGCTTCGATCAGGGCACGGCCGACGCCCGTGCCGCGCGCTTCTTCGCGCACGAACAGGTCCTCCAGATAGCAAAGCGGTTTTGGGCTCCATGTGCCTTGATGGAGGAGCGCATGGGCGAAACCGGCGGGCCGACTATTGATATTTTCCGCGATCAGACCGATCAGATCGCCGGAGACAATCCGCGCGAATGTGCTGTCGGAGATTTCGGGCGCGAGCGTCGTTTGGTAGAAAGCGAGATAGCCCGCCCACATACCGTCCCAGCCAGCGCGGTCGCGCGCTTCGATGGGACGGATGGTGAGCGGGCCGCTCATCTTCAGGAAATCGTCACGCCGCCATCGACAACGAGTTGCTGGCCCGTCATGAAGGCACCGGCGGGGCTTGCAAGGAAGACCGCCGCGCCAGCGATTTCGTCCGGCATTCCGATGCGCTTCAGCGGCGCATTGGAGGTCGAGCGCTCGAGAATATCGGGGTTGTCCCAGAGAGCTTTGGCGAAATAGGTCTTGATGAGGCCCGGCGCAATGCAATTGGCGCGGATGTTATGCCCGCCATACTCGACCGCAAGATTGCGCGCGAGCTGGAAGTCGGCGGCCTTCGAAAGGCAATAGGCACCAAGAATGGCCGAACCCTTGAGGCCACCGATCGAGGAAATGATGGTGATGGTGCCGTCTTTACGCTCGACCATCTGGGGCAGGACCATCTGGCAAAGCCAATGGTTCGACTTCACGTTGGACGACATGATCTTGTCGAAGGCATCATCGGGAATGTCCTTCGACGGACCAAAATAGGGGTTCACGGCGGCGTTGCAGACCAGAGTGTCGATCCGGCCCCAGGTCTTCATGGTCGTATCGACGAGGCGCTGCAAATCAGCCTTGTCGGCAATGTTGCAAGGTACTGCGATCGCTTGATCCTTGTGCTTTGCATTGATTTCACCGGCGACCTTGTCGCAGGCATCGCCCTTGCGGCTCGAAACGACGACTTTGGCGCCATGCTCGGCCAGACGATGCACGATGGCCTCGCCAATTCCCTTGGTCGAGCCGGTGACGATGGCGACCTTGCCTTTCAGATCAAAGAGCGACATGGATTTTCTCCCATTTTCGATTCTGTTTTTTCCAACTTGCAGCCTGTGGCCGAATTCTATTCTCGCCAGGCCCCGGTTTTGCTACCTTCGCGCCGGGGTATGCGAAGTCTGAAATCCTTCTACACCATCGGGCGCGGTTTCCACAGACAGGCTCAACAGGCCGCAGTCGCGCCCGTCATTTGATCGGGATCAAAATCATATGCTGAAACAGACACTTGTACTCGCGTTATGCAGCTCTTTCGCGCTTGCAGCCTGTCAGACGCAGGACGCCTATACGGGCGAGCAGAAGACAAGCAAGGCGACTTATGGCGCGGGTATCGGCGCGCTGGCGGGCGCTCTTGGCGGCGCATTGATCGGCGGCGGCACCGGCAGCGACCGGCGCAACCGCGCCCTGATCGCGGGCGGCGTCGGTGCGCTGGCAGGCGGCGGCATCGGCTACTACATGGATCAGCAGGAAGCCGAGTTGACGAAGCAGTTGCGCTCCTCCGGCGTCAGCGTTACGCGGGTCGGCGACAACATCATTCTCAATATGCCAGGCAACGTCACCTTCGCGACGAATGCATCCGACATCAATTCCAAGTTCTACCAGGTGCTGAACTCGGTCGCTGTCGTGCTGAAAAAATATGACAAGACGCTCATCGACGTGACGGGCCACACGGATTCGACGGGCGGTGCCGATCTCAATCAGCGTCTCTCCCAGGCGCGTGCCGAAAGCGTGGCGAGCTACCTCATCAGCCAGGGCACGGATTCACGTCGGTTCCTCGTGAGTGGCAAGGGCCCGAGCCAGCCTATCGCGACCAACAATACGGCGGACGGCCGCGCTCAGAACCGTCGCGTCGAAATCAAGCTGACGCCGCTGACGAATTGATGCGTCTCACTTCTGCGTTATGCCCCGCATAAAGCGGGGCATAACGACAGAGGGGTTGATGAGTGGGGCAAATTATGACCCCAACAATCCCTCGATCTCTTTCACCAGCTCTTCATCAAGAGGCGTAACGCGGCTTCCATAGACATTGACCAGCGCCCCGTCGGAACCGATCAGATATTTATGGAAGTTCCAGCGCGGCAGTGCGTCTTCGCCAGCGACCTCAGCAATCCATTTGTAAAAGGGATGCGCGTCTGGACCGATGACGGACTGCTTGGCGGTCAGCGGAAAGTCGATGTCGTAATTCACCTCGCAGAAGGAGAGGATTTCGGCTTCGCTTCCAGGCTCTTGCGCACCGAAATCGTTAGACGGCACACCGAGCACGACCAGCCCGCGCGGTCGATAACGCTCCCACAAACCCTGCAACTCGCGATATTGCGGTGTCAGTCCGCACCGGCTTGCCGTGTTGACGACAAGAACGACCTGTCCCTTGAAGCTAGACATAGGCAAAGTTTCGCCGGTGATAGTCTGAAATTCGAAGAGATGCGCGCTCATCATCGATGCTCCTCATTATGGGTTGAACGACTTTAGCACGAAGGCGTTCGCCGGTAAGATGCGCTGAAAATGGGGGAGCGGAGCATGTGCGATACGATGGTGGCGCGGCCCGGTGAGACGAAATCCGGGGCGCTTCTTTTCGCCAAGAATTCAGACCGCGAAGCGAATGAAGCGCAATATCTGCAAGCCATAGCGCGGACACGACACGCGGCAGGCTCGCAAGTCCATTGCACCTATATTTCGATCCCTCAGGTTGCCGAGACATGCGCCGTGCTGCTGTCGCGCCCTTTCTGGATGTGGGGTGCGGAAATGGGCGCGAACGAGCATGGGCTCGTCATTGGCAATGAGGCGGTCTTTGCCAAGATCCCGCCGCAAAAGGAAGAGGCGCTGCTTGGCATGGATCTGCTGCGGCTCGGGCTTGAACGTGCCAGAACGGCGGCAGAAGCCATCGACGTCATCACGGGGCTTCTTGCCGAACATGGCCAAGGCGGCAACTGCGCGCATCTCGGGCGCTTTGAATACCACAACTCGTTTCTGATCGCCGATGCGGGCGGTGAAGCTTTCGTGCTGGAAACCGTAGGCCGCGAATGGGTGGCCGAGCGCGTCGAAGCCACTCGATCAATTTCAAACACATACACAATCGGCGACAGGTTCGAACGCGCGAGCCAGGGGCTTGTTCGCCAAGCTGTCGAGCGGGGCTTCGTCAAGGACGGCGAACCGTTTCATTTTTCCGACGCCTATGCCAATCGCAGGCGCTCAGCCTTCTCCACCGGGACGGCGCGTTGGTGCCGGACCAGCGAACTTCTCGATGAGCGCAGCCATCACGATGTGCAAGGCATGATGTCGATCCTGCGGGACCATGGAGTGCGAGCGGCGCGCGAGCCGAATTGGCGGCCCGATGGGATCATGGGCGGTTCGGTCTGCGCCCACGCCTCATGGGGTCCGATCCGGCGCTTCGGCCAGACAACGGGGTCGTGGGTCGCGGAACTGGGCGCGGGCCGCGCGGTGCATTGGCTCACGGGGACCTCCTCGCCCGATACCTCGATTTTCAAGCCCGTTTTCTTCGGACCGGGCTTTGAGGGCGTGGCGCTTCCTGATTTCGGGCCCGTTCCCGGCGGCACGTTCAATCCGGCTACACTCTGGTGGGAGCATGAACGGTTACACCGGGCTGTGCTCGACGATTACGCACCGCGCATCAGAGCCTATGCCGCCCAGCGAGACAGGCTTGAGGCGAGTTTTGTCGCCCGTGTCGAGGCATTGCTGAAGCGCGGCGGCTCGGCAGAGGAAGCCGGACAGCTTTCCCGCGACATATGGAAAGAAGCTGCGAAGGCCGAACGCAGTTGGTTGGCCGAGGTCCGACGGGTAGCGCCACGTCCCGGGCAGGCCCCATCCCTTCTCTACCGCCAGCACTGGGCAAAACTCAGACGGTTGGCAAAAATGCCCGGCTAAGGCCCGAAAAGGCGCGAAAAGCTGCGTGTGAGCCGACCATTCAGCGCATGGTTAACTTTTTCTCAAAACCTTGGCTCCAAGCTCTTCTCAAGATCATTTGCGGGGTGGGGCTCACATATCGCGCGCCTTGCCTCCGCGGGAGAGAGCGATATGTCGCCGCTGAAAAACGCCTTTGCCGTTGCCCTTTACGCTTTGCCCTCCATCGGCGTCGCCTATGGGCTTTCTGGATTGGGTGTTCTCGACCCGAAACTCTCGATGCTGGCCGGCCTCATCGTTTGCCTGCTCGGCGCTGAAGCGCATGCGGCTCTGGCGCGCGGCATCGAGCGGCGCGAGGTGCGGCGCGAACTTGCGGAACTGACGGGGCTTGCCGCCGGCCTCTCGCGCGAACTCGACCACGCGGGCGAACGCATCATCGAACTGGAAGAGCGCTTCGAGCGCGAAACGAATGCGCGCATGGAGCGCATTTTCTCGGAAATCCGCGTCGTTGAATCGCTCGTCAAGCGGCTTGCCGAAACGCGCGATGCGCCGCCGATGCCGATCCCCGTCGGCGCGCCGCGCATTCAGGCAAAGCTCGCCGAAGAATTTGCCCCCGCTGCGGCCGAGGTCGAGGTCGAGCCTGACGTATCCACGATGACCGACACACAATTGCTGGAAACCATTCGCCGCTCGCTCGAAGCCAATCGCGTCGATCTCTATCTGCAGCCCATCGTCGCGC
>CAZLLB010000122.1:0-9289 GCA_964560165.1 uncultured Parvibaculum sp. | reverse complement strand
CGATTGACGAAGCCTTTCTCGACTTGACGGGTACGCAACGACTGCATCACGCAAGCCCGGCGATCAGCATGGCTCGACTTCAAACGCGGATCGAAAGGGAAATAGGCATCACCGTTTCGGTCGGCTTAAGCTACTGCAAGTTTCTGGCAAAGATCGCCTCCGACATGGACAAGCCGCGCGGCTTTTCCACCATCGGACGCTCCGAAGCATTGAGTTTTCTCGCAGAAAAGCCGATTTCGCTGATCTGGGGCGTCGGCAAGGCTTTTGAAACGAAACTCGCCCGCGATGGCCTCACCCGTATCTCGCAGCTCCAGCGCATGGAAGAGAACGATCTGATGGCGCGTTACGGGTCGATGGGTCGCCGCCTCTGGCGCTTGTCACGCGGGCTGGACGATCGTGATGTATCAAGCTCTGGGGTCTCCAAAAGCATTTCCGCCGAGACAACTTTTTTTGAGGATATTTCTGACGCGGCCGAACTCGACCGCAAGCTCTGGCCGCTCTGTGAGCGCGTGGCGGCTCGCGCAAAGGCAGCAGGCGCATCGGGCTTCACCGTGGTGCTGAAACTGAAAACAGCCGATTTCAAAACCCGGACGCGAAGCCTGACCTTGCCCGACAGAACACAGCTTGCCGAAGTCATTTACCGCGCAGGCGCGCCAATGCTCGCCCGGGAAGCAAATGGAACAGCGTTCCGGCTGCTCGGTATCGGTCTGACGCAACTTGCCGATGGCGATCTTGCCGACCCGCCCGATATGCTCGATCCGAAAGCAACACGGCGCGCCGAGGCCGAACGGGCCATGGACCGTGTGCGTGCCCGCTTCGGCTCAGACGCGATCATCAAGGGGCGCGGGATCGGAAAATAGGTTTCTACCGGTTGAAGGAATGCCCTTCTCTCAGCATCCGCCCGGCTTGAAATACTCGATTTGCGTCAGGTCGCCTTTGAGCACCACATCGTCATAATCAAGGCTGAGCTTGCTCATGACGCCGTTTGGGAACATGTGAAAACCCATTTCAAAACTCGGCGTTCCGTCCTTCACCTGCTCGTCCTGATCGAAATAACTCATGCGTACCGGCCATGCCTGCACGCCTTTAAGCGAAGCGCCTTCGCCCCGGTTTTTGATCCTGACCGTCTGTGCATCGCGCGTTGCCTCTTGCGGCTTGCCGATAAAGGCTGTCACGTTCGTCGCTGTCGTCTGCGTCCCATCAAAAAGCAGGTGACTGAAGGTTGTCTTGCCGCTCTCCATCGCCGCCGTCAGAGCCATATTAAAGGCGCTGGGAAACATGACATCCCCCGGCAGCGTCTGCGGTTCGCTTTCAGGCTCCTGGAGCGTTACCTTCCCGCCATCCCGCTTGGCAATGCCGCTCTCACGCTCTGCCAGCTTGCCATCGAGATACTCGGTGCGATCGAAACGGAATTCATTTCCGTCAAGCGCCTCCCAGGAGTTGAGCCTGACATCGCTCACCGAAACCCGACCGCTGGAATCCAGCGAATTGGTGACGACGCGCTGATCCGATGTATAGCCCTCGCAAGCAGGCCCGCCGCGCCACTCAACAACCATCCGGCCCTGAAGGCCCAAAATGTCATTTGCGGATTTTGCTTGATCAAGGCTCAGATCATAAACAGCACGATGCGCCTGCGGCGGCACAGACCGGGCATCCGATTTGACGAAACGGACGACGCCCAGGCTGATTGCGACGATGGCAATGAGCGCCAGTAAGAGCGTCGCAATAGTACCAATAACCGCGCCTTTGCCTCGCAACATGAACCAAACCTTTTTTCGCCGCAGAGCGGTCTTTCGGAATTTCACTTCATCCGTTAAACCGGAAGCTCATCACGGCGATGGCCCCGGCTTTCCAGGAAGTGCGAACATGGCTCCCAAACTGCTTATCACTCGTAAATTGCCGCCCGCTGTGATGGCACGAGCAGAACAAAGCTACGAGGTCGAATACAATACAGACGACGCGCCTTGGGACAATGCGCAGCTTATCGCCCGCGCCGCAGGAAAAGACGCCCTGTTGGCGACCGTAACCGACAGGCTTGATGCAAGCGCATTAAAAAATCTGCCGCAATCAATACGAATCATCGCGAGCTTTTCCGTCGGCGTCGATCATATCGACCTTACTGCTGCCGGACAGCGCCGGATCGCGGTCACTAACACGCCCGACGTCTTGACGGATGCGACAGCCGACATCGCTCTTTTGCTCATTCTTGGCGCGGCGCGCGGCGCAAGCGCTGGCATGACCGCCATTCGCGAAGGCACCTGGGCGAATTGGGCTCCGACCGGGATGCTTGGTATCTCAGTCACGGGCAAACGCCTCGGCATTCTCGGCATGGGGCGCATCGGACAGGCTGTTGCTCGGCGTGCCCGCGCCTTCGACATGGAAATCCACTACCACAACCGTCGCCAGGTCGAGACGGAGCGTGACGCCGTCTGGCATCGCAACTTAGATGACCTTTTGAAAGTATCGGATATTCTGTCCGTCCACTGCGCATCGACGGCGGAAACGCGCGGCCTTCTCAACGAGCGCACTCTGGCGCTTCTTCCCCACGGCGCGGTGGTCGTCAACACCGCACGCGGCGATATCGTCGATGACGATGCGCTTATAGCTGCGTTACAGGCCGGGCATATCGCCGCTGCCGGGCTCGATGTCTTCAACAATGAGCCCAATATCGACCCTCGCTATCGAACCCTACCAAACGCCTTTCTTCTGCCTCATCTGGGAAGCGCGACGCTCGAAACGCGCAATGCAATGGGTTTCCGGGCGCTGGACAATCTGGATGATTTCTTCGCCGGTCGCGAGCCCGGCGATCGACTCATATAGGTCGGCAAGGCATGCCGCCCGGCAATTTCTACCGGGTTAGCCTCACCCGCACACACATCTTAAATTGTTGATTTTACAGCCTTCTCCCTTTGGCAGAGCGCTTGCTTCCCATGTCTCAGCCATGAGGCTAAGGGGTAGAAGATATGAGACGCGCAAAAGCAACATTGATGACGATATCGTCATTGGATGATCGCCAGCTGCCGGGAGCCGACGGGCAAACGGCGCGGTTTCGACGGTCGGTCGCCGACAGACGCATCGCAAGTGATCCTGAGCAGCTTTCGGCTCTGGCGCTGTCCTTTGCCGCCGAAACGGAACAACGCATAGTCGAACTCAATGCGCGAGTGGCGCAGCTTGAGAATATGACGATAACGGACGAGCTTACCGGCTTACTCAACCGGCGCGGCTTCAACGCCATTTTGCGGCGTAACCTGATGAGCGCAGCACGCTATGATGAGGCTGGCATTCTCGCGTATCTCGATCTGAACGGCTTCAAGAAGATCAATGATCGCTACGGCCACCCGGCTGGCGATGATGTTCTGCGCGCCGTAGGTCGCCATCTTCAGCAAAACATTCGCGCCACGGACTATGCTGCACGCCTTGGCGGTGATGAATTCGTCGTTCTTTTTGTGCGCGCCCAGCAAACTCCAGCGCGCGAGCGGGCACGGCAGCTAGTGCATGGATTGAATAAACTCACCATCCCGTCAACATCAGGTCCAATTAATATCCACGCGAGTCTCGGCCTTGCTTATTACAACAGCAACACCGAAACCGAGGAGCTTATGGAACGAGCCGACCGCGCCATGTATGCCGACAAGAGCAAGGGTGGCCGTGCCGCGCGCCTGATCCTCAACGGCTAAGGCTTAGGCCAGCGGTTCTCCCGCAGGCTGTTGCTGCGTGATGCAGTGAATGACGCCACCTCCCGCCGCAATATCGAGCGCGGGCACCTGAACGACTTTACGATCGGGAAATGCCGCTCCAATAATTTCGGCGGCGATCTTGTCGTTCGGATCATCAAAAGACGGCATGACGATGCCGCCATTCGCAATATAAAAATTAACGTAAGAAGTGCTGAGCCTGCGTCCATCAGCGCGACGCAGATTGCGCTTGGGCTGCGGCACCTCAATGACCTCGATCCGCTGCCCGCGCGCATCCTTCGCAGCCTCGAGGCGCTGTTTGTTTTCCTGCATGCGCACGAAATTAGCGTCGCCACGATCCTCCGGCATGTGCAGCAATACGCGGCCCGGACCGGCAAAGCAGGCGATCATATCGACGTGCCCGCCCGTCTCATCATCTTCAAGCCCCTGATCCAGCCATATGATCCGGCGAATGCCGAGATGCAACGCCAGACGTTCCTCGATCTGCTGGCGCGTCAGCTCGGGATTGCGATTGTCGTTGAAAAGACATTCTTCCGTCGTAAGCAACGTGCCGTAACCATCAACGCAGATAGACCCACCTTCGAGGGTCATCGGGCCGTCATAACGGCGCATCTTGAGCCGCTCTAATATGGAGCCTCCAACCTTCGCATCCTTGTCATGCGGCCAATAGGCATTGCCCCAGGCATTGAAACGCCAATGCACACCGGCAACGCGCCCCTTGCCGTCGGTAACGAAAATGGGGCCTGAATCTCGCGCCCATGAATCATCAATATCGAGCGGCACGATCTCGATGTTGCGCCCGCAAGCAAGCTGCACTTGCGGCTCATCCACCGCGTTGCACACCATCGACACGGGCTCGAAGCGCGCAATGGCTCGTGCGACATTGGCGTAAGCGACATAAGCGAGCGGCAATTGCTCACCCCAGACCTCACTGCGCGACGGCCACTGCATCCAGCAGCGCTCATGCTTCTCCCATTCGGCGGGCATAAAGAGGCCATCATCGGCCGGTGTATGCGTCGAACTCTGCATATGATCCTCCCCGGGGCTTCCGTGCCCGCCTTTCGCAAGGTAGGTATATCTGCTCACAAACAAGGCGCAACAGGAGGAGCCATCATGACAGGCAAGATCGAAGCGCGGCTGAACGAATTGGGGATCACTCTGCCCAAGGCGGCGGCACCCGTCGCCAATTATGTGCCCTATGTTGTCACGGGCTCACTGGTCTTCATCTCGGGGCAAGGTCCGATGGGCCCGAACGGGCCGGAATTCAAAGGCAAGGTCGGCCGCGATCTCGACGTTGAGGACGGCAGGAAGGCAGCGCGTCTCACCGCGCTCAATGTCATCGCCCAGCTCAAAGAAGCCGTGGGCGGCGATCTGGACCGCGTGAAACGATGCGTGAAGCTGCTCGGATTCGTTAATTCGACTGCGGATTTCATCCAACAGCCTGCGGTCATCAACGGGGCCTCGGATGTGATGGTCGAAATCTTCGGCGATGCCGGACGCCATGCCCGCTCCGCCGTTTCCGCCCCGAGCCTGCCTGTCGATATCACGGTCGAGGTCGAGGCAATTTTCGAGATCGAATAACATGACGATATCCCGTCGCGAAATATTGATCGGCAGCGCGGCGTTGCTCGCGTTGTACCCGGTGTCCGCGAAGGCAAACGCGCGTGAGGAAAATCGCCTCGCCGCGCTGGAACGCTTGCACAATGGGCGGCTCGGAGTTGCGATACTCGACACCGGCAATGGAAAGCGCCTTTCCTATCGCGCCGACGAACGCTTCGGCTTGTGCAGCACATTCAAGTTTCTCGCCGCCGCAGCCGTGCTCGCCCGCGTGGATCAACGAGAGGATGATCTCGCCCGCCGTATCAGCTATGGCAAAGCGGACTTGCTCGACTATGCGCCTGAAACCAGCAAGCATATTGGCGAGGGCATGACGCTCGGTGAGCTTTGTGCTGCTGCCGTCGAGCTGAGCGATAACACAGCCGGAAATCTGCTGCTAAAATCGCTCGACGGACCAGCTGGTGTGACACGCTACGCTCGAAGTCTCGGCGATGAGATTACACGCCTTGACCGCACTGAGCCGACGCTGAATATCATCACGCCCGGCGACCCACGTGACACGACGACTCCGGCTGCCATGCTCGGCCTGATGCATTCCATTTTAACTGGCAATGCGCTTTCGCCCGCGTCGCAAAAGCAGCTTCAGGAGTGGTTGCTCGGCTGCAAGACAGGCGCTCACCGGATTGCAGCCGGACTACCGGCGGGCTGGCGGATCGGCGATAAGACGGGCACGGGCGCCAAGGCCGAAGCTAATGACATCGCAATTATCTGGCCGCCGAAGCGAGCGCCTATTCTAGTCGCGGCTTATTACGAAGGTGGCGGCGAACCGCCAGCCGCACGCGATGCGGTGCTGGCCGATGTCGGGCGCCTGGTCGCTGAGATTTTCTAGACACGTGATCGTGCCTTGCTCGCAGCGTCCGATAGCTTAGATTTGAGCAGTGGTCAGCCGGAGTTAATCTGTCGATGGGCGACGCCGAACAAGCCATCATCAAGGTCGCGCAAGGGCTAGGTGCCGTCGATGCGGCGCAATGGGATGCTTGCGCCAATCCGGCAGGCGAACCCGCCAATCCGTTCCTGAGTCATGCTTTCCTGCACTCGCTCGAAGAGAGCGGCTCGGCAACGCGACGCACTGGCTGGATGCCCTATCATCTGCTGTTTGAAGATGCGGCAGGCGAACTCGCAGGCTGCATGCCCATGTACCTCAAGAGCCATAGTCGCGGGGAATATGTCTTCGACCACGGCTGGGCCGACGCTTTCGAGCGGGCGGGCGGGAGCTATTACCCAAAACTGCAAGTCGCCGTACCCTTTACGCCAGCAACCGGCCCTCGCCTGCTTACAAAACCCGGACCGGGCCGCGACGCTGCCGAAGACCAATTGCTTGCAGGCGCGCTCGAAGTCGCGCGCCGCACCGGCGTCTCTTCGCTGCATTTCACCTTTCTACCGGAGCGCCAATGGGAGCGGCTTGGCGCGCATGGGCTATTGCAGCGAACCGACCAGCAATTTCACTGGGAAAATCAGGGCTACAAAACCTTCGATGATTTTCTGGCCGATCTTTCGTCGCGCAAACGCAAGATGATCCGCAAGGAGCGCTCGCGCGCGCTCGAAAATGACGTGAGCGTTGAATGGGTGACAGGCGCCGACCTGACAGAAGCACATTGGGACGCGTTTTATGGCTTCTACATGGACACCGGCCAGCGCAAATGGGGCAGCCCCTACCTCACGCGCGAATTCTTCAGCCTGATCGGCGAACGCATGGCCGACGCGACGCTGCTCATTATGGCAAAGCGCGGTGGGCGCTATATAGCGGGCGCGCTCAACTTCATCGGCAGCGAAGTTCTGTTCGGACGAAATTGGGGTGCCATCGAACACCACCCCTTTCTGCACTTCGAATGTTGCTACTATCAGGCCATCGATTTTGCAATCACGCGCGGATTGACCCGCGTCGAGGCCGGGGCGCAGGGCGAACATAAGCTCGCGCGGGGATACTTGCCCGCGCGAACCTATAGCGCTCACTGGATCGCGAACGAATCTTTCCGCCAGGCCGTCGCAGAATATCTGTCCAGAGAACGAGCGCATGTCGATCACGACATCGCCCTGCTTGGCGAATACTCACCCTTCCGGCAGGATAAAACTGCGGAAACCGAAGAGGACCATTTTTAGAGCCATGGCATACGATCAAAATAATATCTTCGCCAAAATCCTGCGCGGCGAAGCACCCTGTTTCAAGGTTTATGAGGATGAAAAGACCTTCGCTTTCATGGATGTGATGCCACAATCCGAAGGTCACACGCTGATCATTCCGAAGTTTCCGGCCGAAGATCTTTTCGACCTCGATCCTGAGTTCGTCAGCGCCATGGCCTTGACGGCGAAAAAGCTCGCACCCGCGGTGAAAAGCGCCATGAAGGCACCCGGTATCATGATCGCGCAGCTCAACGGCCCAGAAGCAGGCCAAACCGTCTTCCACATCCACACCCATATAATTCCGCGCTGGCATGGCATCGATATGAAACTTCATGCGCGTCAGATGGCTGATTTCGAAGTGCTGAAGAAACATGCCGCGCTGATACAGGCCGAACTCGCAAAGAGTGTTTGATCGTTCAGCCAATAAAAAAGGCGCGGTCCGAGGACCGCGCCTTTTTGATCATGCAAAAGCTTACGCACCCATATGGAAGGCGACGAGCTTGTTGCCGTCGAGATCGCGGAAATAACCGGCGTAGAAATTGCCACCGCGAAGGCCGACTGGCCCTTCATCCTTGCCGCCAAGCGCCAGCGCCTTAGCGTGAATTTTATCAACATTGGCGCGCGAGCCGACCGCCAACGCCACCATGTTGCCGTTGCCAACCGTTGCACCATTGCCGTCAAATGGCTGGATGACGCCGAGCATCGGCCCCTGTCCGTTTGACCAAAGGATCATCCGGTCGCCATCTTCCATCGCGCGCTTGCCGCCAAGTTCTCCAAGCAGCGCATCGTAAAAAGCGCCACTGCGCTTCCGGTCGTTACTGCCGAGTGTCACATATCCGATCATGTTCGTTCTCCCGTGCTGTTTCTTGCTTTACGTCGCAAATTAAGGCGCGAAACTCGATCGCGCCTTGATACCCCAATGGCCATTTTCTCTGGTCACCACGTAAATAGAATCGTAGTGCCCGATTACGCTGCCGTCAGCACGATAGCGCGTGAAGCGGGTGTCGAGATGAACTTTCTCATCTCCCGCATGAATGATTTCACGCCGATCCCAGCCCGAATGATGCCAGCCATCACCAAGTGATGTGTCGAACATGCTCCCTTTGTGGTGGCCCGGCTCGATGATGGTGAGCGTATTCGACGCCAGCCGCACGCTTGGAAAATTGAATGTCTTTTCCCAAGCAGGAAGATCGCGCGAATTGAAGGCGGCCATGAAATCGTCAAGGCACTTCATGGCCGCCTTTATGCTTTCAGCGTTCTTCGTCATTCGACGAGCAACGGAACCTTGGGCGTCGAGCCGCTATCCCCATCAATGCCGCCACGCTTTTTCGGCGGCGGGGAACTGCGCGGTGGAGCCTCCTCGATATCAAAGACCAGATCATCATTCTCCCCGACCTTGACGAGAACATGACCGCCCTTCGTCAAGCGACCGAAGAGAACTTCATCGGCCAGCGGCTTCTTGATGGACTCCTGAATAACGCGGGCAAGAGGCCGCGCACCCATCTGCTCATCATAGCCACGCGTCGCAAGCCATTTGTTGGCTTCCGGCGTCAGTGAGATTGTGATGTTACGGTCGGCAAGCTGCGCATCCAGTTGCAGCACGAATTTCTCGACCACATGGGCAATGACATCCGCTGGCAAAGCGGAGAACGGCACGACGGCGTCAAGACGGTTGCGGAACTCCGGCGTGAAGAGCTTTTTGATAGCGTCTTCATCTTCGCCTTCACGCTTTGATCGTCCGAAACCGATCGCGTTCTTCTGCGATTCCGAAGCGCCCGCATTCGTTGTCATGATGAGGACAACATTGCGGAAGTCGATCTTCTTGCCGTTATGGTCGGTGAGCTTCCCGTGATCCA
>CAZLLB010000121.1:7659-9291 GCA_964560165.1 uncultured Parvibaculum sp. | reverse complement strand
TCCAGCTCGCGCCGCATTTCGTCCGCTCCAATGCCATCTGCCCCGGCGGCATCGCCACCTCGATTTTCGGCTCGGGCCTCGGCCTCGGCACGCAGGTCGCCGACCAGTTCGCTGAAGTCATGAAGACGCATCTGGCGAAAATCCAGCCCACCCCCCGCTCGGGCCTCCCCAGCGACATTGCCGAAACGGCGCTTTTCCTTGCCAGCGACGCTTCTTCCTTCGTCACCGGCCAGACCATCGCCGTCGATGGCGGCCTGACCGCAGGCCCCATGGCCACGCTCGGCAAGCGCATCGACTTTGAAAAAGTCATCGGCGATTTCCTGGCCGATCTGCCCAAGCCCGCTTGAGACGCAACGCTTTGGCAACCATCCCTACATAATCTGGCTCCCGGGCCCATCCGGCCCGGGACGCCATCATGTCGAAACATTCAGAGCTTCCACCTGCCCGCCTTGTCGAAGCCCGCGATCGTCGCGGCTTCCGCCGCATCGGCACGCGCATGGAGGCTCGCATCGTCTTCGCGGGCGTCGATGTCGATTGCATCGTCCATGAAATGTCGGCGACCGGCGCGCTGGTCGAGTGCCTGCCGCTCCCCGCGCTCGGCGCAAGCCTCGCCCTCGACGTGCCCGATGTCGGCTGCGCCATGGGCCGCGCACTCCGCCACGAGGACAACCTCGTCTGCATCGAGTTGACGACCGCACCGGAAAAGCGCCACCGCTTTGCCGACAAGCTGATCCTCGCCGCCTTCCGCTTCCCGCCTGACGAATAGTCACGCCGCAATCTATGGGCCAATCACCCGCGAGCCGCTACACTCCCCAAAATACGCAAACTCCGGGGAGCAATCATGACACTCAAGGACAAGGTTTCGATCGTCACCGGCTCGGCCACGGGTCTCGGCGCGGCAGTTGCCATCATGCTGGCCGAGCGCGGCAGCAAGGTCGTCATCAACTACACAAAGAGCGAGAAGGAAGCGAAAGAAACGCTGGCGCTCTGCAAGGCCAAAGGCGTCGAAGCCATCATGGCGCAGGGCGACATAAGTAATGACGATGATTGCAAGAAGATCGCCAAGGCCGCACTCGACGCATGGGGCCGCATCGACATTCTCGTGAATAATGCAGGCACCACGCAGTTTGCAAACCACGCCGATCTCGACGCACTCTCCGCCGATGATTTTCTCTGGATCTACAAAATCAACGTCGTCGGCGCTTATCAGATGATCCGCGCCTGCGCGCCTGCCATGCGCGAAGCGGGCAAAGGCTCCGTCGTCAACATCTCCTCCATCGCGGGCGTCACCGGCATCGGCTCGTCAGTCGCCTATGCCGCGTCGAAAGGCGCGCTCAACACCATGACGCTTTCGCTCGCCCGCTCGCTGGCGCCACTGATCCGCGTCAACGCTGTCTGCCCCGGCTTCATCGGCACGCGCTGGTTCTCCGACCGCTTCGGCGAGGAGCAATATCAGAAAATCCGCAAACAGCAGGAAGCCTCCACCCCGCTCGCCCGCGCCGGCACACCCGAAGACATCGCCAAGTCGGTCGTCTTCTTCGCTGGCGAAGGCTCAGACCACATTACGGGTGAAACGCTGATCACCGATGCGGGCATGCATCTGGGGTTTGCGCCTCTGACCGCACGGTAATA
>CAZLLB010000121.1:0-7559 GCA_964560165.1 uncultured Parvibaculum sp. | reverse complement strand
TGATCACCGATGCGGGCATGCATCTGGGGTTTGCGCCTCTGACCGCACGGTAATAAATGGGCCTCGTCCTGAAGGGCGAGGCCCCAATACCTGCCAGCCCTCACTCCAGAAACTTCAACACCGCATCCTTATACGCATGGTCCCCCACCGCGCGCATATGATCGCGCTTTGGCACCGTAAAGCCCCGCCCATCCGGTATCAGCGCGGCCAGCGGCGCGGCAGGCCCCGCCTGATCATCCTTCTCCCCCGCAACAATCAGCACGGGCCGCTGGATTTGTCCCAACCCCTCCACCGGAAAATCGGCGCGCACCGCTTCAAAGCAAGCCGCCAGCGCCACGCGGTCCTGCTTGTTTTGATCCGCAAACAGACGAAATATTTTCGCGCCAGGATTTGCGATCGACGCCGGATCATCCGTCAGCAGCGCCTCGATCACCGCACTCGAATCCTTGTTCCTGTCCAGCAGTCGCTCGCCTACGCCCGCCGCAATCACCCGGTCGAAACGCTCCGGCCACATCGACGCCGCAACGAGCGACACCATGCCCCCCATCGAATAGCCCATCAGATCCGCGCCCGGCTCGCCCAGATGATCCATCAGCGCGATGACATCGCCCGCCATCGCCTCAAGCGTGTAATCGTCTTCGTCATGCGGCTTGTCGCTTGCGCCATGCCCGCGCCCATCCGCCATGATGACGCGCCGCCCCGCATCGACCAGCGCCCGCGACCATCCCGTCGCCACCCAGTTCACCTCATGCGTCGATGCAAAGCCGTGAACCAGCACAATGGGCGAACCCTCGCCCACCACGCGATAAGCAAGCTTGAGCCCGTCTGATTCAAAATATTCCAATGGATTCTCCATCGTCTGTTACACGCGCCGTCATAGCGAGCGCAGCGAAACATTCATCTTGCCGCATATTCAGTCTGGATTGCCATGTCCCTTTCCACCCTCGCAATGACGAAGGTGGAAACAGCACGCTCAAGCGGCTACAATTTCCCAAAATCGGGAGGATGAAAAATGACCACAGCAGCCCTTAAACGCGAAGTCTGCGACGCGATCGATGCCATGGCGCCCGCGCTCCTTGAAGTGAGCCACGCGATCCACGCCAATCCCGAACTCTCCTTCCACGAAGTCGAAGCGGCAAAGCTTCTGACCTCGCGCGTCGAAGCGGCTGGCCTTCCCGTCACGCGCGGCGCTTTCGGCCTCCCCACCGCCTATGCCTCCACCTTCGGCCCCGAAGGCAAGCCCGAGGTCGCGATCCTCTCGGAATATGACGCACTTCCCGGCATCGGCCATTCCTGCGGTCACAACATCATCGCAACCACCGGCCTCGGCGCTTCGCTCGCTCTCGCCAAGCTCGGCGCGAGCCTTCCCGGTCGCATCCGCTATCTCGGCACACCCGCCGAAGAGCGCGGCGGCGGCAAAGAGCTGATGGCACAGCAAGGCGCATTCGACCGTCTCGACGCCGCGATGATGGTCCATCCCGCAGGCATCGATCTCATTACCATGCCCTGCATCTGCGTCTCCGAAGTCGTCGTCGTTTATAAGGGCAAGAGCGCCCACGCTTCCGCCATCCCCCATGCGGGCCTCAATGCGCTCGACGCGCTCATCACCGCCTATCAATCCATCGCCCAGCTTCGCCAGCACATCAAGCCAACCGAACGCATCCACGGCATCATCACGCGCGGCGGCAATGCGCCGAACATCGTGCCGGACGAAACCGAAGGCTTCTTCTATGTCCGCGCCGCTTATGCCGGAGACCTCGCCGCGCTGAAAAAGCGTGTGCAAGCTTGCTTCGAGGCGGGCGCACTGGCCACCGGCTGCACCGTCGAGATCAAATGGGCCATGGCCGATTATCTCGACCTCAAAACCAGCATGCCGCTTGCGCGCTCATATGAAGCCAACATGAAGAATGTCGGTCGCACTTTTTTCCCGCTGGAGAAAATGCCGGGCGGTTCGGCGGGCAGCACCGACATGGGCAATGTCAGCCACCGCGTCCCCTCAATCCATCCGATGATTTCCTGCGCCCCGCCGAATGTCGTGATCCACAATCCGGAATTTGCGCGCTGGGCAGGCGGCGAACTCGGCGACAAGGCCTGCATCGACGGCGCGAAAGCCCTCGCCATGACCGCACTCGATTTCCTGACCGACGCCGATCTGCGCAAGGCGGCCCGCGACGAGTTCGCCGCTACGGCAGACGCCTCGGCCCGCTCCGTCGCCAGCGCCTATGACGCGCATGGCAATGCTCTCATCGGCGGTTGCGGCTGCGGCGGTCATTGATCTCTAGCCGCCGGCGATAATAACGCCCGGCCGTTCCACGCTCTCGGCCTCCTCGACGATGCGCTCGTCGAGGATACGCCGTAGCTCACGCTGCTCCTCAAGGCCGATGGGAAATCCCCACATCAAGCAAGCAACGCCGAGATTGCAGAAAAACGGTATCGCCACAAAAAGCACATTCACATGCGAGAGCGTGTTTGCGGCGTTTTCTCCGCCCGGCTTGAAGCCGATGAAATCGAGCGCCCAGAACGCCACGCCAATGGCAATCGCGCTGCCCACCTTCGACGAGAAAGTCAGCAAGGCATAGAAAAGCCCCGTGCGCCGCTGCCCCGTATGCACCTCATCATAGTCGCCCACATCGGCCATGATCGAGCGATAGAGCACGGCCGGACTTGCCACATTGACGCCGAGGAAAAGCAGAACAAGTCCGGCGACATATACGTTTTCCGGCGGAATGAGAAACAGCGTCGGCACAAAAGCGACATTGAACAGCGACGCGCCGATCATCGTGCGGTGCTTGCCGAAGCGATAGCTGATTTTCAGGACCAGTGGAATGAACCCGACGCCTGCGAAGAAATAGAGCAGCAATAGCAGGTTCGCGTAAGCACCAACCTGCCAGATATAAGTCGCCTCATAGATGAACATCGCCCCGAGCGCCGAACCGGAAAACCCGCTGACCAAATCGGCAAACACCAGACGCTGCAAGGCATGGTTGTTGATCAGCGGCTCAACGGCTTCGCGCACGGAAATTTTCGGCTGCGGCCGCACCTTGCGTTCGCCCATGCTGGTTACTGCGAAGAAAACCGTCACCGGCAGCGAGAGAATAATGAACCACCCCATCACCGCAACGCCCCGGCCCTCCATATGCTCGCCGCCGATATAGTCGATGATCGCAGGCAGCATCAACACCAGCGGCACGCCGATGGTCGTCAGCCCTTCGCGCCATCCCTGAATGCGCGAGCGTTCGTCATAGTCGTCGCTCAGCTCAGCGCCCCAGGACATATGCGCGAGCAGGATCATCGTGAAGCCGAGATAAAGTCCGAACAGCCCGAAGAGCAGATAGTTGGCCGTCACCGGCTCCGTCGGCATGAAAATGTAATAGCTCGACACCAACAGGATCGGCACCGAGAGCCCCATCCAGAACCGCCGCCGTCCCCAGCGCGTGTCGATCTTGTCGGACAAAATCCCGAGCATCGGGTCGATCACAACGTCGAAAAGTCGCGCCAGAAAAAAGATCGTACCGACAGTCGCAAGCCCCAGCCCCATCGCGCCCGCATAGAAAGCTGGCAGATGCACAGCGAGTGGCAGACCGAGTGCTGCAATGGGAATGGATGGACTCGCATAGGCGAGTAGTCGCAAGGATGAATGTCTGGGTTCGGCCATCGCCGATGAAACTCCCCAATGAATGTAAGAGTGAAGAAGTTGAAAGATCAGTCGGCGGGGGCACCTGAGGATTGTGCGTCGCTTGGGGAGAGCGTTCTTGTCTCTACAGCGGCGGCGGCAGCGGCAGCGTCGAGCAGCCGTCTGTCTAGAATATCACGATTTGCCTGTTGCTGCGCTTCGTCCAGCGGAAAACGCCACAAGATCACCGCTACAATCGCGCTGATGACCGTGGCAGGCCACACATAAACCGCGCGCAAGCCGTCAAGCGCCGCTACCGTGTTTTCGCCGCCCGGCACAAAACCCACGACGTCGAGCATCATATAGGTCAGGCCGATAGCCACCGCTGCGCCGATCTTGTTGGTCGAGGTCAGCAGCGAGAAGAACAGCCCCGTCCGCGTCTGCCTGGTTTGCACCGCATCGTGATCGGCAACATCAGCCATGATCGAGCGGAAGAGAAAAGGCCCCGCCGCCATATTGACGCCGAAAAGCAGAAAAGCCCCAAGCGCCAGTCCGGGGTGCCCCTCCGGTATCAGCAGGATCATCGGCACCGTCACCGCGTTGAAGAGCGCCGAGCCCGCTGCCGTCCGGTGCTTGCCGAAGCGGCGGCTGATCCAGAGGATGAGCGGAATGAACATCACACCGGAAATGAAATAGCAAAGCAGCAGCGCACTCGAAAACTTGCCAAGCTTCAGCGCATCCTCGGCGAGAAATAGAAACAGGCTCGCCACAATGCCGCCCGAGATGCCGGAAATCAGATCGGCCAGCAGCACAAAGCGCAGCGGGCGATTTTCAATGAGAACCTTCACCGCCTGCCCGAATGGCACATGCTCGGGTCGCGGCGTTTCACGCTCGGGCACTTTCCACACCGCGATGGCAACCGAGATCGGCAGTAGGATCAGCACGAACCAGCCCATCGCGCCGACGCGCGCGGTCGCCACATTGTCGGGATGCATCAGTTCGATCACAGCGGGCAGCGCCAGCACGCATACCATGCCGAGGATCAGCAGCAGTTCGCGCGCGCCCTGCACGCGCGATCGCTCGTGATAATCCGGCGTCAGCTCCGCGCCCCAAGACATGTGCGAAATGGTGAGCAGCGTCCATCCGGCGTAGAGCACGAACAACCAGAAGACGAGATAAGTCGCACTCACTGGCGTTGACGGCATGAAGATCATATAGACCGACACCAGCATGATCGGCACGGACAGAACGATCCAGTGCCGCCGCCTGCCCCATCGCGTCTCGAAACGATCCGAAACGATGCCGAGCACCGGATCGGTGAAAACGTCCCAAAATCTCGCCAGCATAAAAATCGAGCCGACCACGGTCAGCCCCAGCCCCATCGTCCCCGCATAGAAGGGCGGCAGATGCACGACCAGAGGCAGACCCATCGCCGAGATCGGCGCTGCCGGGAACGCAAAAGCGAGCAACGTCCCACGCGAAAGAGGCGCTTTGCGCCCCACCGTTCCAGCCGACATATATCCTCCCCGCATCTCGGGTCCCGGCGGATCTTGACGCCCGCCTCCCCCTGATTTGCGAAGTATGCCCAAGCGGAAACGCCGGGCCAAGCCTCTTTCGGCATCACACTGTCAGGCCGCCCGTTATGTCCCCGTTATGACAAGGACGGGCGTTCCACCGTCTCCAATTCCTCCACCATCCGCTCTTCAAGCCTGCGGCGCAGGTCCTCCTGCTCTTTGAGCCCGATGGGAAAGCGCCACATGATGATCGCCACCAGCAGGTTGCTGATCACGGGCACGGCGACGAAGACCATCGACAATCCGCCGACCGCCGCTTCGGTGTTCTCCCCGCGCGGATTGAAGCCGATATAGGCGAGCGTCCAGAACACGATGCCGACGGCGACCGCCCCGCCGATTTTCTGCGTCAGCGTCAGCAGCGAATAGAAAAGCCCCGTCCGCCGCTGGCCAGTATGCAACTCGTCGAGATCGGCGACGTCAGCCATGATCGAGCGATAAAGGATCGTCGCGCTGCCGACATTGACGCCGAGGAAAAGCAGCACCAGCCCGGCGATCCAGACATTGCCCGGCGGAATGAGAAACAGCGCCGGTGCAAAGATGGCGTTGAAGAGCGCGGTGCCTACAAGCGTGTAATGCTTGCCGAAACGATAGCTGAGATGCAGCACCAGCGGGATGAAACCAAGCCCCGCGAAAAAATAGAAGAGCAGCAGCAGGCTCGCCCAACTTCCAAGCTGCCACACATGCGTCACTTCATAGATGAACATCGAGCCGAGCGCCGCGGCGGAAAACCCGCTGACGAAATCGGCCACCACGAGGCGTTGCAGCGCGCGGTTTTTCAGCAGCGGCGCAATGCCCTCACGCAGCGAGATCACAGGCTGCGGCGTCACCGGACGCTCGCCGACAAAACGCAGATTAATGAGAACCGTCAGCGGCAGAAGCACGATGATGAACCAGCCCATCGCCTCGACGCGCGCCGTCTCCATGTGCCCCACGCCCATCGCCTCGATGATGGCGGGCAGCGCCAGCACAAGCGGCACACCGAGAATTTGAAACCCCTCGCGAAATGCCTGCACCCGCGAGCGTTCATTATAGTCGTCGCTCAACTCCGCCGCCCATGCCATGTGCGAAATGGTGAGCATCGTCCATCCCACATAGAGAATGAACATCCAGAAAAGCAGGTAGCCCGCCGTGATCGGCGCAGACGGCATAAAAATGAAATAGGCAGCAAGCGCCGTGATCGGCACCGAGAGCACGAGCCAGTGCCGCCGCCTGCCCCAGCGCGATGGAAAGCGATCCGAAACAATGCCCATCACCGGATCGGTGATCACATCCCAGAAGCGCGCCAGCATGAAGATCGTGCCGACAGTCGCAAGGCCGAGCCCCATGGGACCGGCATAGAACTGCGGCAAGTAAACGCCGATGGGCAGCCCCAGCGCGGCAATCGGTACGGCGGGGCCGGAAAAAGCGGAAAGTTTCCATGCAGAAAGGCGGGTCTCGGCCATCAGGGTCGGGGCTCCGTATCGCTGTTTCAATGTTTGGGAGTGCTTAGCACCCGCTGCACCATCGGCTCGAAGAAATCGAGCGGCTGGCTATCATAAGTTGGATCGAAAGCAGGCGCATCGTACTTGGCGCAGAACTCCTCTGTATAGGCGTAAAGCGGGTCACCGCTGAATTGCTCGCGCGCATCCCTGTCCATACCAAGATAGTGAAAGAAATAATAACCCTGGAAAATGCCGTGATGCTGCACCATCCAGTGATTCTCAGGGCTGACAAAAGGCTTCAGGATCGCGGCCGCGATGTCTGGATGATTATAGCTCCCCAGCGTGTCGCCAATATCGTGCAGCAGCGCGCAGACGACATATTCCTCGTCCCGTCCGTCGCGATGCGCCCGCGTCGCCGTTTGCAAACTATGCGTCAGCCGATCGACGATGAAGCCGCCATAGTCGCCATCTAGCAGCCGCAAATGATCGAGTACCCGGCCCGGCAGTTTCGCCGCGAAGGGCAAGAATTCATTTGCAATCCGCGACCAGTCCTCTTGCGTGCCGTCCTGCATATCCGTGAATGTTGCGCGCAAATGCTTTTCCGTTTTCGACATGGGTTTGCCTCCGTCAGTTTCGATATGAAGGATCAAGCTGATCCATCTTGCGCATGATCGCGGGCCCGCCCTTCGAGACGCGATGCTCCGCATCGCTCCCTAGGGTGAGGCGCTTTTCTGAGTTGAACCTCACCCTGAGGAGCCGCGAGAGCGGCGTCTCGATGGGCGGGGCCCCATTGATGGACACCATGCGCTCCATGCTTCCGAAAGATTGTCGTCCTCTTGACAATTTCCCCTACCTTTCCAACCCTCCTCCCCAAACCCTCACCCTGAGGAGCGGGCAAAGCCCGCGTCTCGAAGGGCGAGGCCCCCAAAGGCCCAAAGGCTCCAAGGCGCC
>CAZLLB010000120.1:0-9303 GCA_964560165.1 uncultured Parvibaculum sp. | reverse complement strand
TGACGCTGCAACGCTTTTTCGGCTGGGCGTTTGCGCCGCTGGTCTGGCTGATGGGAATTCCGGCCAGCGAAATGGAGACGGCGGGGCAATTGATGGGGACGAAGACGATCCTCAATGAGTTCATCGCCTATATCGACCTGTCGCACCTGCCGGAGGGCGCATTGAGCGCGCGTTCGTCGCTGATCATGATCTATGGCATGTGCGGTTTTGCCAATCTGGGCAGCGTGGGGATTTTGATTGGCGGGCTGACGGCGCTTGCGCCCTCGCGCCGCTCCGACATTGTGACGCTCGGCACGCGCGCCATTGTTTCGGGCACGCTGGCGACCGTGATGACGGGCGCGGTGATCGGGCTGATTACATAAAGCAAAAGAACCAGAGGGAGAGTGGTATGAAAATCTATGACGTCGGCAATCCGGCTCCGAACCCGCGCCGGGTGCGTATTTTTTTGGCGGAAAAAGGATTGTCCGTTCCCTATGAGCCGATCTCGCTGATGAAGGGCGAGCACAAGGCGCCGGAATTCAAGGAAAAGAATTCGCTGGGGCAGGTGCCGGTGCTGGAGCTTGACGACGGCACGCATATTTCGGAGAGCATTTCGATCTGCCGCTATTTCGAGGCGCTGCATCCGACACCCGCGCTCTTCGGCGCAACGCCGGTGGAGATTGCGCAAATCGACATGTGGATCAGGCGCATCGAATTTGCGGTGATGAACCCGATCGGCAATGTGTGGCGGCACGCGGATGCGCGGACCTCGAAGATCGTGAAGCAGTTCCGCGATTTTGGTGAGGCGAACCGGGAGACAGCCTTCAATGCGATGCGCTGGCTCGATAAGGAGCTTGCTGGGCGGGAGTTTATTGCCGGGGCGCATTATTCGGTGGCGGATATTTCGGCGCTTTGCACGATGGATTTTGCGAAGTTCATCGGGCTGGAGATTCCGGATGAATGCGCGAATTTGAAAGCGTGGCATCAGCGGGTTTCGGCGCGGCCGAGTGCGGCGGCTTGAATGGGGCCTCGCCCTTCGAGACGCGGCTTCG
Source organism: uncultured Parvibaculum sp. (assembly GCA_964560165.1). Taxonomy (GTDB): domain Bacteria; phylum Pseudomonadota; class Alphaproteobacteria; order Parvibaculales; family Parvibaculaceae; genus Parvibaculum. The sequence goes on along the minus strand of CAZLLB010000120.1, from coordinate 8,272 downwards.
CCGCTCCTCAGGGGAGGATTGAAAGTGGGCAATGACGGAGAGGGTGGTTCGGAAAAGCGGGAGAAATAGATGGCGGCGCCCATGGGGTACGGTCTGGACGCCGCCATCGTGCCTCTCCCTTGCACCCGAATGAGTTGGGGAGGAGGCTGCCGTTTGACGCGAGGTCATCGGGCAGGATCGAAATTAGCGAAAGGCGCATGAACGCAGGCTGAAGGGGAGGTTCATGTGGAGTTGGCGTTGGGGAATGGCGAGGGGCCTTCCGCTCGAAGGATGTTGCGGAACCTGACGAGGAGATAGTACAACGCATTTACTAAATAGTGACGTCGGGGAGGACGTGTATGGATGCGGGGCCGATCGGCGCTCAGAAACTGAGTCGCTGGCAACTTTTCGCTTATGGGCAGCTTGTCGTGCCCATGGCTGTGATCGGGTTGCCGCTGGCGATCTATATTCCGCCTTTCTATTCCGGCACGCTTGGCCTGAGCCTAACCGCCGTCGGCGTCATCTTGATGCTGGCGCGGCTGAGCGACGTCATCGTCGATCCCTTTATCGGTCGCTGGAGCGACCGCACGCATACGCGCTGGGGCAGGCGGCGGCCATGGATCATCGCCGGCGTCATCGTGATGGCGATCTCTTCGCTGATGCTTTTCATTCCGCAGATGGAGGTGAGCAACGCCTATCTGCTGATCTGGATCGCGGCGATTTATTTCGGCTATACGCTGATCGAAATTCCCTATGGCGCGTGGGGTGCGGAGGTCTCGGAGGATTATCACGAGCGCAACCGCATCACCGGCAGTCGCCAGATTTTTCTGCTGATCGGCCTGCTGGTCGCGATCACCGTGCCGATCATCGCCAGCCATGGGGGTGGTGAGGCGAGCGCGGCGAGCCGTGACGCTATGGCGGCGCTGGGCTGGCTGACGGCGGGTCTGCTGCCTATATGCCTCTTTATTTTGCTGCGCTCGGTGCCCGAACCGGCGGTGCAGATCAGCACACCGATTTCATTCGTGGTGGGTATGCGTATCGCCATGCGCAATGGACCGCTGCGCATCGTGCTGCTGGCGACGATCATCGGCGCGCTGGCAGGCTCGATCAATGCGGGCGTCGCGGTGCTCTTCTTCGAGCATGTGGCGCAATTGGGGTCGGGCAGTTCGATCCTGATTTTTGTGCTGTTTTTTGCCGGTGTCGTCGGCTCGCCTTTCTGGGTGAAGATCGGCGGCAAGATCGGCAAGCACAAAGGCATCGGCGTTGCGGGTTTCATCAGCCTCTTTGCTTTCGCCTTCGTGCCGGTCGTCATCTATGTGGTGAAGCCGGTTCATCCCGAAGCGGTATTTCCGGCCCTGCTTTTCATCACGTTGATCCAGGGCTTCACCATCGGTGCCGCGCCGATCCTGGGACAATCCATTCTGGCTGACGTCTGCGATCTCGACATGATCAAGACCGGCGAGCAGCGCACGGCTTTCCTTTTCGCTTTTCTGGCAATGGTGCGAAAGATTTTCGAGGCGGCGGGCGTCGGTATCGCGCTGCCGATTCTCGGCTGGATCGGCTTCAATCCGCAGTCGCAGACGAATTCGGATGTATCGCTATTCATGCTGACGGCGATGTATTGCCTTGTGCCGCTGGCGCTCTGGATCATCTCGACTATCGTGATCTGGCAATATCCAATCACGCAGGAACGCCAGGCCCGGCTACGTGCCGCGCTCGACAGGCGGATGGTGCGCAAGGCGGCGAAGCTGGGATAATCACTTCCTCAGGATGAGGGTCTTGCTTTGAGTCCGAAAGCCTGCGCCAGCAGCTCGTAAGACTTCACGCGGTCGGCCTGATCGTAGGTGATGGTCAGGGCGACGAAATCATCGACGCCGTGATCTGCGCCCATTTGCAGCATGCGGCCACGCACCTGCTCGGGCGAGCCGACGATGCCGCGGCGTTCGACGGCGTGCAGCATGGTTTTTTCTTCGTCGGAATAATTATAGGCGAGCGCTTCCTCGACGGTGGGGAAGGCGCTGGCGCGGTTTTGCAGCAATTGCACGACCCAGAGATTGCGCGGCGCGGAAATGCGGCGCGCCTCCTCTTCCGTTTCTGCGACCGTGACCGATACGGCGAGGGAGCCGCGCGGCGAGGTGAGGTCGCGCGATGGTTTGAAGCTGCGCCGGTAAATTTCCAGCGGCGCGGTGCCCGCATCCTGATTGATGAAATGCGCAAAACAATAAGCAAGGCCGAATTGGGCGGCGATGGCTGCACCGTCGCCACCTGAGCCAAGCATCCAGAGATTGGGCATGCCCGGCCCGCGTGGCGTCGCGTGGATGCCGGTATAGGGGTGATCGGTGGGAAAGCCGCCGCGCTCGCCGCTGAGCCCCATCGCATCTTCAAGAAATTGGACCAGCAATTCGACCTGCTGGGGAAAGACGTCGATGGGATAGGCCTGCGGCCCCGGCTGAAGCGCGCGCGAGGTGCGCTGGTCCGAGCCCGGTGCGCGGCCAAGGCCGAGGTCGATGCGGCCGGGATAAAGCGTTTCGAGCAAGCGGAAAAGCTCGGCGACCTTCAGTGGGCTGTAATGGGGCAGCATGACGCCCGCCGAGCCGACATTGATATGCGAGGTCGCGCCCGCGACGGCGGCAATCATGATCTCGGGCGCTGAGCCAGCAAAGGATGTGCTGTTGTGATGCTCGGCAAGCCAGTAGCGGCTATAGCCCAGACGCTCGGCATGGCGCGCAAGGTCGATTGTATTGGCGAGCGCTTCCGCTGCCGTGCCGCCCTTGCGGATGGGAGACTGGTCGAGAACGCTCAAGGTGACCATGCAAAGCCCTTTTCTGGAGCGGCCGAAGTTAGACCGGCCTGCGCTTTATCCGCTTCACGATGCCGCTGAAATTTAGAAGGGTGCGTGTCGCGTCACCCTCTTCGACATAAACCTGTCCGCGCAGAAAAACCATGCTGCCGGTATTTTGCACAACTTCGCCGCGTGAATAGATGGTGACGCCGGAAGGTGCGGAAGCTGTAAATTCGGCGTTAAAGGAAACCGTGACGCAGGGACCATCAAGCACGTCGCCGCCGATGGCAAAAAGCGAATAATCCGCAAAGGTCATCAGCGCGCCGCCATGCATGAAGCCGCCGCCGTTGCAATGCACCGGCGTCGCCTCAAAGGCGCAGATGACCTCGCCATTTTCCGCTTTGCGTGAGAAATAGGGGCCTGCGTGATCCTCAAAAGGGTCCGTGCCGTCCCAGCCCTTGAAGCCGGCGGCGGCGAGCTTTGCGCTCGGTGTTTTAGACATACAGTACTGAATCCCGACAGATGAGTTGCGATTGCCCGTTTCTTATCAGGAAGAGGCACACGGACCCAGCCCTGTTCACCTCCAATTAGCCCTTGCTCACTAATGTCGCCGCGTCGCCCGGAGGAAGCGCGGGTCTGCTTGGAGAGTGCCGGTGAAGGAATATTACGACGCCCTGATCGCGGACGCCGGTGCGAGCGGTGCTGGGTTGCGCAAGCTGCGCGACCTGAGCGATCCGATGGTCGTCGAAGTTCTGAACTATTGGTATGCCAAACGCGGCTCCCGCAAGATGCCCTCACCCAGGGACATGGACCCTGTGGATTTCGCCCGGCATATGCCGCATCTGATGATGATTCAGGTCGATTACGATCCGTTCAGGCTGACCTATCGGCTGATCGGGGAGGAAGTGGCCTATTCCCACGGCATCAACCTGCGCGGCCGTTCGGTTGTCGATGCCAATGAGCATACGCCGCATCTCGGCACGGTGCTGCATGAGCTTTACAAGGCCGTAGCGACGCTTCATCGCCCGCTCGGCGTGGGCGGCAGTATGGAGTTTGGCGGGCGCGGGCATATGACCTTTGAGGCCGCCTATATGCCGCTCTCCACTGACGGGGAACGCGCCGACCGTATTTTTACGGCGACCTCCTACAAGCCGGTTTCGGCCCTTGAACGCTTTGCGACGGAAATGGCGGTTGGCTGAGGCGCGGCAAGGCGCGCGCTTTCAACCTTTGACCCCCTCCGCTTTCATGGCCTAAATTCCGCCCCGACTTTCACTCTTCAAGCCGGAGCGACCATGGCCCTCGATGCCGAAACACGCGAACAGCTCATTTCCTCCGTTCGGCGCTTCGTCGATGAACGGCTGCGGCCCATCGAGGACAAGGTATCGGAAGACGATGCCGTGCCTGTCGAAATCATCGAGGAGATGAAGGAACTCGGCCTCTTCGGCATTTCGGTGCCGGTGGAATATGGCGGGCTGGGCCTGACCATGGAGGAGGAATGCCTGCTGATGTTCGAGCTGGGCCGCACCTCGCCCGCCTTCCGCTCCGTCATCGGGACCAATGTGGGCATCGGCAGCCAGGGCATCGTGATGCATGGCCGCGAGGACCAGAAGACCGAATGGCTGCCTAAGATCGCCAGCGGCGAGGTCATCATCAGCTTCGCACTGACGGAGCCGGAAGCAGGCTCGGACGCGGCAGCGCTGAAGACGACCGCGATCCGCGACGGCGACCACTATGTCGTCAACGGCACCAAGCGTTTCATCACCAATGCCAACAAAGCGCATGCCTTCACGGTGCTGGCGCGCACGGACCCCAAGACGCCGGGCGCGAAGGGCGTTTCGGCCTTCATCGTGCCGCGCGACATTGCGGGCATTTCGATCGGCAAGCCTGAAAAGAAAATGGGCCAGCAGGGCGCGCATATTTGCGACGTCATTTTCGACAATGCGCGGATACCGGCCTCATGCCTGCTTGGCGACACGGAGGGCAGGGGCTTCATCACGGCGATGCAGGTGCTGGAGCGCGGACGGCTGCATATCTCCGCCGTCTGCATGGGCGTTGCCGATCGCCTCGTTGCGGATTCGACAAAATATGCCGCCGAGCGCAAACAGTTCGGCGCGCCCATCGGCAATCTGCAACTGGTGCAGGCGATGCTGGCCGATTCCAAGATGGAACATTATGCGGGCCGCTGCATGGTGCTCGACGCCGCCCGCCGCCGCGACGCGGGCGAGGATGTGGCGACCGAAAGCTCCTGCACGAAACTCTTCTGCTCCGAAGCCGTGGGCCGGATTGCCGACCGCGCGGTGCAGATACATGGCGGCGCGGGCTATGTGGCCGATTACGGCATTGAGCGTTTCTATCGCGACGTGCGTATCTTCCGCATTTATGAAGGCACCAGCCAAGTGCAGCAGGTCATCATCGCCCGCAATATGCTGAAGGATGTGAGGTAGGGCGAGGCCATGGCCGGGGATGTGACGAAAATGGACGTCGATATTCTGTAATCGCCTCGGGTATAATCAGCGAATGCCGACACGCCTCGATAAGCTCGTTGCGGATATTCGCGCCTGCCGCATTTGCATTGAAAATCCCATCGGGGCTCCGTTGCCGCATGAGCCGCGCCCGGTGCTGAGCGTATCGCGGACGGCGCGTATCTGCATTGCGGGGCAGGCACCGGGAACGCGCGTGCATGAATCTGGAATACCTTTTACCGACCGCAGTGGCGACCGCTTGCGCGAATGGATGGGCGTGACGTCGGAGGAATTCTACGACGTCTCAAAAATCGCCATCGTGCCGATGGGGTTCTGCTTTCCGGGGCAGGACGCCAAGGGCGGCGACCTGCCGCCGCGCCGCGAATGTGCTGCGCATTGGCATGCCGATCTTATGGCCTTGATGCCTAAAATCGAACTGACGCTGCTCGTCGGCCAATATGCGCAGAGCTGGCATCTAGGACAGGCCCGCAAACCCAACCTCACTCAAACGGTCGCGGCATGGCGGGAGTATGGGCCTCATGCCTTACCCCTGCCACATCCCTCATGGCGTAATACGGCCTGGATCAAGAAAAACCCATGGTTCGAAGAGGACGTACTTCCCATGTTGCGCCGAAAGGTTCGTGCGCTGATCGGCGGCCCGGCATCGGGGAAAACGCAAGGCGGAAAATGAAACGTGTGTTCCGGCTTCTATTGGGAGGCGCGCTGGTGGCGACGCTCGGCCTCGGCTGCGCGCCGCGCCTGATGGCGACGGGCAATGCGACCTATACGCCGCGCATCGAGGCGACGAATGTCGTGACCTCGGACGGCGCGCGGCTGCCATTGCAGGTCTGGGCGGCGGCGGAGCCTCACGCGATCATCATCGGCCTGCATGGCATGAACGATTATCAGAACGCCTTCGATATGCCGGGGCGCTGGTTTCAGGAGCGCGGCGTGACGGTTTACGCCTATGACCAGCGCGGCTTTGGACGCGCGCCGGGGCGCGGGCTTTGGGCTGGCGCACCGCGCATGGCCGATGATCTCAATGCGGTGATCACGCTGGTGTGCGAGAAACATCCCGGCCTGCCGGTCTATCTTCTCGGCGAAAGCATGGGCGGCGCGGTGGCGATGCGCGCCTTCACCTCGCCCAATCCGCCCAGGGTGGATGGCGTCATTCTCGCGGCCCCGGCCGTCTGGGGCTGGCGGGCGATGAACGCCTTTTATGAAACGGTGCTATGGATGAGCGCGCATACGCTGCCCACCATGACAGTGACCGGACGTGGGCTGAACATTCGCGCTTCAGACAATATCGAAATGCTGAAGGCGCTGGGCCGCGATCCGCTGGTGATCAAGGGAACACAGATCGGCACGATCTATGGACTGGTGGGACTGATGGACGAGGCGGCGTCTTCGGCCCCGCATATCGACGTGCCGGTGCTGCTGATGTATGGCGCACATGACGAAATCGTGCCGCCGGTCCCGGTGGCCAAGTCGCTGAGCGATATGCGCGCCGCGCATGTGGATGTTACGGCGGCCTGTTATGCCAACGGCTATCACATGCTGCTGCGCGACCTGGAGCGCGAGGTGGTGTGGAAAGACATTGAAGCCTGGATGGCGGATCGCGCGGCGAAGTTGCCATCGGGAGCGCAGGACCTGTCGCCTTGCACGGAGATGTCGGCGGCGAGGTAGTTCATTTAGTGAATGCCGCTCCTCAGGCCCCATCAGCATCCTGTTATCAGCTTCTTGGCTGTCATTGCGAGCGTCAGCGAAGCAATCCAGTCTTTCTACATATGCGGCTTCTGGATTGCTTCGCTGACGCTCGCAATGACGGAAACAGGGCTGTCCCCTAATCCGCCGCCTTGGCTTCCGAAGCGCGGCCCGCCGCAGCTCTATCCTGACCGCAGCGCGCAGCAATTTCGCGTTCTATGTCGGCAATGAGATCGGGGACGCTGGTGAGGTGCGGCGCTTCGGCTTTCAGGATCGAGCGGAAGAGGCGCATTTTAAGATTGGTGAAATCGGCGCCCGGTGCGGCAGTCGAGGTCGCGCCCGCACTGGCGACGATATCGACGAGGCGATCAGCGGCATGGAGACGGCCCCAGAGATAATCATTCTCGCGCGCGCGGCGGCTGAAGAAAGCAGCGAAGTGGCCGAGATTTCGGCCCATCAGCGTCGCTTGCGCGCCGCCTGAGCGAATAGCCTTTGCATCTTCCGGGCTGATGCGATCGACCTGCATCGTATCGACGTCGTCGAGATCATTCCATTTGTTTAGCGGCAACGTCAGCACGTCGAAAAACGGAAAGCCGATATAGGCCTGCATCAATTCGAGCCGCGGCGCATGAGGCAGATAGCTTTGCGACATGATGGCGAAACTCTGGTCGATGGTCTGATCCGCGCCGACGAGATCGAGCGCCGGACCCATGGCCTGCACCAGCGCGTCTATTTCCGCCGGTCCTGCGCTGCCTTCCTCAAAGATGCCAAGACACATGCGCTTGATGGTGGGTGTTTGAAGGCGGCTCGTCGGGCGCGAGTTCAAAAGTTCGAGGCTTTCGTAAAGGCTCGCCTTGAATTCGTCGAGCGCGCCGGTGTGGTCCGGCCCGCCTGCTTTTTCCTCATAGAGTTCATTGAGACGGCGGACGACGAAACGCAGACGGCGGATGCGGAAATTCAAATCGAAATCGCGCAGGAAGCGCACCCATGATGTCTGCGCGGTCGGCTTTTCTGTATGCCCATCCATGCGCGTCCAATGGACGGGGAAAACCTCCTGGCATTTTGCCCAGGCTTCGACAGCGCGCGACAAAGCGAGATATTTACTCGGATTATGCGTGATGCCGCTGGTCTCGGCGATGAACTGCGTCAGCCTGTCGAGAACCGAACTGACTTTAAGCTGGATGTAGCCGTCATAGGCATAGCCCGCTTCGACGGCGGCCTTGCCGTTGGCATCGTCGCGCAATTGGGAGAGACGCTCCGCGGTCGGCGTAGCTTCAGGTTCCGCGCCGAAAAGTTCGCGCACGCGCGCCAGCACATGCGGCCGGGTTGCGCCGACGATCTGGCG
>CAZLLB010000119.1:0-9491 GCA_964560165.1 uncultured Parvibaculum sp. | reverse complement strand
CGATGGACAAGGACCTCTATCACCTGCCGCCGGAAGAGCTGAAGCAGATCCCGACTGTGTGCGGCTCGCTGCGCGAAGCACTGCTGGCGGTTGAAGCCGACAATGCCTTCCTGCTGAAAGGCGGCGTTTTCACCGCCGAACAGATCAAGGCCTATGTCGATCTCAAGTGGGAAGAATGCCTGCGTTACGAAATGACGCCGCATCCGGTTGAATTCGATATGTATTACAGCGTGTGATCGCTCGCGCCATTGCGAATGAAGGGCCGGAGGAAACTCCGGCCCTTTTTATTTGCGCCGAAGCAGGACGCGGGGTTCGGAAAACATTCCGCATAAAGATTTAATATGCCATTCCCCGGAAATATCGTCTGTATACGACTTTATTATGTCAACCTTATTGACTCAATTGGCTCAAACAGGCTGTGGAAAATTGAGTGCGAATAGCTGTTGCACCGCCCTTGCGAACGGCCTAGCATTTTTTTGTCTCACCAACGGAGGAGGTTTACGAAGATGACTCCACCGACGCAGGCAATGTCCTGATTACATATGGACACCTGCATTTCATAGCCCACCTAGCGCGTTCTTCATGGGCGACCGGTCAGTGAACCGTTTAGGCCAGAGAGCGCAACAAGATCCTGACGTCCGTGTTTCTCACATTGAGTGCGCAGGCGAAAAGGCAATGGAAAAGGCCCGGCTCATCAGTCAGGGCGAGTGCGAGACGCACATCCATAAGCAACCCCGCGAGGGAACGCCCGACAGGATTATCCGGGGCTTCCGCTTGAGCGGGGTTGCGTGGCATTCTTTTTTCACAACACCCCCTGTGGAGATGGATATCGCCCTTCGAGACGCTGTTGCGTGACTCATCGGGGTGAGGGTTTGTTTATGCAAAGTGCAGAGCGCATTGCTCCGCCCTCTTGCGGCAGTTAGCCTCGTTACGGATTGAATCAGTATCGAGGGATTTATGCGCATTCTTTTGGGGATACTCGCCGTTGTCGTTGTCATCGGCGTGTGGATGTTTTCGCAGGTCAATACCATTCCACGGCAGGACGAAGCGGCAAACGCGGCATGGAGCCAGGTGCTGAACCAATATCAGCGGCGCGCCGATCTGGTGCCCAATCTGGTGGCAACCGTCAAAGCCTATGCAACGCACGAAGAAAAAGTTCTGACCGAAGTGACCAATGCGCGCGCGAAGGTCGGCCAGATGACGGCGCCCGATCCGAGCGACCCGAAAGCGGTGGAGCAATATCAGGCAGCGCAGCGCGAACTTGGTGGCGCATTGTCGCGGCTGCTGGTGGTCACGGAAAACTATCCGCAGTTGAAGGCGAATGAGAATTTTCTGACGCTGCAATCGCAGCTCGAGGGCACTGAGAACCGCATATCGGTGGCGCGGCGCGACTACATCGCCGCCGTGCAGGCTTACAACACGACGCTTCGGACCTTTCCCGGTCGGTTGGTCGCTTCGCTCTTTTATCCCGATGCGCAACCAAGGGCGAACTTCACAGCCGATGCGGGAACAGAGAAAGCGCCCCAGGTTCAGTTCTGATGTTCAAACGTGTGGGCTTGTTGCTGGCGTTGCTCGTCTTCGGCTTTTCAGCCGGAGCGAGCGCCGCCGACTTCACGCCGCCGAAGCTGACGGGGCGCGTGGTCGATGAAGCGCATGTGATCCCTGTTGAGGTCGCGCGCCAAATCGAAGCGGAACTTGCCGCGCATGAGGCGGCGACGGGCGATCAGGTCGTGGTGGCGACTGTCGGCTCGTTGCAGGGGCGCGATATCGAGGGCTATGCGAATGAGTTGTTTCGCGTCTGGGCGCTCGGGCAGAAGGATAAGAATAACGGCGTGTTATTCGTCGTCGCGCCCACGGAGCGAGAGATGCGGATCGAGGTGGGCTATGGGCTGGAAGGTCAACTCACCGACGCGCTGACTTCGCAGATCATTCGCGGCATCGTGATCCCGGCTTTCAAGGCGGGCGATATTTCCGGCGGCATCAAGGCGGGGACGGACGCGATTGTGAAAGTGCTGGGCGGTGGGGAACTGCCCGAGGCTAAAAAGGATGAGGGCTGGGAGAACGCATTGCCGGTTCTGATTTTCTTCGGCGTATGGCTGCTGATCGCATTGAATGCGCGGCGACGCGGCGGACGCGGACGCGGCATCTGGTGGGGCGGCGGCGGCGGCGGATTTGGCGGCGGCCGCGGTGGCGGGGGCTTCGGCGGCGGCGGGTTCGGCGGCGGGGGCGGAAGCTCGGGCGGCGGAGGAAGTTCGGGGCGGTGGTGAGTGCGGGGGCCTCGCCCTTCGAGACGCCGCTGCACGGCTCCTCAGGGTGCGGAGAACGGTTGAAACACCAACAAAACTAAATCCTCACCCTGAGGAACGTTCGCGCAAGCGGACGTGTCTCGAAGGGCGAGGCCCCTTAGCGAACCAGCGCTGCCGCCGTCTTTGCTTCGTTCTTTGCGTAGTCGCGGAAGGCCCTGAAGACGCCGAGTTTCTTATCGGGGTCGAGGCCGTCGCCCATGCGGAGGATTTGCAAGCAGAACCAGCCTTGCTGGCCCCAACCGTTCAATGCCTTGACGATGTTAAAGCGGCTATGCGGCCCCAAAATGCCGGGGCCGATACGCAGCGTTTTTTCAAAAGCGGGAATATCGCGAACGCTGCCGCTGAGAAGGCGCGCGGCGGCGGATGGATCGACGCAGAGGGGCCGCGCCATGCCGACGACATCCATGGTGGCGCTGGCGAGCGCGGCGTTCATGCCTGCAGCGGTGCGGAACCCGCCCGTTACCATCAAGGGCATGGTGACGGCGGCGCGAATGTCTTTTGAATATTCGAGGAAATAGGCTTCGCGCGCGATAGTGCTTTCTTTTCGCGTCTCGGATTTTTCCGGGTGCAGCGTCAGATCGTCGAGGCCGACGAGACGCGGCTGCTCGTAGGTGCCGCCGGAGACTTCAAGGAGATCGAGACCTTCGGCGTTGAGCCAGGCGGCGACCTGGATTGAGTCTTTATGGCTGAAGCCGCCGCGCTGGAAATCGGCAGAATTGAGTTTGACCGAGATCGGAAAATCCGTGCCGACAGCCTTGCGTATGGCGCGAACCACTTCGAGCAGAAGGCGAGCGCGGTTTTCGAGACTGCCGCCCCATTCATCCGTGCGGTTGTTGACGTCAGGCGAGAGGAATTCCGAGATCAGATAGCCATGCGCGCCGTGAACCTGGACGCCGGTGAAGCCGGTGTCGCGAGCGACGGTGGCGACATGGGCGAAGCGGCGTATGACGTCTTCGATTTCAGCGCCGGTCATGGCGCGGGGCTTGCCGAATTGCGCGCCGGGCATGTCGAGCGGTTTATCGGAGGGCGCCAGCGGCTCCTTGCTGACGGAGGCAGGCGTCTGGCGACCAGCATGGCTGATCTGCATCCACAGATGCGTGTTGTTGATGGTGCCTGCCTGCGCATAGGCGCGTAACGCGGCGATGGCTTCATTGGATTGCGGGCCGTCGATGGCGACGTTGCCGGGACGCTCCATATAGCGGCGATCGACCTGTACATTGCCAGTGAGCAACATGCCCGCCCCACCCTCCGCCCAGCGACGATAAAGACGGACGTGCTTTTCGGTTGCGCGGTTTTGCGCATCGCCCAGACCTTCGGTCATAGCCGCTTTGGCGATGCGGTTTTTCAACACCGCGCCGCACGGAAGCGTGATCGGCGATGAAATGGTGATTTTGTCGGCCATGACGCTCCCCCGAATTTCGATGTGTGAATGTGCCATAAGCCGCACGCCATGCCTACAGGAACCGATCAGAAGAAGCCTCGTTGTCTTCATACGAGCGCAGTCCTCGTTTTCACAAAAACGGATCGAGACCATGACGATGTCGGGCAAGGCAAGCCTGTCGGCGGAGCTGTATGACTTTATTCGTCAACCGCACTTTCCTTGTGTGGGCGCGAAGTCGGCGCTGGGCCGCGAGCAGATCATTTCGTATGAGGCGAGCAATATACGTTGCCCTGCGGACGATGCGCACATTGTTGCAGCTATTCACGAATTTGTGCGCTCATATAAGAGCGAAAAGAAAATGTTCACGAGTTTCGCTGTGGTCTTCAAAGAGCCGCTGCGTTTGAGTGAAGCCAAATTCGAGGTGCATCTGTGGGCGCGGTTGCGCGCCTTTCATCAACTCGACGCCGAGACATTCGCATGGAGCGAGAAAGTGAGCCGCGATCCGGCGTCGCCTGATTTCGGCTTCAGCATGGGCGGTCATGCGTTCTTTGTTGTCGGGCTGCATCCGGGCGCAAGCCGCGCGGCGCGGCAGGCGCCGCACCCGACGATTGTGTTCAACCTGCATGAACAGTTTCAGGACTTGCGGGCGCGAGGCCAGTATCATCGTATCAAGGAAGTTATTCTGCACCGCGACGAAAAGGCGAACGGGAGCATAAATCCGATGATTTCGGAACACGGACAGGAGAGCGAGGCGCGGCAATATAGCGGGCGCGAAGTCGGTGAAGACTGGCGCTGCCCGTTTGCAGGCACAGATGATTGAGCGGATTGCGCCGCGATCCGGCGTTGCGTTTCGTCTGCCCAGGGGCGCGCGGCTGAAGGTGATCGATCCGCAAGGTGAGCAGGTCTCCGATCTCGTCGCGTTCAACGCGGGGGATGTGGAAGAGTTTCTGTCGAATGGGCGGACGCTCGATTATCTCAGCAAGATTTATCTCACGGCTGGCGATGCGGTGTATTCCAATCGCAGCCGGATCATGTTCGAGATTGTGGAAGATACTGTGGGGCGGCATGATTTTTTGCTGACGCCCTGCTCGGCCGATACGTTCCGCATCATCTATGGGCATGAGCATCCGCATCGAGGCTGCTTTGGTAATCTGGTGGAGGCGCTCGCGCCTTATGGTGTCGGGCCGGACAGAATTCCAACTGCGTTCAATGTGTTCATGAATGTGCCGATCGATGCGGCGACGGGCGCGCTTACCGTTGAGCCGCCGCTGAGCCGGGCGGGCGATCATCTGACCATCGAGGCGAAGATGGATCTGATTATCGGGTTGACGGCCTGCTCAGCGGAGCAATCGAACAATTATGCGTTCAAGCCGATTGATTATGAGGTGATGATTCCGGGTGGGTGACGATGCGTCGGGGGCCTCGCCCTTCGAGCCGCCGCTGCGCGGCCCCACAGGGTGAGGGTGGTTTTTCGGGGCCGTTTGCTCCCTCTCCCTCCCCGGCCCTACAATCGGCCTCGATTCGTTCCCCCCTCACTGATTTCCAGAGTTTTCATGGCCGCCCGCAAGCCAATCAAGTCCGATAACAACGACGATCTCTTTTCCACGCCCAAAGCGCTGAAGCCTGCTTCCAAATCCTCGACGGCGAAGGCCGACAAGGGTGATGGGACCTATTCGGCCAAGGATATCGAGGTGCTGGAAGGGCTGGAGCCGGTGCGGCGGCGGCCCGGCATGTATATCGGCGGGACGGACGAGAAGGCGCTGCATCATCTCTTTGCCGAAGTGCTCGACAACTCGATGGACGAGGCGGTGGCGGGACACGCCGACTGGATCGACGTGGCGCTGCATGAGGATGGAAGTCTGTCGGTCACCGATAACGGGCGCGGCATTCCGGTGGATGTGCATCCCAAATACAAGCCTAAATCGGCGCTGGAAGTTATTTTCACCACGCTACATTCGGGCGGCAAATTCGGCGGCAAGGTTTATGAGACGTCGGGCGGCTTGCACGGTGTCGGCATTTCAGTCGTTAACGCGCTGTCGGATCGGCTCGATGTGGAAGTGGCACTCGATCAGCAGCTTTATACGCAGAGCTATTCGCGTGGCGCGCCGACGACCAAACTCGTCAAGCAGGGCTCTGTGCATAACCGGCGCGGAACCAAGATCACGTTTCATCCAGATGCCGAGATTTTCGGCAAGAGCGCAGCCTTCCGTCCGTCGCGGCTGTATCGGATGGCGCAGTCGAAGGCCTATCTCTTTGGCGGCGTGCAAATCCGCTGGCATTGCCCGCCCTCGCTCATCAACGACGAGACGCCTGCCGAAGACGTGCTGCATTTTCCGGGCGGGCTTGTGGACTATCTGCGCGCCGAAATCGGTTCGACGCCGACCGTGACGCATGAACCCTTCGCGGGAAAAGTGTCGAAGACGGGGAGCCATGGCTCGGTGGAATGGGCTATTGCATGGTCGAGCGATGACGGCTTCATCCACTCCTATTGCAACACCGTGCCGACGATCGAAGGCGGGACGCATGAGGCCGGTTTGCGCGCGGCGCTGACCAAGGGCCTGAAGAATTACGCCGACATGACCGGCAACAAGAAGGCCTCGCAGATACATGCCGATGACGTGCTGAGCACGGCGGGAGCCATGCTCTCGGTGTTCATTCGCGAGCCGGAATTTCAGGGCCAGACGAAGGAAAAGCTCGCAAGCACCGAGGCGCACAGGCTGGTCGAAAAAGCCATAGGCGATCACTTCGATCATTGGCTGACGGCCTCGCCCGGACAGGCGACCAAACTGCTCGACTGGGTGATCGACCGCTCGGAAGAACGGTTGAAGCGGCGGCAGGACAAGGATGTGGCGCGCAAGACCGCGACGCGGCGGCTGCGCCTGCCCGGCAAGCTCGCCGACTGCGCACAGGCAGGCGCGGCGGGCTCGGAGATTTTCATCGTCGAAGGCGATAGCGCCGGCGGCTCGGCAAAGCAGGCGCGCGACCGGGCGAGCCAGGCGATCCTGCCATTGCGCGGCAAGATATTGAACGTCGCATCGGCGACCGGCGCGAAGATGCAGGCCAATCAGCAACTCAGCGATCTCATTCAGGCGCTTGGCGTGCAGACCGGATCGCGCTATCGCGACGACGATTTGCGCTATGAGAAGATCATCATCATGACCGACGCCGACGTGGATGGCGCACATATCGCTTCGCTGCTCATCACCTTCTTTTATCAGGAGATGCCGGAGCTGATCGCGCGCGGGCATCTCTATCTCGCTGTGCCGCCGCTCTACAAGCTGACACAGGGTGGCAAGACGACCTATGCCCGCAACGACGCGCATAAGGACGAACTGCTCAAGAAAGAGTTCAAGGGAAGTTCAAAGGTCGAGATCAGCCGATTCAAGGGCTTGGGCGAGATGCTTCCGGCGCAGCTCAAGGAAACCACGATGACGCGCTCCAAGCGGACGCTGCTGCGCGTGATGGTGCCCAACGACGAAATCAAGGAAACGAAAAACTCGATAGACCGCCTGATGGGCAACAAACCGGAAATGCGGTTTCAGTTCATACAGGAACGTGCGGCTTTCGCGGTCGATCTGGACATCTAAGGATAGCCGTGCCCTTCGAGCGGATCGAGGCGGGGCTCAAGACGCCTTAGCGATTTCGGCGAGTGCGGGTTTGACGCGGGCGGCGGGGAAGATCAAGGCGACGGATGTACCCTCTCCCGGCCGACTGCGGATTTTCAGTTTGCCATCATGCAAACCCATCATCGCTTTGGTCAGCGGCAGGCCGAGGCCCGTGCCCGCCTGCGAGGCGCTCATGGCGTTGCGTACCTGACCGAAGGGCGCCATGGCAACCTTGATATCGCTCGCCGACATGCCAACGCCGGTATCAGTAATCATCATGGCGAGATTGCCGTTAGGGCGCAGTTCGAGCCGCAAGCCCACAACGCCGCTCGGGGGCGTGAATTTCAGCGCGTTTGAAAGAATGTTGAGCAGCATTTGCCGGATCATCCGCTCGACGGCGACGAGGCCGACCGGATGCGCCGGAAGATCGAGAAGAAGCTCGACATTCTGCCGGGTGGCGAGCGGGCCGACCATCGTGCAGGCGGAGCGGACCAGTGCGACGGCATCAAACTCGCTCTCGCTTTCAATCGTCGCCTGACCGGATTCAATTTTCGCGAGGTCAAGAATATCGTTGATGATGCCGAGCAGATGAGTGCCGCTGGCGTTGATGTCGCCCGCATACTCTCGATAGCGCGGGTTTTCCAGCGGACCGAAGCGCTGGTTCTGCATGATATCGGAAAAGCCGATGATGGCGTTGAGCGGCGTGCGCAGCTCATGGCTCATATTGGCGAGGAACTTGGATTTTGCTTCATTGGCCTGCTCGGCGGCGTGGAAAGCAACTGCCAGTTTTTCGGTCATCAAGGTGAGCGCGCGGCGCGAGGCGTTGAGTTCGCGGATGATGCCTGCGGCTGCATAGGTGACGGGCGCAGTGTTCAAAACCGTGATGGCGATCGCCGAAATTACCAGCGGAAAGGTGAGATGAACGACGCCGAAAGCCGACAAAGCCCAGCAAAGCACCAGCGCAACGAAGACAGCAAAAATGGTGAGCGTGACGGCCGCACCCATCCTCGACATGCGGGCCAGGCGGCGATTGACCCGGCGGAACAGGCGACTGTGGGCATGTGCGGCATGACGACCATCGCCCGGCGCAACCTCGGCAACCGGAACGGTATTTTCTGGCAATGGCGTGGGCGTCATGGCGTTTCCGGGCTCTTTCCAGGCGGTCGCCAATATGGGGCAAATTCATTAATGACCGGAGAAACGGCGGGGATTTGAGCCAAGATGGCAACGAGGGGAAGCGGGGCGTTTGGGCCACAACCTCTAAAATTCGATACATAACGGCACGGTTTGGGCTGCGGCATAGGGGTAGCGGGGGCCGGGTCGCGTTGACAAAGTATGAGCAGACCTTATGTTTCCGGCACTTGCGGATAAGCGCGGCCGCGAAACAACGCGCGATATGCTGCCCCCAATATTCCGTCCACGGGCCCCAAAAAGTGGGCCACCAGGGCAGCACGAACATGGTGCATAGGGCCTTTATAGATGACATTTGACGAACTCGGCCTCGGAGCCGAGGTGCTTAAAGCGGTTGCCGAAACCGGCTACACCGAACCCACTCCCATTCAGGCGCAAGCCATTCCGCATGTGCTGAAGAAGCGCGATGTGCTCGGCATTGCACAGACCGGCACCGGCAAGACGGCGTCCTTCACGCTGCCGATGATCGACCTGCTGTCACGCGGGCGCGCCAAGGCGCGGATGCCGCGTTCGCTCATTTTGGAGCCGACGCGCGAACTGGCGGCGCAGGTTGCCGAGAATTTTGAAAGCTACGGCAAGTATTGCAAGCTTTCGATGGCGCTGCTCATCGGCGGTGTTTCCTTCGGCGATCAGGAAAAGAAACTCGATCGCGGCGTCGATGTGCTGATCGCGACGCCGGGCCGCCTGCTCGATCATTGCTCGCGCGGCAAGGTGCTGCTGACGGGCGTGCAGATTCTGGTAATCGACGAAGCCGACCGTATGCTCGACATGGGCTTCATTCCCGACATTGAAGAAATCTGCAAGAAGATCCCCTTCACACGCCAGACGCTTTTCTTCTCGGCGACGATGCCGCCGGAAATCCAGCGCCTGACCGAGACATTCCTTCAGAATCCGGAACGCATCGAAGTCTCGCGCCCTGCTTCCGCCAGTTCGACGATCACGCAGGCTGTGGTGAAGACCACGCGCGAAGGCAAGCGCGAAACGCTGCTTCATCTCATCGAAGGCGAA
>CAZLLB010000118.1:0-9585 GCA_964560165.1 uncultured Parvibaculum sp. | reverse complement strand
GCATCGCCAGCGTCGAGGAGATCGACCGGCTCAATATTCTCTGGGCCTCCATGCTCGCCATGAGCCGAGCGCTCGAAGCACTCGCCGTCGCCCCCGCCTTCGCGCTGATCGACGGCAACCGCGTTCCGAATATTCCCTGCCCCGGACGCGCCATCATCGGTGGCGATGCGCTTGTCGTTTCGATCGCGGCGGCCTCCATCATCGCCAAGGTCACGCGCGACCGGATGATGTTTCAGCTTGCCACCGAGCATCAGGGCTATGGCTGGGAAACCAACCGGGGCTATGGCACGCCGCAGCACCTGAATGCGCTAAACGAGCTTGGCCTCACCCCACATCATCGCCGCAGCTTCGCGCCGGTACGCAACATGTTGAGTCCCGAGATTCGCAAGGGACTCGATGTAGTGGGTGAGATTCCGTTAAGTCTTTGATTCTTGACGCAGAATCCCCGCTCGACCATGATCCCGCCGCTGTCATTCAGGTAGGGGTTGAAGTTGGGGCGCGCGACGAACGAAACGGCAAAGCTGCCGGGCGAAACGATCATTCAGGGCGACTGCATCGAGGCGATGAACGCGCTGCCGGCAAAGTCGGTCGATCTGATTTTTGCCGACCCGCCCTATAATCTCCAGCTCGGCGGCGAGTTGACCCGGCCCGACCAGTCCAAGGTCGATGCGGTCACCGACGACTGGGACAAGTTCGACAGTTTCGCGACCTATGACACTTTCACGCGCGAGTGGCTGAAGGCGTCAAAGCGCCTGCTCAAGGACACCGGCGCGATCTGGGTCATCGGTTCCTATCACAATATTTTCCGCGTCGGCGCGAGCCTTCAGGATCTCGGCTTCTGGATCATGAACGATGTGGTCTGGCGCAAGTCGAACCCGATGCCGAATTTTCGCGGCACCCGCTTCACCAACGCGCATGAGACGCTGATCTGGGCGACGCGCGACGAAGACCAGAAGAAATACACGTTCAACTACGACGCCATGAAGGCGCTGAACGACGATCTGCAAATGCGCTCCGATTGGGTGCTGCCGATCTGCACCGGCGGCGAGCGGCTAAAGGACGACGAAGGCGACAAGGCGCATCCGACGCAGAAGCCCGAAGCGCTGCTCCATCGCGTGTTGCTGGCCACGACCAATGCCGGCGACACGGTGCTCGATCCCTTCTTCGGCACGGGCACGACGGGCGCGGTTGCCAAGAAACTCGGCCGCAAATTCATCGGCATCGAGCGCGAGACGAAATATATCAAGGTCGCAAAGACCCGCATCGCCCGCGTGCTGCCCTCCGCGCCGGACGATCTCAAAGTCACCACATCGACAACAGCCGAACCGCGCGTTCCCTTCGGCAGCATCGTCGAACGCGGCCTCATCGAGCCCGGCACGATCCTCTCCGACCCGATGCGCCGCCACACCGCCCGCGTCCGCGCCGACGGCTCCATCGTCTGCCGCGACGCGACCGGCTCGATCCACAAGATCGGCGCGCATGTGCAAGGTCTCGACGCCTGCAACGGCTGGACCTATTGGCACTTCAAGACGGATGGGAAGCTGAAACCAATCGACATTCTGCGCCAGAAGGTGCGGGCGGAAATGGGAGAGGCGTAAGACGCTTTATCCTCCGTCATTGCGAGCGAAGCGAAGCAATCCAGCGCCACGAAGACTGGATTGCCACGGCCCTTCGGGCCTCGCAATGACGGGCTCTATTTGGCGCGTGAAAACAGCGGCCCCGCATCCGGCATCGCGTGTTCCACCACCTTGCGCATCAATGATGGTAGCGCCTCATCGCCCACATCTTCTTCCGCAACCCAGACGCCATTCGCCTTCGCCGCCTCCTTCGCGCCGACCTCCGCGACAAATACCGTCAGCATCAAATGGAAATGCGTGAACGTGTGCTCGACAAGCCCCGTCCGCTTTTTCCATTTCGCCTTTAGCGGCGCATGAGCGAGTAACGCTGCGTCGTCTTCCGCATCTTCGATCCATGGCGTCGTCGGCACTTCCATCATGCCGCCGAGCAGGCCTTTGGCGACGCGCTTGCGCAGCAGCACCGCGCCATCAGGCCGCGTGACGAAGAAGCAGGCACCGCGTCTTGTCGGGCGTTCCTTCTTCGGCGCGCGTTTGGGCAATGTCTCTTCAATCCCCGCGGCGCGCGCGGCGCACATCGCCTCCAGCGGGCAGCGGTTGCATGAGGGGCGCTTGGGTGTGCAGATCGTCGCGCCGAGATCCATCGAAGCTTGCGCGAAATCGCCTGCCCGCATCTCCGGCGTCAGCGTTTCGGCGTGGCTACGGATTTCCGGTTTCGACAAAGGCAGCGGCGTTTCGATCTTGAAAAGCCGCGTCACCACGCGATCGACATTGCCGTCGATCACGGTTGCCTTGCGCCCGAATGCAATCGCGGCGATGGCGGCGGCCGTGTAAGGCCCGATGCCGGGAAGCGTCCGCAACGCTTCCTCCGTATCGGGAAAATCTCCCCCATGCTCGCGCGCGACGATCACGGCGCAGGCATGCAGATTGCGCGCCCGGCTGTAATAGCCAAGCCCCGCCCAGCGTTTCATCACATCGTCGATTGGTGCGGCGGCAAGCGCCTCGACGGTCGGCCAGCGCGTCAGGAAATCGCGGAAATAGGCGCCGACGGCGGCGACTGTCGTTTGTTGCAGCATGATTTCGGAAAGCCAGACCGCATAGGGGTCGGCCAGCACACCGGGCGGCGAGCGCCACGGCAATATGCGCGCATGGATGTCGTACCAGGCCAGAAGCGCCGCCGCGACGGCGCTTTTCCCCACAGCCTTCGCCTTCACCGCGCTCTTTGCCGCCATGTCAGTTCTGCTCAAATCGAAGGCTTTGCGACGTCGTGAACATAGGGAAGCGCTTCCAGTTGCTGCATCATCTCGTCAATATCGGTCGGGGCGAGCCGTGTCACGACAATCGAAATATCGTCGAAACCCGCATCCTTCGCTGGCCGGGAGACATAGCGCGTGATGCGACGCGCACGATAGCCCAGCGCTGCGTTCAGCGCGTCGAGCGACATCTGGCCGCGATCCACCTTGAACCTTATTTCATGGCTCTGGCTGCGTTTCTGGAAATGTTCTTCAAGCGGCTTTATCCCCGCCAGAATAATCAGAATGATGACTGTGGCAGCGACCGCCTCGACATAAAGTCCCCCACCGACTGCCAGTCCGACGGCGGCGACCGTCCAGAGGCTCGCCGCCGTGGTCAATCCGCGCACCACTTCGCCGCGCAGCAGGATCGAGCCCGCCCCCAGAAAACCGATGCCGGACACAACCTGCGCCGCGACGCGCGAAGGATCGAGGATGACGTGCTCGCCGAGACGGTCGGAGAAGCCATAGGCCGAGACGATCATAAACAGGCAAGCGCCGACGCTGACCAGCATATGTGTGCGCAGGCCCGCCGCCCAGACAAGGCGCTCCCGATCCGCGCCGATAACGCTGCCAAGCGCGGCCGCCATAAGCAACCGCATCACCAATTCCCAATCTGGCGACATATCCCACTTCCCGTTCTGGAGGGTCGGAACAGCGTTCCGCAACAGGTTCCTCGCAGATTATCCCGTTTCAAGGCAGAATGGGGCATGTCCGGCAAAAGCGACCACCGCCTCGCGCCTGCGCGTTTCAGCCTGCCACCCATCGGCGCGCGGGTGGCGGTGCTGACGCGCGATGTTTTTCGCAAGCGCGGCTTTGCCGAGGGGCACATTCTGGCCAATTGGCCACAGATCGCGGGCGAGACGATTGCCGATTATTGCGCGCCCGAGCGCCTCGTCTTCCCGCGCCGGTTGCGCGAGGGGCGCGGGCCCCAAGGCGGCGCGACGCTCGAAATCCGGGTGGATGGGCCGATTGCGGTCGAAATCAAGCATCTGGAGCCCCAGATCGTCGAGCGCATCAACTCCTTTTACGGCTATCAGGCGGTCACACGGCTGAAACTGGTCCAAGGCCCCCTGCCGCCCCGGCCCCGCGCCCGCCGCCGCCCCATCCGCCCGCTAGCCAGCGGAGAGCGCGCGGCGCTCGTACAAAGCCTTGAACCCATCGCCGAGCCTGCCTTAAAAACAGCGCTTGAAAGACTTGGCGAAAGAATTCTGGGGAGAACTTCCCGGACAGGCCCGAAATAGGCCGTGAGTCGCGATTCTCGGGTCCGTGCAAGTCAAAGGTTTGGTTGAGCAGGTAGGCTCGCGCCGCCATAATACATCAACATCTAGTGGGGATCGCGTAAAGTGAATCAAAATCGGGTTATTGCGATAGCGGTGGCGGCTGTTTTGGCCGTAGGCGCGCTTGGCTATATGGGCTATCAGGCCTTCGCCAACAAAGACCCTTTGTCTACCGGATCGGTGGATAGCAATCTGTCGTCGCTTGAGAAGGAGCTTGCCGTTCCCGGGCCGCTTGGCGACATGTCGCTTGGCGACAAGAACGCCCCCGTTAAAGTCTATGAATATGCCTCGCTGACCTGCTCGCATTGCGCGGAGTTCAACAAGGACACGTTCCCGACCTTCAAGAAAGAATATATCGACACCGGCAAGGTCTACTACACGCTGCGCGACTTCCCCTTCGATCCGATCGCGACGGCGGGCTATATGCTCGCCCATTGCGCTGGGCCGGAGCGCTATTTCGGCTTTGTCGATGTGCTGTTTTCAACGCAGGCGCAATGGGCCTTCGTCCAGGCGCCGATGGAGGCGCTTAAGGGCATCGCGCGTCAGGGCGGCTTTTCGGAAGAGAAGTTCGATGCCTGCATGAAGAACGAAAAGATTTTCGAGCATGTGAAGGCCACAGCCCAGCGCGGCTCGACGGAATTCGGTGTGCGTTCGACGCCCACATTCTTCATCAACGGCGAAAAAGTCGAAGGTGCGGTGCCGTGGGAGGAGTTCGAGCCGATGCTGAAGAAGCATCTGCCGGGCGGCGACACGACCGCCACTGAAACGCCCGCGCCATCGGGCGAGGCGACACCGGCAACACCGGAAGAGCATTGATCGGGCATCTGTCGATCCGGCGTAACGCGCGCCGTGTTTTTTGAGCGAAGCCAAAGCAGGATTTAGTTCGTGAAGTTCAATCGTCTGCGCCTCTCGGGGTTCAAATCCTTCGTCGATCCGACCGATCTCATCATCGAGCCGGGGCTTACCGGCGTTGTCGGTCCGAACGGTTGCGGCAAGTCGAACCTGCTCGAAGCTCTGCGTTGGGTGATGGGCGAAAACTCGTTCAAGAACATGCGCGCCTCGGGCATGGAAGATGTGATTTTTGCGGGCACGAACGCCCGTCCGGCGCGCAATTCCGCCGAAGTCACGCTCTATATCGACAATGCCGACCGCTCGGCACCCGCCGCTTATAATGATCTCGACATGATCGAAGTGTCGCGCAAGATCGAGCGCGACGAAGGCTCGACCTACCGCGTCAACGGGCGTGAAGTGCGCGCCCGCGACGTGCAGTTGCTGTTTGCCGACGCCTCCACCGGCGCGCACTCTCCCGCCCTTGTGCGGCAAGGCCAGATCGCGCAGATCATTGCGTCGAAGCCGATCAATCGCCGCCGCATTCTTGAAGAAGCCGCAGGCATCACCGGCCTTTACACGCGCCGCCACGAAGCGGAATTGCGGTTGAAGGCGGCGGAGACAAACCTCACCCGCCTCGACGACGTCGTGGCGCAGGTCGAGAGCCAGCTTGCGAGCCTCAAGCGTCAGGCGCGTCAGGCAACGCGCTATCGCAATCTGTCGGGGCAGATCCGCGAGACTGAAGCGATCCTGCTGCATTTGAAATGGTCGCAATCGGTGGAAGGCTTGAAACGCGATGAAGAGCGCCTTGCCGAAACCGATGCGCGCGTTGCCGAACTGACGCGCGAAAGCACCGCCGCGGCCATCGCCGAGGCCGATGCCGCCGAAACGCTGCCCGCCCTTCGCGACACGGAAGCGCAGGAGGCCGCCCGTCTGCATCGCCTGACTGTCGAGCGCGACCAGCTCAATGCCGAAGAGACGCGCGCGCGCGAACAGGCGCAGCGCCTCACCGCGCGCCTCGACCAGATCGGCCAGGATCTGACGCGCGAAAAAGTCCTGATCGAAGATACGCGCGAGGCGATCAGCAAGCTCGACGCCGAGAACGAAGAATTGCGGATGGCCGATGACGGCCAGGGCGACGCGCAGGAAGAAGCCCGCGCGCTTGTCGATACGACACAGTCAAGCCTCAATGCCCGCGAAGGCGAGCTCGATCAGCTCAATCGCGAAATTGCCGAACTGACGGCGGCGCGCCAGAGTCTCGAAAAATCCATCGAGACGGCCAAGCATCGCATCGAGCGGTTGCAAAGCCAGTTGAACGAGATCACCGCCGAACAGGCGACGCTGACGGATGCGGCTGAAAAGCAGGCTGAGATCGATCTGCAATCGGCCGAGCTTGAAGCCGCCGCCGCCCATATGGGCGAGGCTGAATTTGCTGCCCTTGAAGCCGAAGAAACCCGCGCCCGCGCGCAGGAGGCCGAGCGCAGCGCGCGCGAGCCGATGCAGATTGCCGAGCGCAAGGCGGGCGATCTGTCGGCGCAGGCCAAAACCATCGCCGATCTTCTTGCCGTCGGTGAAAGCGATCTCTGGCCGCCGATGATCGACGCGCTCACCGTCGAGCATGGCTACGAAACCGCGCTCGGCGCCGCGATGGGCGACGATCTTGCCGTTCCCGGCGATGCAGCCGCCCCGGTTCACTGGGACGCCCTGCCCGATTTCGACGTGCCGCCCGCTTTGCCGCAAGGCGCCGTGGCGCTGACGCAATTCGTGCGCGGCCCCGCTGCTCTCTCGCGCCGCCTGTCGCAGATCGGCGTCGTCGAAGCACATGACGGCAAGCGCCTGCAAAATGAATTGAAACCCGGCCAGCGGCTCGTCACCCGCGAAGGCGCGCTCTGGCGCTGGGATGGCTACACAGCCGCCGCCGATGCGCCCACCGCCGCCGCCCGTCGCCTTGAGCAGCGCAACCGCCTCGCCGATCTCGAAGTCGAGTTGCAGGGCGCGCGCGACATTGCCGCCGAGGCCCGCGCCGTTTTCGAAGCCGCGCGCGTCGCCGCCGAAGCCGCGATGGCGGGCGAACAGGATGCGCGCCGCAGCCAGCGCGAGGCGCAAGCCGCACATAACACCATCCGCGAAACGCTGGCCGCCGCCGAGCGGGCCGCCTCGGCGCTGTTGCAGCGCGTCGCCGCTCTGACCGAGGCGCAGGAGCGTCTTCAGGGCGATCACGGCGAGGCCACGCGCGCACTCGAAGAAGCCGTCGTCTCTCTTGAAGGCTTGCAGCCCGACGAAGATTTGCGCGTCCGCTCTCACGAGTTGCGCGAACAGGTCGGCACGCTGCGCGTCGAACTCACCGAAGCGCGCGCGCGCCATGAGAGCATGCGCCGCGAGGCGGAAGCCCGTTCGCGCCGTCTCGCCATGATCGTCGAAGAGCGCCGCGCCTGGGATCTACGTTCCACCAATGCCGAACGCCAGATCGAAACGCTTGAAGCGCGTCAGGCCGAAGGTCTGGAAGAGCTTCAGCAGCTTGAAAGCGTTCCCGCCCAGATCGAGGAACGCCGCATCGTTCTTCTTGAGCATGTCGCAACAGCGGAAACCGCACGCGGCGCCGCCGCCGATGCGCTCGCCACCGCCGAAGCACGCCTCGCCGAATGTGCGCGGCTTGCCAAGACATTCCAGGCACATCTGGGCGAAGCCCGGGAGGAGCGTGCCCATATCGACGGCCTCGTCGAAGGTGGCCGCGAACGTCTGCGTGAAGCCGAAGAGCGTGTGCGCGAGACGCTGCAATGCGAGCCCGCGCAAGCGCTGGCGCAAGGCAATGTGGAGGAAGGCGCGGCACTTCCCAATCACGATGAAGTCGATGCCAAGCTCGATCGGTTGAAGCGCGAGCGCGAAAGCCTCGGCGGCGTCAATCTGCGCGCCGACGAAGAAGCGACCGAGCTTGCCGAACAGCTCGAAACCATGACCAGCGAGCGCGAAGACCTCATCAGCGCCATCGCCAAGCTGCGTCAGGGCATCGGCAGCCTCAATCGCGAAGGCCGCGAGCGCATGCTTGAGGCATTCGAGAAAGTGAACACCAGCTTCCAACGTCTGTTCACGCATCTTTTTGGCGGCGGTGAGGCGCATCTCAAATTCACCGAGAGCGACGATCCGCTGGAAGCGGGCCTTGAAATCTTCGCCCGCCCACCGGGCAAGCGCCTCCAGATCATGTCGCTGCTGTCGGGCGGCGAGCAGGCGCTGACGGCCATGTCGTTGATTTTCGCGGTATTCCTCACGAACCCCTCGCCCATCTGCGTGCTGGACGAAGTGGACGCGCCGCTCGACGACACCAACGTGGGCCGCTTCTGCGTTCTGCTGGTGGCTATGGCGCGCACCACCGGTACGCGCTTCCTCATCGTCTCTCACCACGCGCTGACCATGGCCCGCATGAACCGCCTCTTCGGCGTCACCATGCAGGAGCGCGGCGTCTCGACGCTCGTGTCGGTCGATCTCGAACGCGCTGAACGCTTCCTCGAAGCGTCATAATTCTCCCATAATTTGACGTTGAAGGCCCCCTTCCCGGGGGCCTTTTCCGTTGGCGCCCCCCATGCGACTCACCCCCCTGCCGGGGCGGATTGCCGCATCTGCTAAAGGCTGTAAAAAGCTATTTCGTATCAATGACTTAAAGCGGGTTAGCGGGTTCTTGACAGGCTTATGGGGCGCAAGTAGGGTGCGCGCGGCTTGAGGCGGGGCTCTGCGAGATTTTCAGAGCCTTTCAGCGCGAGGAGCGCGGGGATTTGGCAGGCTCTAACGGCGGCACATCCCCCGGCGATCCGGGTGCGGATAAGGGGCGAAAATCCGATCTTGCGGATTTCGAGGCAAGACTGCGTGCGACGCAGAAGGCCCACCAACAGCCAGTTGCGACTGCTGCCCGAGGCTCGGCCATGGGCATCGCCTTTCGCCTCTCCACCGAGCTTGTGGCGGGCGTTTTCGTCGGCGGTGCCATTGGTCTTCTTCTCGACAAATGGCTCGGTACGGGACCTCTGTTCCTGCTGATCTTTTTCTTCCTCGGCATGGCAGCCGGGATTTTGAACGTGTTCCGTACGGCCAAGCAGCTTGCTGCCCAGGCCGAGCAGGACGCAGGGAACGACAATTCGGGTTCGAAGTCCTGACGGCTTCACCCTAGAGACAGGATGACCAACGTGGCGGTAGAAGCGGCAGCATCCGGCGCGGTTCATCAGGGTGGTGGTCTGGCCATCGATCCGATGCACCAGTTCCAAATCCAGACCATCTTTCCGTTTCACATCGGCGGCCTTGATGCGTCCTTCACCAACTCCGCCTTGTGGATGGTGATTGCGGGCGTGCTCATCACCTTGCTCACCGTTGTCGGCATGGGTCGGCGCTCGCTCGTTCCGGGTCGCGTCCAGTCGGTCGCCGAACTGTCTTACGAATTCGTCGCCAACATGCTGCGCGACAACGTCGGCGATGCGGGCAAGAGCTTCTTCCCCTTCGTCTTCACGCTCTTCATGTTCGTGCTCTTCACCAATATGCTCGGCATGGTGCCTTATTCCTTCACCGTCACCAGCCACATCATCGTCACCTTCGCGCTGGCGATGTTCATTTTCCCCGGCGCCACGGTTG
>CAZLLB010000117.1:0-9642 GCA_964560165.1 uncultured Parvibaculum sp. | reverse complement strand
GTGACACGCTTATCCAATCGCCTCAAATTTATATTGTACGCAATACAATTTTGCACTATATAAAATCCATACCTTCCCCCGAAAGGAGCCATCCCATGAAAATCCTCTATACCGCACACGCCAAATCCACAGGCGGTCGCACCGGCGAAGCCAAATCCTCCGACGGCCAACTCGCCGTCAAACTCGTGACCGTAAAGGAGTTGGGCGGACCCGGCGGCAACGGCACCAACCCCGAGCAGCTTTTCGCGGCCGGCTATTCGGCCTGCTTCCTCAGCGCGCTCAAGCTCGTATCCGGCCAGCAGAAAAAGGCGCTCCCCGACGATGCCTCAATCTCGGCCGATGTCGGCATTGGCCCGCAAGACAGCGGCGTCGGCTTCGGGCTTGCCGTAACGCTCAACATCTCGATCCCCCGCATGGATCGCGCCGAAGCTCAAAAGCTCGTGGAGGCGACCCATCAGGTATGCCCCTATTCCAACGCCACGCGCGGCAATGTTGACGTGAAGCTCGTCCTCGTCTGAACTCGCACAAGTCAACACCGTCAAAGGCATCCACATGGCCAGCAAGAAGACTGCCTTCGACTTCGAATTCCAAAGCCTCAAGGGCAAGCCTATGCCCTTGAGGGAATTCGCGGGGCGTCCCACCATAATCGTCAATACGGCCTCGAAATGCGGCTTCACGCCGCAATATAAGGGCCTCGAAGCCGTGTGGCAGCGCCACAAGGCCGAAGGCCTCGTCATCCTCGGCGTACCGTCGAACGACTTCGCCGGACAGGAGCCGGGCGACGCCATGGAGATCGCGGAATTCTGCGAGCTTAATTTCGGCGTCGATTTCCCACTGACGGAAAAAGTCCACGTCAAAGGATCCGACGCGCATCCACTCTTTCAGTGGATCGGACAGGAAGGCGGTTTCCTCGCAAGGCCGCGCTGGAATTTCTATAAATATTTCATCGCCCGCGACGGCAAGCTGAAGACCTGGTTCTCCAGCGTGACGACGCCGGACAGCGCGAAGTTTCAGTCTGCTGTAACGAGCTTGCTCAAGAGCTGATCGCTGCTCGTCATTGCGAGGCTCAAGGCCCCGGCGCTTCCAGAATGGTGCGGAAACCGAGATGGCTCGCCGCCAGATCGGCTTCCTGCCCCTGCCGCGAACCGGCGCGATACCTCATGCAATAATTCGGCGCGCAGAGATATGAGCCGCCCTTGATGACGCGCTGCTTTTCATCCGCCTGATAGTCGTCGCGCGTCCACTCCCAGACATTGCCGATCATGTCGTAAAGCCCGAAGCCGTTCGGCTTGTAGCAACCCGCAGGCGCGAGCCCGACGAAACCGTCATCACCCGTATTGAGCACCGGGAAAACGCCCTGCCAACTATTGGCCTCTTTGGGTTGTTCATGGCTCGTCGCATGCGCGCCGCCACGCGCCGCCCATTCCCATTGCGCCTCGCTCGGCAGGCTGCGGCCCTTCCATTCGGCGTAAGCCCGCACGTCCTCATAGGCGACGGCGACAACTGGAAAATCGCCGTGGCTCTCAATGCTCGTCGCAGGCCCGCCGGGATGCCGCCAGTTCGCACCCGGAATATATTGCCACCATTGCGTGATGTTGCCGCTGCCATCGACATCGTTCGGCATGACGAAGACGACCGCGCCAGGCTCACGCATATCGGCGGGCAAATCTGGATGCGTGGCGGCGTCGACGGCGCGTTCGGCGACGGTCACATAGCCCGTCGCTTTCACGAAAGCCGCAAACTCGTCATTGGTGACCTCATGGCGGTCGATCCAGAAGCCCTTCACCGAGGCTTCACGCACCGGCCCCTCTTCGGCATAGACCGTATCGCCCATCTGGAACGTGCCGCCCGGCACATAGACCATGCCGGGATGCGCGCCCGCCGCGTCGCGCATGACTGACGTATCGAGGCAGCGCAGCGGCGCAGTTCCTGCGAACTGCGCCGCGCGCTTTCCCCCTTGAGCCCAGAAGATCGCTCCCCCCCCGGCCAGCAACACAAAGAGGCCCAAGACCGCGATACCCAACCGGCGCCCTGTCATGAGCGTTCAGTTCGCCCAATAGATATATTCATCGCTCGCCTTGGTCGGGAACCGATCAGGGTCCTCCGGGTGATCGACGGCGATGGGCGCTTCCGCAAGCGTCGGCCAGGCGGGCTTGGCCTGTTCGGCGTTGATCTTGTCGAGCACCTTGTTGAGCTCTTGCACCTTTGCGGGCTGGGCGTCGGCAAGGTTCACCTGCTCGGTCGGATCGTCCTTGAGGTTATAGAGCCAGACCTTGTTCTGGCGGTCCGACACCTGCAACTTCCAGTCACCATCCATCAGCGTCCTGTAGCCGCCCGAGCGCCAGAACAATGTCTGGTGCGGCCGGCTCGCATCCTTGCCCTCGATGAAAGGCAGAAGGTTGACGCCGTCGAGAACCCGGTCGGCCGGCATCGCCGCTCCCGCCGCGCTGGCGGCGGTTGCAAAAATATCGACATGAGCGACGGGTTCGGAATATTTCGTGCCCGCCTTCAGCACGCCCGGCCACTTCATGAAATAGGGCACACGAATGCCGCCTTCAAAGAAGGTCGCCTTCCAGCCACGATAAGGCTTGTTGATGTCCGGCAGGCCGATGTAATGCGCGCCGCCATTGTCGCTAGTGAAAATGACCAGCGTATTGTCGTCGATGCCCTCAGCCTTCAGCGCCTCCAGCACATGGCCCACATTGCGGTCCAGCGCGCGGATCATCGCCGCATAGACGCGCAAGCGGTGATCCTTGATCATCGGCAGCGCGTCATAGTCTTCCTTCTTGGCCTGAAGCGGCGTATGCGGAGCATTGAAGGCAAGATACATGAAGAACGGGCGGTTCTTGTTCGCCTTGATCGACGCAACCGCCTGATCGCCCAGATAGTCGGTCATATATTCGTTCGGCGCGAAGCGCGGGCCGCCATCCTTGCTGACCGCATAAGGAAGCGCCGCCCAGAGGAACCTGTCGATGGGATCCCACTTCTGCCTGGCTTCCACCACGGTCGGCGAGCCTGGCTCTGCATACATTTGCGCGCCCATGAGGAAGCCGAGCGATTCATCGAAGCCCTTTGCCTGCGGGCGCATATCGGGCAACTCGCCCAGATGCCACTTGCCGAACATCAGCGTGTGATAGCCCTGCGCCTGCAAAATCTTGGCGATGGTCACTTCGCTGGTCGGAATGCCGAGCGACGCGACATTGGGATAGTTTTTCGCGTTCTCCGCAAAATAAAGCGTCTTGTGCGGGCCGCTCTGCGCCTCGCCCACCATCTTCATGAAAATCGGATGAGCGGGCGTGAATTCATAGCCAAAGCGCGTCGCATAGCGCCCCGTCATGATCGCGGCGCGCGAGGGCGCGCAGGTGGCATTGCCCGCATAGCCCTGGCGCAGATCGACGCCGTCAGCCGCAATCGAATTGATATTGGGCGTCGGCACTGCGCCATCCGCCACGCCACCGCCATTGAATGTGAGGTCGTTATAGCCAAGATCATCAGCGAGAATGAGGATGATGTTCGGCGGCCGCTTGCCCTCAACCGGCTTGTCGGGTCCCTGCTGCCAGACGACAGGCTGGTTCGGACCGATGGGATCCTTGAGCTGGCTCAGAAACTTCACCACGATCAGCGGATTCTGCTTGAGATAAAGCCCGCCACCCACGGCGACCACGACAAGCAGCGCCAACACCGCCCCGCCCCATTTCAAGATCTTCATGCAAAGCCCCCGCTCCGGCACGCCGCTCGGATGGCGGCTATTTAATGGATATCATTACCATGAATAACGCGAGCAATCACGACTTGCAACATGCGTATTTATTGTGAAATTCATATTTTATCATTGAGAGGCGCGCCACGCGGCGGCCTATGGTCGTCAGACTACATCCAGACGACATCGCCAGACAGAAGATCGCCCTACGACATGCCCGTGGGCGCGATCAGATATTGTCCGCCTCAGCCATTCCGGCGCTCGGGGTAAAGCGTGAGCAGCCCCGCGCGCGTTGCCGCCGCAATGCCGCGCTCGGTGATGAGACCGGTAACGAGACGCGCAGGCGTCACGTCGAAACCATAATTCGCCGCGCCGCTGCCCGGCGCCGAAATCTCGACGGTAACGATCTCGCCCGCATCCGTGCGGCCCGTCATATGCGTGACCTCATGCGCCGAACGCTGCTCGATCGGAATTTCCGCCACGCCGTCGCCGAGCGTCCAGTCGATCGTCGTATGCGGCAATGCGACATAGAACGGCACATCATTGTCATATGCCGCCAGCGCCTTCAGATAAGTGCCGATCTTGTTGGCGACATCGCCTTGCGCGGTCGTCCTGTCAGTGCCGACGATACAGAGATCGACCTGCCCGTGCTGCATCAAATGCCCGCCCGCATTATCGGGAATGATCGTATGCGGAACACCATGGCGGCCAAGCTCGAAGGCGGTCAACGATGCACCCTGATTGCGCGGCCGCGTCTCGTCCACCCAGACATGAACCGGAAGCCCCGCATCATGTGCCATGTAAATCGGCGCCAGCGCCGTGCCCCAATCGACGCAGGCAAGCCAGCCCGCATTACAATGCGTGAGCACATTGACGGGTCTGCCGGGCTTTGCTTCGGCATGGCCTCGAATAAGCGTCAGCCCCTGCTCGCCGATACAGCGGCAAATCTCCACATCGTCGTCGCAAATCTTCGCCGCCGCTGCATAGGCCGCCGCAACGCGCGCGTTATTGCCCACGGGCCGAACCGCGGCGCGCATTTCATCAAGCGCCCATTTCAGATTGATCGCCGTGGGGCGCGTCGCCGCCAGCATCTCGTAAGCGGCATCAAGCGCCGCATCGGACGGGTCTTCGCGCAGCGCGAGGCAGATGCCATAAGCCGCCGTGGCACCGATCAGCGGCGCGCCACGCACTACCATCTCCTTGATCGCGCGCGCCGCATCGCCAGCTGAGTGCAGCCGCAGCGTCTCGAATGAATGTGGCAGCTTCGTCTGATCGATCACCTCGACCGACCAGCCGTCTTTCGCCACCCAGATCGTGCGGTAGTGAACGCCGTCGATTTTCATGGAGTAGCCCTCCGTCAGTCCGTCATGCCGGCCGGGTGATCCTCGATCTCAAGCTCCGCAATGCGGCGGCCTTCCATCTTCGTCACTGTGAAGGCGAGATTGTCGCGCTCCAGGCGGTCACCAAGCTCTGGCAGACGACCGAGATACCACATCACATAGCCCGCGATGGTTGAATAATTATCGCCCAGCATCTCAAGGTCGCGGCCTATGCCAACGGCCAGATGGCGCACATCCGCCCAACCTTCGACGCGCCAGCGCCCCTCGTCCAGCTTGGTCAGCCAGTGCTCGCCGTCTTCCTCATCGGGAAACTCGCCCGCAATCGCCTCCAGCATATCGGTCGAAGTCACGAGCCCTTCAATGCTTCCATATTCATCGGTGATGAAGGCAAGCTGAACGCGCGTGCGGCGGAACATCTCGAGCAGTTTCAGCACGCCAAGCCCTTCATGTACGACCAGAGGTTCCTTGACGCTGCGCTCCTGATCGATGCGGCCATGCGTGAGCAAATCCTCCATCAAGTCCTTGGCGCGCGCATAACCGACGAGATCATCGACGCCGCCATGGCATACTGGATAGAGCCCGTGCGGCGAGTTGCGCAAAAGATCGAGAATCTTCGCTGCCTCGTCATCAAGCGATACCCAGATGATCTCGCGGCGCGGCGTCATGATCGAACTCACAGGCCGCTCGGCCAGCATCAACACGCCGCTGACCATGCTGCGCTCCTCCGCGCCGAAGACGCGCGTGCTCGCCTCCGGCGTCACGCCGACAGTACCTGCTGCCGCCTCGCCCTGCTCGATCTCGCCACCGAGCAGACGGAATACTGCCTCCGCCGTGCGCTGCCGGAAAGGTCGCGTCTCGGCGCGTTTCGCCCTGTTGCGGTTCGTCCACTGGTTGAACGTCTCGATAAGGATCGAAAAGCCGATGGCTGCGTAGAGGTAGCCCTTGGGAATATGAAAGCCGAAGCCTTCCGCGATCAGACTGAAGCCGATCATCATCAAAAAGCCGAGGCAGAGAACAACGACCGTCGGATGTGCGCTGACGAAATTCGTCAGCGGCTTTGAGGCGAGCATCATCACCAGAATGGCGATGATGACAGCGGCCATCATCACCGGCAGACTATCGACCATGCCGACAGCGGTGATGACACTATCGATCGAGAACACCGCATCGAGAATGATGATCTGTGTGACAATCAACCAAAAGCCCGCATGGACCTTCTGGCTGCTCCGGCCCTCATGCGGCGGCTCCAGCCGCTCATGCAGCTCCATCGTCGCCTTGGTCAGCAGGAACAAGCCGCCACCCAGCATGATGAGATCACGCCCGGAAATGCCCCATCCATAAACCGTCACGAGCGGCGTGGTCAGCGTCACCAGCCAGGAAATACTGGCAAGCAGCCCGAGGCGCATCAGCAATGCGAGGCTCAGTCCCGTCAGCCGCGCGGTGTCGCGCTGATGCGGCGGCAGCTTGTCGGCAAGGATGGCAATGAAAACAAGGTTGTCTATGCCGAGAACAATCTCAAGCACGACAAGAGTGGCAAGCCCTATCCAGATCGTCGGATCAGCAATCCATTCCATCGGGGTTTTTTAGTGTCCTTCGAATGAGCAGAGCGACAGAACCTCGATGTCGAGGGCTTCAAGTCGATCACGCCCGCCAAGCGCCGGCAATTCGATGACGAAACTGGCCGCCATCACATTGCCGCCCGCCCGCGCTACAAGTTTGACGGCGGCTTCCGCCGTGCCGCCGGTCGCGATCAGATCGTCGATCAGCAACACGCGTGCGCCTTCGTGAATGGCGTCGGTGTGGATTTCGACCGTGTCGGTTCCATACTCAAGATCATATTCTTGACCGATGGTCGTCCACGGCAGTTTGCCCTTCTTGCGCACCGGCACGAAACCAAGCTCGAGTTGATGCGCGACTGCGCCGCCGAGAATAAAGCCGCGCGCTTCGATCCCCGCCACCATGTCGAACTTCGCGCCCTTGTGAAGCTGCACCAACGCATCGACCGCCGTGCGAAAGCCTTCAGCATCGCCCAGAAGCGTGGTGATATCGCGAAAGATGATGCCCGGCTTTGGATAGTCCGGTATCGAACGGATGAATTTCTTCACGTCCATATTCCTTAAGCCTTCAGCACACGGCCTGCGACCGCGTTGAGTTTCTTGATCAGCGCCGGATCGCGTTTGTCCGGCGAGGTGATGAGCGCATTATCAAGCGCATTGTCGAGCGGCGACGGCGTGCGCGCCGGGCCAAAGCTCGTCGCGACGGCGCGCAGCATCGCTTGCGCGCGCTCGGCATTCTCACCGAGAATCTTGACGACCGAGGCGACGTCCACATTGTCGTGATGGGGGTGCCAGCAATCATAATCCGTCACCATCGCCACGGTGGCGTAAGGGATCTCGGCTTCGCGCGCGAGTTTGGCTTCCGGCATGTTGGTCATGCCGATGACCGAACAGCCCCATGAGCGATAGAGGTTACTCTCCGCCATCGTCGAAAATTGCGGGCCTTCCATCACCAGATAGGTGCCGCCGCGCGCATGGGGAATATGGTTCGCCTTGCAGGCGGCTTCGATGTGATCGCCGAGCCGCGCGCAAACCGGCTCCGCCATCGACACATGGGCGACGAGGCCCGGGCCGAAGAAGCTCTTTTCGCGCGCAAAGGTACGGTCGATGAATTGATCGACGATGACGAAAGTGCCCGGCGGCAATTCTTCCTTGAGCGAGCCCACCGCCGACACCGAAATAATGTCGGTGACGCCCACCCGCTTCAGCGCGTCGATATTGGCGCGATAGTTGATGCTCGACGGCGAATGCACATGACCGCGTCCGTGACGCGGCAGAAACACCATATCGACATCGCCATTGGCGGTCGGCAATACGCCAAAATGCAACTGATCCGACGGCTCGCCCCACGAGCTTGCCACAGGCGCCCAGCGCTCATCCTTGAGCCCCGGAAACTCATAGACGCCGCTGCCGCCGATTACGCCGAGAACCGTCTTCGTCATACCGACCTCAAATCCCTTGCTCGAGAGCCGCGCAACATAACAAAGAAATATGCCACGGGCATGAAAAAGGGCCCCGCATGAGGCCCTTTTCCGTAACCGGCGTTTTGCGAAACACTCAATGCTGGTCGGACCAGACCTTGCGTGTCGCGAAGAAGAGAATGCCCGCCAATGCGAGAAGATAGATCATGACCTGAAAGCCGAGACGATGGCGCTGCTCGAGCTTGGGTTCAGCCGTCCACATCAGGAAGGCCGAAACGTCTTTCGACATCTGGTCCAGCGTGTTGGGCGTGCCGTCGTCATAATCGACCTGGCCGTCGCTGAGCGGCGGCGGCATGGCGATGACGCCACCACCGGCCACGAAGACGGGGTTGTAATGGCCGCCAGCCGGAAGGGTCATGCCCGCAGGCGCATCCTTATAGCCGACCATCAGAGCATGAATATAGTCCGAGCCGCCGTTACGCGCCTTGGCGATCAGCGAGAGGTCCGGCGGTGCCGCACCCAGCGAGGCCGCGGCGGCTTCCGGGTTGGGATAAGGCGAGGGGAAAATGTCCTTGCCTTCACCGGGACGCTCAAACATTTCACCCGAAAGATCCGGGCCGTCCTGCACCTGATATTCGGCGGCGAGCGCCTTCACTTCAGGCCCGCTGAACTCAGGCCCACCGGGCTCACCGAGATTGCGGAAGTGAACGAGGTCCATCGAGTGACAGGTCGCGCAGACTTCCTTGTAAACCTTGTAACCGCGGCGCAACTGGCTGCGGTCAAAGGTGCCGAAGGGGCCATTGAACGACCAATCGACATGCTCCATCGCCGGTTCATGCTCAGCAGCCTGAACGGTGGTGGAGAGGAACGCCGCCCCGATGGCGATCGTCGCAGCAGAGGCCGCGACGGAGAGCTTGTGGATCATCTTCATTTTCATATCCGTCTCTCCCACTAGCTCTTCAGCACGGATGCCGAAATGCTTTCCGGCAAGGGCTTGGGTCGCTCGATCAGCCCCAGCAGCGGGAACAGAACGATGAAGTGGAAGAAGTAGTAGAAGGAAAGAACACGAGCGAGATCGGTAATCGTGATGTCGAAGGAGCCGACGCTGAACACCACGTTGTCCGGAAGCTGCGCACCGCACCAGCCGAGCACCAGACACACCGCAAGGTGCAACCAGAAGAACTGCTTGTAGAG
The DNA here is from genome assembly GCA_964560165.1 of uncultured Parvibaculum sp. Lineage (GTDB taxonomy): Bacteria > Pseudomonadota > Alphaproteobacteria > Parvibaculales > Parvibaculaceae > Parvibaculum. The sequence continues at coordinate 431 of CAZLLB010000117.1, read as the reverse complement.
CGGGCGGAAGCGCGCCGAACGCACTTTCGAAGTGTCGAGCCAAGGCAGCACGAACAGCACCGCGATCGCGCCGAACATCAAGATAACGCCGCCAAGCTTGGAGGGAACCGCGCGCAGGATCGCGTAGAAGGGCAGCAGATACCATTCCGGCACGATATGCAGCGGTGTCTTCAGCGGGTCCGCGATCACATAGTTCTCGACGTCACCAAGCGAGTTCGGCGCGAAGAAAACAAAGTAGGCGAACAGGATGAGGAACAGCACAAGACCGAAGGCATCCTTGCTCGTGTAGTAAGGATGGAACGGCACCATATCCTGCTTGCCCTTGGAATTGATACCAGCGGGGTTGCCATTGCCGGGCACATGCAGCGCCCAGATATGCAGGATGACGACGCCCGCGATCAGGAACGGGAAGAGATAGTGCAGCGAGAAGA
>CAZLLB010000116.1:0-9762 GCA_964560165.1 uncultured Parvibaculum sp. | reverse complement strand
CAAAGTGGCGCTCGAAGCCGTGCTCGACGAGCAGAAATTGTCTCTGCGCGAAGTCATGGATTTCAAGGTCGGCCAGACCCTCATGCTCAATAACGGTCCCGAGGCGCTCGTTGAAATGCGCTGCGGCGGCGTTTCCCTGGCGCAAGGCCGCATCGGGCGCATGAGCAACAATGTCGCCGTACGCATCGAGAACGGCATCAGGAAAAAAATTCATCACGACGCCGGTGCAGATGCCGCCGCCGCCGACAAGGCCGGAGCCGCCAAATGAACCTGCCCTTGGATATGATGCTCGAAGTCATCGTCTGTCTTCTGCTGGTCGCCACCATCGGCTATTGCGCCACGCTCGATCGTCGTTTGCGCGCCATGCGTGCGGGGCAGGATGGTTTGCGTGGCCTCATCACAGATCTTTCCGCCGCGACCACTCAGGCGATGAGCGCTATCGCCCATCTGCGTCAGGCGGGCGACGCCACGGGCGTTGCGCTCACCGAACAGGTCAAGCGCGGTCGGGCGCTGGCCGATGAGCTGGAGTTGATGGTGCAGTCGGGCAACGATATCGCCAACCGTCTCGGCGGCATCGAGACGCGCCGTCCCGCCCCGCAGCCCGCAGCAGGGCCGCGCATCGTGCAGCAAAAGTCTTCCGCCAAAGCCGCCGAGCCGCATCCGCTGCTCGATCTTCTCAAGCGCGCGCGCTAACCCCGTCAGGACTGAAGAATGCTCGACCGCCTTCGTCTTCTGCCAACCGTGATGCTTGTGGCCGCGATGCTTCTCGGCCTCAAGGTCGTGCATCTGGTCGGCGGGCTCGACGATATGCTTTCCGTCGGCACTGCGCAGGCGAGCCCCGCAGCAGCGCAGACCGGGGAGGCATCGTCCGGTGAAGCCGTAGAGCCCTCTGAGGATGCGGCGAACAAGGCGGCGCTTGCGGCCCAGAAGCAGGAGTTGAACGAAACCAGGATCAGCCCCGCCGAAATGGCCGTGCTCGGCAGCCTCACGGCGCGGCGCGAGGAAATCGACAAGCGCGGCAAGGATCTCGACTTGCGCGAGCAGATGCTCAACGCCGCCGAAAAGCGCGTCGAGGATCGCATCGCCGAACTCAAGGCTATCGAAGGCCGGATCAACGGCCAGATCGCCGCCAACGACAAGCAGAACGAAGAGCGTCTGGCCGATGTCGTCAAGATGTACGAAACGATGAAGCCCAAAGACGCGGCGCGCATTTTCGAGCGCCTCGATATGGGCGTACTGATCGACGTTTCCAAGCGCATGCAGCCGCGCAAGATGTCCGCCGTGCTGGCGGTCATGGACCCGGTCGCCGCGCAGGAACTCACGGTGGAACTTGCCACCGGCGACAAATTGCCCGACGAGGCGGCGATGAAGGCCCCCGCGCCCAAGCCCGCCAATGGCGCCGCGCTCCAGACCCCGGCGCCTCAGGCCACAGCGCCCGCCGCTGCCGCTCCGTCTGGCCAGCCGGGCTGAAAAAACCGCTATTATGCGTCCAATTTGCCGGTTTTCCGGCCCCCGGCCTTAGACGTCTCTTAACCTCGTCAACCTAGACTTGCGCGGCAACCGCTTGCGATCGGGCAAGCGTCGTGGCGGCGTGTCGGCGCCGCGCGCCAGAGTGCATGGGCGAGTAACGAAGTGATCGAGGCCGGGCGGCAACAGGGAAAGCGGCGCGGAGCAGTGCGCGGCGACACCGCGCGCGCGCGTCACGGCTTGGTCACCGCCTTTCTGTTTTTCGCCGCTACCTTTTTTGCCGCGCTGCCCGCTCAGGCCGCCGCCAAGGTTTCAGCCACGCTGTCGGAGCAGGGGGGCTATGCCCGCATCGTCCTCACCTGGCCGGGCGCTGTGCCCGCGCACACCGAGGCCATGACCTCCAGCGTCCTCGTCGTCACATTCGACAAGCCTTTCACCGCCGATACAGACGAATTTCTCCGCCAGATGCCCAACACCGTCGCGCTGGCGCGTCAGGACGGTAATGGCCGCACGTTGCGCCTCGCCCTGAAGTCCGAATTCTGGATGAATGTCCGTCAGGCCGAAAACTCTCTCTACATCGACCTGCTTCCTTCGTCATGGAGCGGCGCGCCGCCGCCGCTGCCCGCCGATGTCGTGGCGCGCATGGCTGCCGCTGCCGCCGCCAAGGCCAAGGCCGCCGCCGAGGCGAAGCTCGCCAAGGAGCGCGGCATCATCGATCCCGTTGCGCCGCTGCCCGATCTCAGCGTCCGCGTGGCGCGGCATGAAGGCATCACCCGCATCGTGTTCGATTGGAACCAGCCGGTTCTCTATTCGATCGCCCAGCAGGAAGGCTCGGCCACCATCACTTTTGACCGCACGGCCAAGGTGGCGCTGGCTCCCATTCGCGTCGATCCGCCGCCTTATCTCGAAACCATCAGCGCTATGGAGCGCGAGGGGCGGCTTTCGATTTTCCTGAAGCTCAAATCCGGCGTCACCGTCACCGATTTCCGCGAGGATCTCGGCGTCGTTGTCGATCTGAAGCCCGCGCAGACGGCGCTCAACGCAGTCGCCGAGCCAAAATCTGAAGCGCCCGCCGCTGCCAAGCCCGCCGAAAAAGCACCTGTAGCAGAAGCATCCGCGCGTGTGCCGAAGTCGATCTTGCCAAAATCCGCGGCCGCCACACCCGAGGTTGCCGCACCCGCCGCAACGCCGCCACCTGCGCCTGCGCCCGCCGAGGCGTCGCATGTGCCGCCACAGACCACCAAGGCGGAAGCCGCCGCTCCGCCGCCCGATGCAGCCGATCCCGTCGCGCCGCTCAAGGTTGCGGTGCGCACCGCCAATGGGCGCACCGATCTCGAATTTCCCTGGACGCTGCCGACAGGTGCGGCGGTTTTTGTCCGCTCGGATACTTTGTGGGTCGTCTTTGATCGCAAGGCGGCGCTTGATGTTTCGGCGTTCGATCCGGCGGTGCTGAAAGATCTCGGCGCTCCCATCATCGTTCCGCTTCAGCGCGGCGTCGCACTGGCCATTCCGATTTCCAATGCGCGCCTCCTTGTCGGCGCGATGGAGATGGGCACGGCATGGCGTATTTCGCTGGCCGACACGTTGACGAGCACAGGGCGGCCCATCGCGCTGACGCGAAACTGGAGCGCCAGCGGCGAGGGTGCGGTCACACTCGATCTTGCCGGTCCGCGCGACGTTCTTCAGGTTGCCGATCCGGTTGTCCGCGACACGCTGCTGGTCGCCACGGCGCGCGGCCCCACCCAATCGGTGCAGGCGCCGCGCAGCTTCATCGAATTTCAGGCGTTGAAAACCGCTCAAGGCATCGCCATCGTGCGGATCGCCGATGATCTCAACGTCGCGGCGGCTCCCGATGCGGTCGTCGTCTCGCGGCATGAAGGGCTAACTCTCTCGGCTGACAATGAAGGAGCGCCCGCATCGACGGTTGCGGGCAATGCCATCGTATCGCCCGCCAGCACCGATTTTGCGGCATGGCGCGGCACAGGGTCTTTCATCGTAAACCGGCAGGCCCATCTCAAGCGCATCATCATGTCTCCGCTTGATGAGAGAGCGGCCGCGCGGGTTGCCTTTGCCAAGTTTCTTCTGGCGAACGGCATGGGGCCTGAGGGGCTGACGCAGCTTGCCATGGCGGTCGGTGACGAAAGAAAGATCGAGGACGACGCAAGTTTTCGCGCGCTTCGCGCCGTGGGCGAGGTCATTGCGGGCCGCTACGCGCAGGCCGTCTCCGGTCTGTCCACCAACACTTTCGAGATGGATCCCACGGCGGCCATCTGGCGCGGCTTGGCGCAGTCGGCGCTGGGGCGTATGCAGCTTGCAAATAAGGATTTCGAGCGTGCCGGTCCGGTCATCGACACGCTGGAGCCCGCGCTGGCGCAGAAGGCGCATCTGAGGGCGGCGGAAGCGGCGCTGGCGATGAAGAATATCGACAGCGCGCGCAATCACATGAGCCGCCTTCCGCCCGCTCTTGCCGACAAGCATGAGCAGGCTTTCGCTCTTGTCATGGGTGCACGCATTCTCGCAGCGCTCGACAAGCCAGTCGAAGCGGATATGTCCTACCGCAATGCGATTGCCGTCAATGACCCCGCCGTCAACATTCTGGCGCGCTTTGAAAAAGCCGATCTGCTCAATCGCGTAGGCAAGCTCAGCGACGACAAGCTGATCGAAGAACTCACCAAATTGCGCATGGCATGGCGCGGCGACGATCTGGAACGCCGTATTCTCACCAGGCTCTCTGAGCTTCTGCTCAAGAAGGGCGATGTCGTGGAAGCGCTCGGCGCGATGCGCGTCGCGGCCGTCAATTTTCCAGATAGCGACGAGGCTCACGCCCTGGGCGCACGGATGCCCGACATCTTCGCCGATTATTTCATCGGCAAGGGCGCAAAGGATCTGACGCCGGTTCAGGCGCTCGCCTTCTATTATAACTTTCAGGACCTCACGCCCATCGGGCAGAAGGGCGACGAGCTTATCCGTCATCTGGCCGAGCGGCTGGTATCCATCGACCTGCTCGCTCAGGCCGAGGTGCTTTTGCGTTATCAGGTCGAGCAGCGCCTTTATGGCAGTGTCGCCAAGGCGCAGGTCGCAGCGCGCCTTGCTGGCGTCTATCTGCTCGACGGCAAGCCGAAGGACGCCTTGCAGATCATCCGTGCGACGGCGCAGAACCAGTTGCCCGAGGAGATCGACGTTCAGCGTCGTCTACTGGAAGCGCGCGCGCTGGCTTCGCTCAAGAAATATGATCTGGCGCTCGATCTTCTTTCGGAAATCCCCGGCGCTTCCTCCGAAGCGCTTCGCGCCGATATTTTCTGGGAAGCGCAGCGTTGGGGCGAGGCCGGGCAGGCCGCGCGGGTGCTCGCCGATGCCAGCGATGCAGCAGGAAAACCCGGCGCAGCCTTGACCTCCGAAGCGCGTTTTGAAGTCATGCGTTCGGCCATTGCCTATTCGCTTGCCGACGATGATGAGGGGCTTGCCCATCTGCGTGAGACTTACGCCGCCCGCATGGCCGACACGCCGGAGGCGAGCGGCTTTGCTGTCGTCAGCGACCCCATCGAGCGTTCCGGCGTCGCCTTCCGCGATCTGGCAAGCCGCATCGCCTCGGTCAATATGATGGAACGCTTCGTTGCCTCGCTGAAATCCGACACCGCCGCGCCACGCGCCAAGGCGGCAGAAGCCGCACCCGCCGCCGCACGGGTCGCGGTTAATTAGCTTTCAGCACAACCCGCTCGTTTCGGTCGTTGTGAGTTTTGAAGGGGCGTGGCCAAAGGCGGGCGATCCGGTCTGCGTCAGGTTCCGAAACTCTGTACCAGACTTCCCGCGATCAGCGACCATCCGTCCACCAGCACGAAGAAGATCAGCTTGAACGGTAGCGAGATCGTCACCGGCGGCAGCATCATCATGCCCATCGACATCAGGACGGATGCGACCACCATGTCGATGACGACGAAGGGCAGGAAGATCAGGAAGCCGATTTCGAAAGCGCGACGGAGTTCGCTCAGCATGAAAGCCGGCACGATGACCTGAAGCGGCAAGCCCTTGGCTTCCTCCGGCTCGGGGGTTTTCGACAGATCGACAAAGAGTTTCAGGTCCTGCTTGCGCACCTGCGTCAGCATGAAGCCCTTGAAGGGATCGACCGATCTGTTGAAGGCTTCGCCTATTTCGATCTGCTTGTTCATCAACGGCTCGATGCCGTCGTGATAGGCTTTGGTGAAGGTCGGAGTCATCACGAAAGCGGTCAGAAACAGCGCGAGGCTGATCAGCACCGAGTTCGGCGGTGTCTGCTGTGTGCCGATGGCGGTGCGCAACAGCGATAGCACCACGATGATGCGAATGAACGACGTCACCATGATGAAGATCGACGGTGCGAGGCTCAGCACCGTGATCAGCGCGACGAGCTGGACGATGTGATCCGTCAGCCCGAAATTATCGGCGAGGTCCACCTTGATCGTGTCGGCCAGCGCCGGACCGGTGATAGCGAAAGCGACGAAGGCGCCGAGGATACCGGCGATGAGGGGCGCTTGCCTGAGGATGAGTTGAACAGGGCGGTTCACGCGCGGCGCTCCTTGATGAATTCGACAAGCTTCTGAAAAGGCAACACTGCAGGCGTCTGGCCCGGCAACAACGACACCTTTCCGACAACATTTTCGCTGTCGGCAACATTGCTTGCTGGAGCTTCGATGCCCGTCTCTATGATGAGATCGCGTTCGCCGCCGAGCAGGATCAGGTGTTCGCGGTCGTCGCGGCGGATGAGGACAAGGCGGTGTTTGGCGTCCACCACCTTCACTTCGGTCACGGAAAGGCGCTTCTGATTGCCTTTCGTGGCGATGTTTCCGGTGGCGAGGCCCAGCTTTTTGGCGACCCAAGCGCAGAGGCCGATCAGCCCGATGATAAAGACGAGCGAGGCGACGAAGCGGAAGATTTCCGAGTATTCCATGCTTATGCCCGAACCGCGATGGCGTCCCGATACGGGCCGCCGACAGGGCATAATTTGCCGCCTCATGTTTAATGCCGAGTTAAAACCGGCAAGAAAGCTCGACTTCGGTGGTTACCCCTTTGTTACACCACTAGGTCAAATTTGCCGCCGTTAGGATGATCTTAACTCTGCCTGCTGAAAACTCGCGATGCCGCCAAGGAATGCGTGGCCCTGAAAAGATTTCACGAGACGACGCGCCGCCACCCAGAAGGGAGGGGACAAGTCTCGAAAACGGGCACACGACCATGTCGATCGGTGATCTCCCCATCTTCTCGATGATGAAGCAGCGTCTGCATTGGCTCACCGAGCGCCAGCAGGTGCTTGCGCAGAATGTCGCCAACGCCAACACGCCGGGCTACGAAGCTCAAGACCTGAAAGAACTGGATTTTGGCGCCATGGTCGATGCCAGCGGAGCCAAGCTCGCTCCCGTTGCCACCAGTGCCGGACATATCGGCAGCCCCATTGCCGGGTCTGCTGCTGGCGATTTTGGCCGCGCGCGCGGCGGGCAGATCGTCAAGGAAGCAGATTTTGAAACATCGCCGACCGGCAATTCGGTGACGCTCGAAGATCAGATGGTCAAGGTCGCGCAAACGCAGATGGACTACGAGGCCGTCACGACGCTCTACACCAAGAGCCTCGGCCTCGTCCGCACGGCTCTTGGTCGCTAAAGCGAAGGAATTTCAAAATGAGCGCAATGGATCTCCTCAAATCGATGATGGTCGCGGCCTCGGGCCTGAAAGCCCAGAGCGGGCGTATGCGCATCATCGCCGAGAATATCGCCAACGCGGATTCCACCGGCAAAACCGCTGGCGCGGACCCTTATCGCCGCAAAATTCCGACCTTCGAGGACCGCCTCAATCGCGAAATCGGCGCGAACACCGTGCAGCTTGGTCGTCCGATGCTCGACAAGAGCGATTTTCAGCTCAAATACATGCCCGGTCATCCGGCTGCCGATAGCAACGGCTATGTGAAAATGCCGAACGTCAACGGTCTCGTCGAAGCGATGGATATGCGCGAAGCGCAGCGCAGCTACGAGGCGAACCTCAATCTGATCACGGCGTCGCGCCGCATGATTTCGCAAACCATCGACATTCTGAAGAAATAACCGCTTCAAGGATTAAACCATCATGGCCATTCCCGCAGTTGCATTGAATGCCTACGCCCAGGCCGCGAGCATGGGCGGCACAAACGCGGCCCAGACCGGCATCGCCAAGGGCGCTGTCGGCGGTGGAAGCGGCAGTTTCGGCGATTTCCTTGAAAAGGCGATCAGCGAAACCGTCAACACCGGCAAGGCGAGCGAACAACAGATGGCGCTGACCACTGCCGCCAAGGACAGCAGCATCGTCGATGTCGTGACCGCTGTGTCCGAAGCCGAAACGACGCTGCAAACCGTCGTCGCGGTGCGCGACAAGGTGATCGCAGCTTATCAGGACATCATCAGGATGCCGATCTGATCGGCTTCCATAAATCGTTGCTTTGAAGAAAATAGGGCGAAAATGACTGGACCTGAGGTGGTCGATGTGGCGCGGCAGAGCATATATGTGATGCTTCAGATTGCAGCGCCCATGATGATTGCGGCGCTCGTCGTCGGTGTTGCCATCGCGCTCCTGCAGGCCCTCACGCAAGTGCAGGAAATGACCCTCGTTTTTGTGCCGAAGATCGTCGCCATTTTTGTCGTGTTGTTGCTGGCGCTGCCTTTCATGGGGCAGGCAATGGCGACCTACATGAATCTCATCGCGCAGAAGATCGTCGCGGGCTAGAGCCTGAAGGAGCGTCGCGCATGATCAGCATCGAATTTCTGCCGCAGACGGGCTTCGTGTTCATGCTCGTATTCTCGCGGCTGGGCGCGATGATCATGCTGATGCCGGCCGTCGGCGAGGTTTCCGTGCCCACGCGCGTCCGGCTTATCCTCGCTCTGCTTCTTTCCGTCGTGATGATGCCGCTCGTTGCCGATACATATTCGGCGATCCCCCTGACGGTGACGGGGCTTGCCATCACCGTCATCTACGAAATCCTCATTGGCATCTTCATCGGCATGTCAGCTCAGATCGTGATGAGCGCCCTGCATGTCGCGGGCAATGTCATCGCTTTGCAGACGGGGCTTGCCTTCGCGCAGAACGTCGATCCCACGCAGGGCACTCAAAGCGTCATGGTTGCGAGCTTTTTGTCGATGCTGGCGGTCACGCTGATTTTTGTCACGGACCTGCATCATCTTCTGATCGCGGCGATGCGCGATAGCTATGTGCTTTTCAGGCCGGGCGATATTTTTCCCGTTGGCGACTTTCTGCAATTGGCGGTCAAGGCAGTGTCGGGTGCTTTCGTTCTCGGCGTTCAGCTTTCCGCACCGTTTGTCGTATTCGGCCTCGTTTTCTATATCGGCCTTGGGATTCTCTCGAAGCTGATGCCTCAAATCCAGATTTTCTTCATCGCCATGCCAGCCAATATCGGTCTTGGCTTGGCACTTCTGTTCCTGATCCTTGGCGCCATGATGACGTGGTTCCTGAATGGTTTCGAACAGACGATCTCCGTCTTCATTCATTGACGCAAAGGTGACGCGCAATGTCTGAGGGCAGTGATCAAGAAAAGACAGAAGAACCGACTGGGCAAAAACTTCAAAAAGCTCAGGAGGAAGGCGATGTCGTCAAGAGCCAGGAAATCAACTACTGGTTCGTGATGCTGGGTGGCGCTATGGCCGTCGGGTTGATGGGCAATTCGCTCGCCGGCACAATGATGGACACGCTCAAGGTCTTTCTCGCGTCTCCGCAGGATATCCCGATGGATCGCGACCATCTGCGTCAGGTGGTTCTGCATCTCGGTATGGTCGTTTTCGGCGCAATGGCTTTGCCACTTGGTGTGCTTGTTGTCTCGGCAGTTGCGGGAAACCTCGTTCAGCATGCGCCGGTCTTTTCCGGCAAGAATTTAAAGCCGTCCTTTTCAAAGCTTTCACCTGTCAAAGGACTTGAGCGGCTGTTCGGCGCGAAAAGCCTGATGAACCTCGTCAAGAGTCTGATCAAATTTGGTGTCGTGGGGGGCGTCATTTTTGCGTTGATCTGGCCGGAGCGCGATCAACTGCCGCTGATGATGACGTGGGATGTCGGATTGCTGTTGCCGCTCGTCCGCTTGCTCGCCCTGAAAATGTTTGGCGGCGTCATTGCCGTTATGACTGTTGTCGCGGTTGTCGATTACCTCTTCGAGCGCTTCCAATGGATGAAAAAGCAGCGCATGTCGATTCAGGAAATCAAGGACGAATATAAGCAGATGGAAGGCGACCCGACGGTCAAGGCCAAGCTGCGTCAGTTGCGCATAGAGCGTGGCCGCCGGCGTATGATGGC
>CAZLLB010000115.1:0-9874 GCA_964560165.1 uncultured Parvibaculum sp. | reverse complement strand
TGATCGACATGGACGACGAGATCGCCGGGCGAAAGGCTCGACGCTTCGGTGAGGAAGTTTGCCGCGCGCTTGTGGCGGCGCTGGCGGACCAGCCGGTCGCCAAGCACGTCCTGCTCGCCGATGACCGCGAGGTCGTCCGTTTCGAAGCCGGATTCGAGCCCGAGAACAATCAAAGAAACCACAGCGCGGTTAACGCTGTTAACTTGCGCCCAGCTTTCAGCCAACGCGATATTCTTGATGCCGTGATCGCCCAACACATTGGACAAGCGGTCGCGCGCGCCCTCGCTCCAGCTTGCAATGGCGATGCGCTTGTTGGCGCGGCGAAGGCCGGCTATGTGCCCGCCCAGCGCCTCGAAAATGTTGACGCCTTCCTGCGCACGTTCCGGCGCGAAGTTGCGGCCCTGCTTTGCGCCGAGGTTCAATCCATCCGGCACACTGAAGCTGGTGAAGGCGCGGACGACACGGCTATGCAGCGCGGCGGTCCAATCCTCTTCGACGACATAGAGCGCCTCGGGCTTTAGCGGCTTATAGGGGCTCGCATCGACAGTCTTCATGCGGCGGGCTTCGGCACGGGCCTCATAATAGTCGCGGATCAGTTCGAGGCGCGAGGCCTTGGCCTCTTCGACCTGGCTGTCCAACGAAACGAAAGCGCCCGGCACATAGTCGAAAATCGTTTCAAGCTTTTCGTGGAAGAGCGGCAGCCAGTGCTCCATGCCCTGATGCTTGCGGCCTTCGCTAACGGCTTCGTAAAGCGGATCATTGTCAGTGGCAGCGCCGAAGTTCGCAATATAGGCGGCGCGGAAACGACGGATGACCTCCGCATCGAGATGAATTTCGCTGGCGGGCACGAGCGCAATTTCGGTGAGCGTTCCGGTGGTGCGCTGGCTTTCGGGGTCGAAGCTGCGTATCGCGTCAAGCGTATCACCGAACATGTCGAGACGGATCGGCGCGTCAAAGCCCGATGGAAAAATATCGACAATGCCGCCGCGCACCGCGAACTCGCCACGCTCGCGCACTGTGCCGGTGCGCGCATAGCCATTGGCGATGAGATAGGTCGTAAGTTGATCGAGGTCTATGACATTGCCAACACGGGCCGACCATGCCGAGGTCGCCACGTCCTCGCGGGCGGGGACGCGCTGAAGCGCGGCATTGACGGTCGCCAGCAACACAAAAGGCTTCGCACCGCCCGGCTTGCGCCCGGCGAGGTGCGAGAGCGTGGCCATGCGGCGGCTGACGATAGTGGGGTTGGGGGAAACACGGTCATAGGGCAGGCAATCCCAGGCAGGGAAGCTCGCGATCTCGATATCGGGCGCGAAGAAGGCCAGCGCCTCTTCCATGGCGGCGAGGCGCGTATCGTCGCGCGCGATATGGAGGACGGCCCCCTCGCCCTTATCGGCACAAGCGCGCGCGATGTCGGCGAGCACCAGCGCGTCGAAGCCTTCAGGCGTCTCGCCCAGCGTCAGACGAGCGGGCTTGGAGGTGATTGTGTCTATGTCTCGCAAATGGGTGCCGCTCAGCTTTTGCGCTGCCAAAGCGTCCCTTCCAGATGGTTGAAAGTCCGGATACGGGCGAGCAAAGGCGTGTTGTATTCGTCAGGCGTTTTTTCGCGCCCCGTGACCCAGTTGTAAAGGCTCGTATCCTCGGTCTCGATCAGGGCTTCGTATTGGTCGATTTCAGCCAGGGTCAAAGTCGCCAGAATCTCGTCGGCGAAATGGCCGAGAATCAGGTCCATTTCCTTGATGCCGCGATGCCACGAGCGGAATTTGAGCCGCCTGATACGTATGTCGTGATCTGATGGAGAAATATCGGCCATATGCGCGGTCCCGTTTGTTAGCGGTATAGACTGCCCGGATGGCCGTGTCAGCCCTTCTCTCCACCTAAGCTAAAGCAAAGCCTCGCCTCTCAGCCAGCCTTGCGAATAGCCGCTGCAAAATGCCGCCAGCTCTCTTCGTCGCGGGCCGCGAGATGCGGCGCGGCAAGCGTTGCAGGCTGGTAGTCGATGCCTTTGTCGAGGCTGCGTAACACGCCACCCGCCTCGCGCAGGATCAGCGCACCCGGCGCGTGATCCCAAGGCATCATGCGGTTATAGGTGACGAGATCGTGGAGGCCGCGCGCGAGGTTTGTATAGTCCCATGCGGAGCAGAGATAGGATGATTTACGCGGCACGGTGTCGGCGAAAAGCTCGATGCGGTCGCGCCATTCCTCGGCCATGAAACGGACGTTGAAGGCACCGATAATTTTTTCGACATCGGAAGATGAGCGCCCGGCGTGAAGGCGCTCGCTCTTTCCGTCCGACAACAGATAAGCGCCAGCACCCTCCTCGGCCTGCACCAGATCGCCGGAGACAGGCAGACAGATCCAGGCGCGGCGCACTTTGCCCTTTTCGACGAAGGCGACCATGACGCCGAACGTCTCACGGCCCGCGACGAAATTGCCCGTTCCGTCAACCGGATCGACGGTCCAGAACGTCGTGTCGCTTTGCGCCAGCGCCAGATTTTGCGGCTCGGCGGCGGCAGCTTCCTCGCCCAGCACCATGGAGCCGGGCACCAGATCGCGAAGGCGTGGCGTCAACCACAGCTCGGCTTCGCGATCCGCGACGGTGACGTAATCGCCCTTGGATTTTTCCTCGATGTCGCCTTCCTTCAGCATACGGAAACGCGGCAGGATTTCGCGCGCGGCGACTTCGCGCATCAGCGCGGCAACAGATTCCATATTATCCGGCATTATTCCGCAGCCCTTGGCGCAAAGGCGGCAACGCGCGCGTGAAGCGCCGGGAAGCGTTTTTCGAGACGCCCCAATTCCGCTTCCGGTAGGCTGACCTCAAGCGCAGTCGAGCCGTCTTCCTTGACATCGCGCTTGCGCACCTGCCCATGCTGATGCAACCAGGCCAGAGCCTCGCCTTCATCGGCTTGCAGTGTGACCTGTACCGGCACGCCCTTATCGACGACGAGGCCATCAATGAGCGCGAGCAACGCCTCTATGCCCTCGCCCGTCAGCGCGGATGTGGCAACCGTCATAGCATCGCGGGCGGCGGCGTTGACGACGCCGTCGTGGCGCGCTTCATCGAGGCTGTCGATCTTGTTCAGCACCTCGACCAGCGGGCGCGGTGAACCTTCGACTTTTTCGCCGATCAGGCCGAGAGATGCGAGCACCGCCTCGACATCGGCTTTCTGGATTTCGCTTTCTTCATGCGCTGCGTCGCGCACATGCAGCACGACTTCGGCCTCCAGTACTTCTTCCAGCGTGGCGCGGAAGGCGGCGACGAGATGCGTCGGCAGATCGGAGATGAAACCTACCGTGTCCGATAAGATGATCTTGCGTCCGCTTGGCAGCGAGACTGCGCGCATCGTCGGGTCGAGCGTGGCGAAGAGAAGGTTTTCAGCAAAGACGCCCGCTTCGGTCAGCCGATTGAACAGGGTTGATTTGCCAGCGTTGGTATAGCCGACCAGCGCGACGATGGGATAAGGCACTTCGCGCCGCGTCTTGCGATGCAATTCGCGGGTGCGTTTGACCGTATCGAGCTGAGTTTCGATGCGGGCGATGCGCTCCTGAATGACGCGCCGATCCGCTTCGATCTGCGTTTCGCCGGGGCCGCCGAGAAAGCCGAAGCCGCCGCGCTGGCGCTCAAGATGGGTCCAACTGCGGACGAGGCGGCTTTTTTGATAGTTGAGATGCGCCAGTTCGACCTGAAGCGAACCTTCCTTGGTATTGGCGCGCTCGCCGAAAATCTCAAGGATGAGGCCGGTGCGGTCGAGTATCTTGAGATTCCAGGCCTTTTCAAGATTGCGCTCCTGAACGGGCGAGAGATGCCCATCGACAATCACAAGCTCAACTTCCAGCTCCGCGAAGAGACCCTTCAGTTCCTCGACCTTGCCCTCGCCTATCAGCGTTGCCGGACGTGCGGTTGTGATAGGCGCAATCGCCGTTCCGGTAATGAACAGATGAATGGCGGCGGCGAGGCCGACGGCCTCCTCCAGCCGCGCTTCCTGCGAACGGAAGGGCTTGCCGCCACGCTTTGCGTCATGCTCGGCCTGCTTTAGCCAGGGGACGAGCACAAACGCGCGGGTGGCGCCCCGCATCGGTCCGGTCAGGTTTTCATTGCTCAAAAGACGGTTTCAACTCCGCTATGGGGATCAGGCCTCTTCGCCGTTTCCGCCCGGCTCGAAAAGCTGGACGGGCGACGCGGGCATAATCGTCGATATGGCGTGCTTGTACACGAGTTGCGAGTGGCCATCTCGACGCAAGAGGACGCAAAAATTGTCAAACCAGGTGACAACGCCCTGAAGCTTTACGCCGTTCACCAGAAATATGGTGAGGTTGACCTTGTGCTTGCGCACATGGTTGAGGAATGTGTCTTGCAAGTTGTGGGTCTTTTCACTCATGGGTAAACCCCATTTGTCGCATTGGGTTGGCCCGGCTCGCCGCACCGGCCGGACTCATGATGTTGTCTCTGCCCCAGCGGGGCGAAAGGTGCAGCTCCTCTACAATCTGGTCTTTTTATTATTTGCTGCAAGTGCGAAAACGTCGCCCCCCCGCCGTTATGCACGTTTTTTATCGATCCAGGCGGCCGCGCCGCGCCAAAAACTCAACTCAGGCGTCCGCTGGCCGCATAAGCGTTCCGCAGGCGCATCGTAACCGAGCCCGGCGCGCCATTGCCTATGACCGTGTCGTCGATACGGATAACGGGAATGATGATGGCCGTGGAGGCGCTGATGAAGGCCTCGCGGGCGGCTTTGGCCTCTTCGGGCGTGAAAGGCCGCTGGACGATCTCTATGCCCTCGCGTTTGGCGACTTCGAGCAATACGCGCCGTGTTACGCCCGGCAATATATCGGGGCCAAGGGCGCGCGTGATGACCCGGCCATCCTTGTCCACGATCCAGGCATTGGTCGAGGAGCCTTCGGTAACGAAACCCTTATCGTCGATCAGCCAGGCTTCGTAGGCGCCCGCCTCGCGTGCAGCCTGCTTGGCAAGAATGTTGGGCAGCAACGCCACGGATTTGATGTCGCATCGCGCCCAGCGCTGGTCGGGCATGGTGACGACGGCAATGCCTTTTTCGACGGAGGCGGCGATGCGCGCTTCGTTGAGACGTTTTGCTGTGACGACGATCGCCGAACGGATGCCAGCGGGAGGGAACGGATGATCGCGAGGCGCGACACCGCGCGTCACCTGAAAATAGACCATGCCGTTCGAGATGCGGTTCCGGCGCACGACCTCGCGCAGGACATGCCGAAGGGCGGCCAGCGCCAAGGGCATCGCGATGCGCAATTCACTGAGCGAGCGCTGAAGCCGCTCAAGGTGCATCGCCTCATCCATCAGCTTGCCGCCGCGAACGCCGCAAACTTCATAAACGCCATCGGCGAACTGATAGCCGCGATCCTCGATATGGACGCTCGCCACCGCATGGCGGACGTAGCTGCCATTCACATATGCAATGCGTGACAAGAGAGCCAGCTCCTCAGGCGATGATGTCCGCACGGCTCGTGGTCGCCACGCCAAGCGACTTGAGCTTGCGGTGCAGTGCCGACCGCTCCATGCCGATGAAGGCTGCGGTGCGCGAGATATTGCCGCCGAAGCGACTGATCTGCGCCATCAGATATTCCCGCTCGAAAGTCTCGCGCGCCTCGCGCAAGGGCAGCGCCATGATGTGCTCCCCGCCCGCACCATTCACGGTGATCTGCGCCGAGGAGCCGACCTCGGCGGGCAGCATATCCGCCGTCACCACCGCGTCGGGATCGCCGGAAGTGAGGATCAGAAGCCGCTCCACATTGTTGCGAAGCTGACGGATATTGCCCGGCCAGTCATGCGCCTGAAGAGCGGCCATGGCGTCTTCGGAGATGGTGCGCGCGGGCAAACCGGTCGCCTTGGAAATCTGGCCCATGAAATAATCTACCAGCAGCGGAATATCTTCGCGTCGCGTCGAGAGCGGCGGCACCTGGATCGGCACCACGTTCAGGCGATGGAACAGGTCTTCGCGGAAACGGCCCTTGCTGATTTCCTCTGTGAGATCGCGGCTGGAGGAGGAAACGACGCGCACATCAACCTTGACCTTGGGGCCACCGCCGACGCGCTCGAATGTCTGCTCGACCAGCACACGCAGGATCTTGCTCTGCGTTTCGATCGGCATCTCGGCTACTTCGTCGAGAAACAGCGTGCCGCCATGCGCCTGCTCGAAAACGCCGACCTTGCGAGGGCCGGAGGACGAGGCCTCGGTGCCGAAAAGCTCCGTCTCCATGCGCTCGGGCGCCATATTGGCCGCGTTGATGGCGACAAAGGCATAGTTGGCGCGGCGCGAGCGCGCATGAAGCAGGCGCGCGACGACTTCCTTGCCCGAGCCCGAGGGGCCGGTGATGAGAACGCGGCTTCCTGTCGGCGCGACTTTGTCGATGGTCTGGCGCACATGGGCAACAACCGCCGAAACGCCGATCAACGACATGTCGTCGCCGACGCGGGTGCGAAGCCCGATATTTTCACGGCGCAGCCTGTAGGCCTCGATGCCGCGGCGAATGATGAGGATCAGACGGTCTGCCTTGAACGGTTTCTCGATGAAGTCGTAGGCACCTTTCTTGATCGCAGATACCGCTGTCTCGACGTTGCCGTGGCCGCTGATGATGACCACAGGCAAATCGGGATGGCGTTCATGGATGACATCGAGAAGCTCAAGCCCGTCGAGGCGGCTGCCCTGAAGCCAGATGTCGAGCACGACGAGACCGGGACGCCGCGCTTCGATGGCCGCCAGCGCGCCGTCGCTGTCGCCAGCGACGCGCGTGTCGTAGCCTTCATCGTTCAAAATTCCGGCAACGAGCTCACGAATGTCAGCTTCGTCGTCAACGATCAGAATCTCAGATGCCATGCGCTGCCTCGTTTACCTCTTTCATGCTGCCCGTCACCTCACGGTCTTCGTGGGGCGCGCGCGGAAAGGCCAGGCGAACCAACGCCCCGCTTTCCCATCCTTCGGACACGGGGGCGTCTTCAAGAGACAATGTGCCTCCGTGGTCCTCCATCACCTTGTTGACGATGGCGAGGCCAAGGCCAGTGCCTTTGGCGCGCGTCGTCATGTAAGGTTCGGTCAATCTCGTGCGATTTGTCTGCGGCAGGCCACATCCCGAATCGGTGACCTCGACGGAGACAAGGTCAGGTTGTTCCTTTAGTGCGACCAGAATGCGGCCAAGCTCGCCCTCATTCGCGCCCTGCTCTGCATGTTCCGCCGCCTCGTGGCCACGAATGGCTTCCGCTGCGTTCTTCAGAATATTGGTGAGCGCCTGACTGACAAGCCGTCCGTCACATTGCAACCAGACGGAGGTAAGCGGCAGGTCGAGAACATATTCGATCTCGGGATGGGCCACGCGCTGGAGGAAAGCGGCCTGGCGGACAACCTCGTTCAGCTCGATCGGCTTCATCACCGCCGAAGGCATCCGCGCGAAGGAAGAGAACTCGTCCACCATGCGGCCGATGTCATTGACCTGCCGGATGATGGTGTCGGTGCATTGCTGGAACACTTCAGGGTCGGTGAGAATTTCCTTGCTGTATTTGCGCCGCAGACGCTCCGCCGAAAGCTGGATAGGCGTCAGCGGATTCTTGATTTCATGAGCGATGCGCCGCGCGACATCTGCCCAGGCGGAGGTACGCTGCGCACTGACCAGTTCGGTAATGTCGTCGAAGGTCAGGACGAAACCGCCAAGGCCTGAATCCGTGACTTCACTGGTCACGCGGATGCTGAGAGTGCGTTCGCGTCCATCGCGCTCAATGACGATCTGGCTTTGCGCGCGGCGATCGGCATGGCTTTGCGCTTCCAGTACCACCTCGGCCATTTCGGGAATGACCTGAGAAATGTTGCCCCCCGATATTTCCGCATTGCTCTTCCCAAAAAAGCGCAAGGCTGCCCGGTTGGCGTGATTGATGTTGCCATCATTATCGAGGCCGAAGACACCGGCGCTGACACCAGACAACACCGCTTCGGTGAACTGGCGACGCTGATCGACCTGGTGGTTTGCCTCGATAAGCTCGTTACGCTGGCTTTCGAGCTGGCTGGTCATGCGGTTGAATGCGCTGCTCAGCACATCGAGCTCATCGCCGGTTTCGCCCGGCTCGACTCGCGCGCCGAGATCACCCGCCGAAATGCGCTCAGCCGCATCGACCAGTTTGCCGATCGGATCGACGATGCGATTTGACGCCCAGAGGCCGAGCCAGATGGCCGCAAGCAGCGTCACCAGCGCGACTGCGATATAGATGAGCGCGAAGGTGAGCTGGAAGGTGATCCGCCTCTGTTCCAGGCTTTTATATTCGTCCACCGCCTCGCGCGTCTGCGCCAGATGATCGAGGACGCGGGCATCGACGGGTCGCGCCACATAGAGATAGGTGTCGTCGAGCGAGGGCAGTTTTACCAGCGCCCGGATCTGATCGACGGCATCGACGGTGAAGAGTACCGCCTCGCCCTTGTTGGCGGCGGCGAATTGCTCTGCGGTCGGCAGGCCGATGGCGGCCATGCCCGCGACGGCGGCACGCGCCAGAACCCGTCCCTTGGAATTGATTAGATAGGCCACAGGGAGCGAGCGAAGGGCTGCTTGCGTGCCCACCAGTTCCTGAAAACGCTCAGGGCTCGAAGACAGATAGGGCGCGGCCCTATCGAGGTCCGTGGCCATGGCCAGCGCATCGCCGCGCAGCACGTGGTGATGCTCGCTGAGATAGGCTTCGGCAACGGTTTGCGCATTGGTGATGATGACCTGGGTGCGTTGGCTGAACCAGGCATCAAGGCCTCTGTTGAGCGTCACCGCTGCGAATACGGCAACGATGATGGCGGGCATTACGGCGACAACAGAGAACATGGCGACGAGGCGCGCGTGAAGCTTCGAACCTGCCGCTCCGCTGACCCGCGCCATGATGATGCGAATGACGCGCCAGCAAATAAGCGCGAAGAGCACGAGAACGATGCTCAGATTGCCGAGCAACAGGGCAATAACGAGACCGCGGCTGGGCTTCAGCGGCGTCAGGCCGGTCAACGTCATATAGGTGAAGGAGCCGAGCAGGATCGCAAGGATCACCAGGCCGACGGAGAGCGCACCCGAGAAGCCCCGGCGGGACGTAAGCCGCCAAAGCCGGCTATCCCAGCTTGTCCTGTCTGCCCGTTCTGTAATCGTCATTCCCGTCCTGGATCCGGTCTTCGTTCCGGCGGCGGGCACGGAGCAGGCTAGGTAAAGCCACCCGATCCACTCTCAATCCCGTGCCAAATGCGCCACACGCCATCAACGGCGGAGCACATTGTGGCCTATCGGGCACGGACAGATCAACAACTATGTTGCATGTTTACCACGCCTTATGGGGCTTTGGATTGATGCGGAAAGGGCTGAAACGCCAAAGAGGCAGGACGGGGTCGTGCCCATCCTGCCCCCGGGGGGAAAGGCGTCCGAAGGAGAGACGCCTCTAGAGAGCGGGTTTAACAGTGACGGAGGTGCGTCCCGCGAGGGTGACATTCAGTGCCGCCCGGCCAGTTTCATCGGCGGTAATGAGGGCCTCACTGGCTCCCTCCACCACATAGGCGTCGCCCGGCTGAAGCCGCTCCAACACCAGCCTCTGGCTACCCGGAGTGGCGCCGGGGAAGAGCACGAGATCAAGGTCATCGCCATGGCTAAAGGCGCGGGCGACGAGCACGTCTGGATATTTGGCTTCAGCCAGCACCGGCCCGGAAAGGGTGGTCGCCGACGGCCCTTGGGTAAAGGAGCGGCGGAAATCTCCGGTGCGCATGATCCGCCCCATGACGGCGTTGACGTTGGCGAGGTTCGACCCCTTGAGGTAGCGCCGGACGCCGCCTTCGACGCTCAGGCCGCAATTCTCGTCCAGCGCGCGCTGGGCGGCATCGGCGAGTTCGGTGTCGCCGAA
>CAZLLB010000114.1:0-9914 GCA_964560165.1 uncultured Parvibaculum sp. | reverse complement strand
CGCTCACCGTGCTCGACGCCGATGGCAATGAGATCGGCAGCCGTGGCGGCAGTTCTGCGCCCATCGTGCCGCTGGCCGAGCTTCCGCCCTATCTGGTCAAGGCGTTCATTGCCACCGAAGACCGGCGCTTCTATTCCCATTTCGGCATCGACTTTCGCGGCATCGCACGCGCAGCCTGGGTCAATCTGCGCGCAGGCGGTTTTGTCGAAGGCGGCTCCACCATCACCCAGCAGCTCGCCAAGAACCTTTACCTCGACAGCGATCGCACTCTCTGGCGCAAGGCGCAGGAGGCGTTGATCGCGCTATGGCTCGAAAGCAATTACAGCAAGGACGAGTTGCTGACGCTCTATCTCAATCGCGTTTATATGGGCGCGGGCAATTACGGCATCGACGCGGCTGCGCATTATTACTTCGGCAAGAGCGCCCGCGATGTCTCGCTGCCCGAAGCCGCCGTGCTGGCGGGCCTGCCCAAAGCGCCGTCACGTTTCGCGCCGACCAACGATCTGGCGCTGGCGCAAGCGCGCGCCTCCGTCGTGCTCTCCCGCCTCGTCGATAATGGCGACCTGACGCTGGAGGAAGCCGCCGCCGCCCGCGCTCATCCCGCCGTCGTCGCGGCGCGCGACAAGCGTGATGGCCCGCAATATTTCGTCGATTGGGTCGCGGGCGAGGTTCACGCCCTGCTGCCCGATGCGACCGGACGGCTCACCGTCAAAACCACGCTCGATCCCAAGCGCCAACGCGCGGCGGAAGCAGCCATTGCCGCCGCCTTGAAGAATGACGGCGGCAAGCGTCATGTCGGACAGGGCGCCGCCATCGCACTCGCACCTAACGGCGCGATCCTCGCCATGATCGGCGGCAAGTCTTATCTGGAAAGCCAGTTCAACCGAGCGACGCAGGCCGAACGCCAGCCCGGCTCTGCCTTCAAGCCCATCGTCTATCTCGCCGCGCTCGAAAAAGGCTTTACTCCCTCCACGGAGGTTACGGATTCCCCGGTCTCGCTCGGCGAGTGGTCGCCGCGCAACGCCAATGCCAAATTCGCAGGCACCGTCACCCTCACCGAAGCGCTTGCCCGATCAATCAACACGGTCGCCGTGAAGCTCGCCGAAAGGGTTGGCGTCAAGACCATCGCCGACACCGCGGCCCGGCTAGGCATCGCTTCCCCCATCCAGTCAAACCTCTCGATCGCGCTTGGCAGTTCCGAAGTCACCCTTCTCGAACTCACCTCGGCCTATTCCACATTCGCCACCGATGGCCGACGCGCCATTCCCTTCGGCATTACGGAAATTGCTTCATTGGACGGTGAGGTGCTGTACAAAAATACACCCGCCTCGGTTCGCGTCACCGATGAAACTTATGCCCGGCAGATGACCTATATGCTTCGCCGCGTCGTGACCAACGGCACCGGCGTTCGGGCCGATCCGGGCGATCGCATGGTCGCCGGAAAAACGGGGACAAGTCAGGACAATCGCGACGCCTGGTTTATCGGCTATACAGGCAACGAGATTGCAGGTGTCTGGTTCGGCAATGACGACAACTCACCGACAACTGGCGCAGCGGGAGGCAACTTCGCCGCTATAGCCTGGCGAGACTACATGCGCGCCTCGCAAAAGGGCGTTCCGCCTACGATTCTTGCCGGTGCGGAGACGGAAATTCCCGTTGCCGAGGCCCCGCAGGCCACACCTGTCAGAGGCTTCCTCTCCCAGCTCGCCGACCTCTTCACGGCCGCTCCCCGCGTCGAATCCAACGACGGAAACCTGAGCGCCGGCCCCCACCGCAACACCGGCGGATTGCAGACCGGCGGCGGTCGCCCAAAGTAATCCCTATACAGACTATATAACTCCAATAGGCTCGATCCGCTCCACGCATTTTGGCATAATCTGCCAATTGACTCCGGCCACGCTCGCCCCACATTCTGTGGCGCGCCGCCGCCGGAGTTTCTCGTTTGACCACTCGCCCTCGACCTCATTACGCCTGGACCGTTGCCGCCGTCACCTTCCTCGTGCTGCTGGTCGGCGCGGGCACGCGCTCGGCGCCCAGCATCCTCATCGTTCCACTCGAACAAGAGTTCGGCTGGTCGCGCGCCACGATCTCCTTCGCCGTCGCCGTCAATATTTTCCTCTACGGCCTGATCGGACCTTTCGCCGCCGCCATCATGGATCGCTTCGGCATTCGCCGCACCGTCATTGGCGCGCTCGCCATGGTCGCGCTCGGCGTCGCCACCACCATTCCGATGCGCGAAAGCTGGCAGCTCATTCTTCTCTGGGGTTTCGTTGTCGGCGCGGGCACCGGCTTCACCGCTCTCGTCATGGCGAGCATGATCGCGACGCGCTGGTTCATCGCGCAGCGTGGCCTCGTCATGGGATTGCTCACCGCCAGCACCGCAACGGGTCAGCTTGTTTTCCTGCCGCTCTTTGCCTCGCTCGCGCAGGCGCATGGCTGGCGCACCGTCGCGGCAGTGCTCGCCTGCGTCGCGCTCGCCGCTATCATTCCCGTCGCACTCTTTCTGCGCGATCGGCCGGAAGATGCGGGTGTCACGCCCTATGGCGCAGAGAGCGATCACGTCGCGCCGCCGCGCTCCACAACCAATCCCATCGGCACTGCATTCCGTGTTCTCGCGCATGGTTTGCGCTCGCGCAATTTCCTTTTGCTCGCCGGAACCTTTTTCATTTGCGGTGCGTCAACTAACGGCCTCATCGGCACGCATCTGATTTCCGCATGCCTCGATCACGGCATCGCGGAAGTTTCCGCCGCCGGTCTTCTCGCTGTCATGGGCATCTTCGATTTCTTCGGCACCACCGCATCGGGCTGGTTATCGGATCGCTATGACGCGCGCAAACTTCTCTTCTGGTATTACGGGCTTCGCGGCGTCTCGCTGATCTTCCTTCCCTATTCCTTCATCAGCCTCTATGGCCTCTCGCTCTTTGCGGTCTTCTACGGCCTCGATTGGATCGCCACCGTCCCGCCGACGGTGCGGCTCACCGCCGAAAGTTTCGGCGACGAAAATGTGGGAATTTATTATGGCTGGATCGGCGCGGCGCATCAGATCGGCGCGGCTTCCGCCGCCTGGCTTGCGGGCATCGTGCGCGTCGGCACGGGCGACTATTTCTACGCCTTCACATTCGCTGGCGGTCTTTGCCTTCTTGCCGCGGTTTCGGTTCTCTTCATCGGACGCGGCAAGCCCGCCGAGCCGCTGCCGGCTCCCGTTCGTGCCTGAGCCCATTGCGACTTTCAGCCCGATAGGCCATACAGGCGGCGGTTTCAATCACATCCGGTTTCCGCCTTGGCGCCTCCGCTGCTTGCCCTTCGCGATATTCGCGTCGCCTTCGCCGATCAGGTTCTGATCGACGGCGCGGGCTTTGCGTTGACCGCTGGCGACCGGCTGTGCCTCGTCGGGCGCAACGGCGCGGGCAAATCCACTTTGCTCAAGATTGCGGGCGGCCTTGTCGATCCTGATGGCGGCGAGCGTTTCCTCCAGCCCGGCACGCGCGTTTCCTATCTGCCGCAGGCGCCGGACTTCGGCACGGCTGCGAGCATTCTCGATTACGTGACGGCCGCAGGCGCCGAGCCGCATCAGGCTGAAGCCGTGCTCCACGAATTGGGTCTCGACCCATCCATGCCGACCGCCACGCTGTCGGGTGGCGAGGCGCGCAAGGCTGCCATCGCCCGTGTGCTTGCCGACGAGCCGGACATTCTGCTGCTCGACGAGCCGACCAACCATCTCGATCTCCCTTCTATCGAATGGCTCGAAGAGCGCCTCTCGCAATTTCGCGGCGCCTTCATTCTCATCAGCCACGACAGAGCTTTTCTTCGCCGCCTTACTGCCGGTTGTCTCTGGGTCGATCGCGGCATCGTGCGCCGTCTCGACAAGGGCTTTGGGCAGTTTGAAGAATGGACAGAGCAAATTCTCGCTGAAGAAGAAATCGTTCAGCACAAACTCGACCGGCTGATCCTTCAGGAAACACAATGGTCGCGCGAAGGCATCAGCGCCCGGCGCAAACGCAATCAGGGAAGATTGCGTCGTCTCCATTCGATGCGGTCGGAGCGCGCGCTGCAGATCGCGCAGACGGGCCGCGCGGCGCTTGCCGCCGATACGGGCACGGCCTCCGGTACATTGGTGATCGAAGCCAAACAGATTTCGAAGTCGTTCGGCGACCGCACCATCATTTCCGATTTCTCGACACGCATCATGCGCGGCGACAAGGTTGGCCTGATTGGCCCGAACGGCGCTGGCAAGACGACGTTGCTAAAAATGCTAATGGGATTGCTTCCGCCTGACACTGGCAGCATCCGCCTCGGCACCAATCTCACGCCCGTCATCATCGACCAGAAGCGCGAAGCTCTCGATCCCGAAGCAACGCTTTGGCAGACGCTCTGCGAAGGCGGCGGCGATCAGGTGATGGTGCGTGGCAGTCCGCGCCACGTCGTTTCCTATCTCAAGGATTTTCTGTTTCGCGAGGCGCAGGCGCGCCAGCCCGTCAAAGCCCTGTCGGGTGGCGAGTTGGGGCGGTTGATCCTCGCCCGCGCGCTTGCCAAGCCGTCAAACCTTCTCGTCCTCGACGAGCCGACCAACGATCTCGACATGGAGACACTCGATCTCCTTCAGGAAATGCTGACGGAATATGACGGCACCGTGTTGCTGGTGAGCCATGACCGCGATTTTCTGGATCGCGTCGTCGGCTCCGTCATCGCGTTGGATGGTCTGGGCAATGCCGAGGAATATCCCGGCGGCTATTCCGACTGGTTGCGGTTCACCCGCGACCGCGCCGCGCCGAAAACACAAGGAAAGATAGAGACCGCTGCCGGGCCCAAGGCCGAGCGCGCGACCAAGACCAGCACCAAACTCAGCTACAAGGATGCGCGGCGGCTGGAAGAACTCGGCACTCAAATGCCGAAGCTTCAGGGTGACATAGCAAAGCTCGACGCCCAACTCGCCGACCCCGGCCTCTATGCGCGCGACCCTGCCGAATTCGCCCGCATCACCGCACGCCACGATGTACTTCGCGCCGAGCTTGAACATGCCGAGGAGCAATGGCTCGAGCTTGAAATGAAGCGCGAGGAACTCTCGGGGTCCTGAGGTTAACCAGAGTAACCCTGGCCGCCGTCACATGCGGAAGTTGGGCTTGTGTGGGTAGCTCTCCACGCCGCGCGCTGATAGAATCATCGGCATATCGGACATGAATCTCTCGGGGGCCGTTTCTCATGAACCGCAATCTGCTGCTCGGCGCGCTCGCTGCCGCCGCCGTCATTGTTGCCGCCGTGATCGTGCTGGCGATCCGACCTGGCCAAAATCTGGAAGACGGCAGAACGCGTATCGTCTTCGCGACGGACTGGAAAGCGCAAGCCGAGCATGGCGGGTTCTATGAGGCGCTCGCCAAAGGCTATTACAAGGAAGCCGGCCTTGACGTGGTGATCCAGCAAGGCGGACCCGGCGTGAACGTGCCGCAGCTTCTGGCAACCAACACCGTGCAATTCGGCATGGGATCGAACAGCTTCATTCCGCTCAATGTCGTTGTCGCCAAGGCCGGCTCCAAGGCGGTGATGGCGAGCTTCCAGAAAGACCCGCAAGTTCTCATCGCGCATCCGCGCGATGACGTGAAGACGATTGCCGACATGAAAGGCAAGCCGATCCTCATCGCCGACGCGACGGTCAGCTCCTTCTGGCAATGGCTGAAGGCGAAATACGGTTTCACCGACGGTCAAATTCGCAAATATACATTCAACCTCGCGCCCTTCCTGACCGACAAGACAGCGATACAGGAAGGCTACCTATCCTCCGAGCCCTATACGATCGAGAAGGAAGGCAAGTTCAAGCCGCAGGTTTTCCTGCTCTCCGATAACGGCTATCCGGGCTATGCCGCCTTCATCATGGCGACGGATGAGATGATCGCCGATCACCCCGACATCGTGCAGAAATTCGTCGATGCCAGCATCAAGGGCTGGAATGAATATCTTTATGGCGATCCCTCGCCTGCCAATGCGCTCATCAAAGCTGCCAACCCCGAGATGACAGACGAGTTGCTTGCGCATGGCATCGCGACGCTCAAGGCTTATGGCGTCGTCGATTCCGGCGACGCGGAAACGCTGGGCATTGGCGCGATGACCGAGAAGCGCTGGCAGACCTTCTATGATGAGATGTCCGCCGCGAACGTCTTCCCCAAGGGCATCGACGTGCATAGCGCCTATACTCTTGAATTCGTCAATCACGGCGTCGGGCTCGACCTGAAGAAAGAGCTGACGAAAAAATGAACCGGACGCGCGCACAGGTGGCGAGGCGACATGCCGGTCTGCTTCGGACAGACGTGTGACAATGGCCGCTCCCTCTCTCGTCGATCTTCAAGGTATCGGCAAAACCTATGGCAGCGGCACGGTCGCGCTTGAGGGTGTCAGCACACGTATTGAACAGGGTTCGTTCGTGTCGCTCGTCGGCCCTTCGGGCTGTGGAAAGAGTACGCTGCTGCGGATCATCGCCGGGTTGATTGCGCCGAGTTCCGGCACAATCGGCTGGCCCACCACGGGTGGTGTTCGCCCCGATGACATCGGCTTTGTTTTTCAGGATGCGACGCTGATGCCCTGGGCGCGCGTCTTCGAGAATGTCTATCTTCCGCTGAAGCTCAACGGCATTTCGCGGAAAGAAGCCGAGCCCAAGATCATGAACGCGCTCGAGCGGGTCGGCCTGTCGGATTTCGCGCAATCGTTTCCGCGTGAACTCTCCGGCGGCATGCGTATGCGCGTGTCAATCGCGCGGGCGCTCGTCACACGGCCGCCGGGGGTGCTGATGGATGAGCCCTTCGCGGCGCTTGACGAATTTACCCGCGAGAAACTCGACGACGATCTGTTGGCGCTTTGGCGTTCCGAAAACTGGACAGTGATTTTCGTCACGCATAGCGTTTACGAGTCCGTTTACCTCTCCGAGCGTGTTCTCGTCATGGGTGCGCGGCCGGGGCGCATCCTGCACGATGTCGCCATAGACGCGCCCCATCCGCGTGGCCGGGCTTTCCGAGAGTCGCATGACTATGTCGCGCGCTGTGCGGAGATTTCCGCCGCCCTTCGTGAAGGGGTGGATGTGTGATGGAAGACTCCCGCCTTCTTCGCTTTCTCGTCCCCACGTTGGTCGGCATCGGCTTTCTTGTTCTCTGGGAAGTTCTGGTGCGCGTGAACGATGTTCCCTCTTTCGTGTTGCCCGCGCCGAGCGCCATATGGGCGAGCTTCATCGCGAATTTTGCCTCGCTGATGGGCTCGCTCTGGGTGACATTGTGGATCACCATTCTGGCCTTCATTCTCGCCGCCATTGGTGGCGTCGGGCTCGCGATCCTGTTTTCGCAAAGTCGCCTCGTCGAAATGGCGCTCTTTCCCTATGCGATCATTCTGCAAGTGACGCCGGTGGTTTCCATTGCGCCGCTGATCCTGATTTGGGTGGGCTTTGATCATGTGCAGTTCGCGCTGCTGATCCTCGCCTGGATCGTCGCCTTCTTTCCGATCCTGTCGAACACGACGCTCGGGCTTCGCTCTGCCGACCACAATCTGCGCGATCTCTTCCGTCTCTATGGCGCGAGCCGCTGGCAGGTGCTGGCTGAGTTGCAACTTCCCTCCGCCCTGCCCTACATGCTCGCCGGCATGAAAATCTCCGGCGGCCTCGCCCTCATCGGTGCCGTCGTCGCCGAATTCGTGGCCGGGTCGGGCGCTTCGACAGGTCTCGCATGGCGGATCATCGAGGCCGGCAACCGGCTCGACATTCCTAAAATGTTCGCCGCCCTGCTCCTCCTTTCCACGCTCGGCATTTCGATCTTCTTCGGTCTGTCCTGGATCGAGTATTTATTGCTCCGCCGCTGGCACGAGAGTGCGCTCAGGCGAGAGGACTAGAAACCAGAAAACGCCGGAAATCAGCCAAAATATCCAATATTTACGAATTTATATTGGTAATATGATATTTTCACACCGTGGTTGACGCGCTTTACAAAAAATCCCATGTTACGCGCAAGATGGAAAGGGTCTAAAGACCCCATCCTTTCGCAGTTGCACAACTCGAGGAGGGCTTCTTGGCCCAACATTCGCGCAAAGGTGCGCAGGTTCAGGCGTTGACCGCGAACCGTCTTGTGGACGGTGTCGTCGTTTATCTGACGCCGCAGAATACGTGGGCGCTTTCCCTGCAAGACGCAGAAGTCGCGGAAGGCAAGGAAGCGAGTGAAGCCCTGCTTGCGCGCGGCCAATTGTTCTTCGAGCCGGGAAATCTGGTGCTCGATGTCTATCTCTTCGAGGTGGAGCGGACCGATAAAGGCATTCGCGCAGCAAGTGTGCGCGAGGTTATCCGTCAGGCCGGTCCGACGGTTCGGACCGATCTCGGCAAGCAGGCCGAACTCGAAGGGGTTCATGCCTGACGCCCGGGCATAGTCAGAAGACAGGGATGTTTCATGTATCGGTATGACGAATTCGACCATCAGCTTGTGAACGAGCGCGTTGCGCAGTTTCGCGATCAGGTCGCGCGCCGCTTGTCAGGCGAATTGTCCGAAGACGAGTTCAAGATGGCGCGGTTGATGAACGGCGTCTATCTGCAACTCCATTCCTATATGCTACGCATCGCCATCCCCTACGGCATGCTGTCGTCGCGCCAGGTCCGCAAGCTCGCCGAGATCGAGCGCAAATATGACAAGGGCTATGGGCACTTCACGACGCGCCAGAATTTGCAGCTTCATTGGCCTGCGCTCGAAAACGTGCCTGACATGTTGCAGGAACTTGCCTCGGTGGAGATGCACTGCATCCAGACGTCGGGCAATTGCATTCGCAACACAACGTCGGATCATCATGCCGGCGCCGTTCCCGGCGAGATAGAAGACCCGCGCGTCATTTGCGAAATTATTCGCCAATGGTCCACTTTCCACCCCGAATTCTCGTTCCTGCCGCGCAAGTTCAAGATCGCCGTTTCGGCGACGGAACATGACCGCGCCGCCATTCGTATCCACGATATCGGCGTGCAGGTCGTGAAAAATGCGGCTGGCGACATCGGCTATGAGGTATGGGTCGGCGGCGGTCTTGGCCGCACACCGATTATCGGCAAGAAGGTTTCGGATTTTGTGATCCGCGAAGATCTGCTTGCCTATCTGGAGTCGATTTTGCGGGTCTATAATATGTTTGGACGCCGCGACAATCTCTACAAATCCCGCATCAAAATCCTTGTGCACGAGGTCGGCGTCGAGGAAATGCGACGCCTTGTCGAGACCGAATTCGCAGAGGTGAAAGCGCGCGGCGCGTTGCAGCTTCCCGATGATGAAGTGCAGCGCATCAAGAAGTATTTCGCATCACCGGAATGGGAGTCGCTTTCCGACGAAGTGCCCGAAATCGACGCCCTGCTTGCGCAAGACAAGAAATTCGCCAATTGGATGAAATCGAATGTCTCCGAACACAAGGTGCCGGGCTATACGATCGTCAACGTCTCGTTGAAGGCGACGGGGCTTACGCCCGGCGATTGCTCAGCGGATCAGATGGACGCGCTTGCCGACATCGCCGATAGATATGCCTTCTCGGAAATTCGCGTCGCGCATGAGCAGAACCTGTGCCTTGCACATGTGCGCAAGCGCGATCTCTATGAAGTCTGGAAAGCGCTGGACGCACAGGATCTTGCAACCGCAAATATCGGCCTCATCACCGATCAGATCGCCTGCCCCGGCCTCGACTATTGCAACCTCGCCAATGCCCGCTCGATTCCGATCGCGCAGCGCATTTCGGAGCGTTTCCAGGACATCGAGTTGCAGCAGAAGATCGGTCGCCTGCATGTCAACATGTCAGGCTGCATCAACGCATGCGGCCACCATCATGTCGGCCATATCGGCATTCTTGGCGTCGATAAGAAGGGTGTCGAATATTATCAGGTCACCCTGGGCGGGGCTGCTGACGAAACAGCGGCAGTCGGTGACATTGTG
>CAZLLB010000113.1:0-10050 GCA_964560165.1 uncultured Parvibaculum sp. | reverse complement strand
AAGAACCGTTGCGCTTGAAGGCGGCGCCACGATCTTGCCGGAAAGTTTGCCGCCGGATACCGTGACGCCACCACCCTCGCGTGCGCCTGCGGCGCGCTCCGACACCGCGATACCAGCGATGAGATCACCGCTGGCGAGCTTCGGCAGCCAGGCTTCCTGCTGCGCGGGCGAACCCGCCCCCATCAGCGCGATGGGCACCATGACGGCGCTGGCGATGAAGGGCACGGGTGTGATGTGACGGCCCAAAGCTTCAGCGATCAGCGCGGCGTCGAGGAGTTTCAACCCCATGCCGCCATGCTCTTCGCCAATCAACATGCCCGGCACACCAAGCTCGACAAGCGCGTGCCAGATGTCCTGTGCCTTGGCCTCGCGGGCATCCGCCGCCTTGCGCACACGATCAAGCGTCGAGACTTTTTCAAGGGTGCGGTTGACGCTGTCCTGCATCAGCCTCTGGTCTTCTGATAAACCGAATTCCATGACGCTTCCCCTTACGCTTTGACGAGCTTCGGTTCACGCGGCATACCAAGGCCGTGCTCCGAAATAATGTTTTTCTGAATCTGCGCCGTGCCGCCGCCGATGATAAGGCCAAGGTCGAACATATAGCGGTGTTGCCACGCGCCTTCGGCTCGCAAATGCTGGCTGTCGCCATAAAGCACGCCAAGCTCGCCCAGCGCATCAATGGCAAGCGCGGCAAGCTGGTGATTGAGTTCGCAGCCTTGCAGCTTCACGATCAAACGTGCAATGCCCGCATCTTCCTTTTTGGTTGCAGCTGTCAAAAGCCGCAAACCGTGAAACTGCATGGCAACAACGCGCGCCTGTAATTGCACCAGACGGTCGCGGAATAATGGGTTGTCGATGAGGCGCTGACCATCCAGCGTTTCCTTGTGCATCAGATCGACGATTTCGCGCAAGCGAGTGGCTGCCTGATTGGGATCGCCAAGCATGCCGCGCTCATGCTTCAGCGTGGCATTGGCAACGAACCAGCCCTGGCCTCGCTCGCCGACGATCTGCTTTCGCGGTACGCGCACATCGGTGAAGAAGACTTCGTTGAACTCGGCATGGCCCGTCATGGTGGTGAGCGGGCGCACCTCGATGCCCGGCGTCTTCATCGAGAAGATCAGATAGGAAATGCCCTCATGCTTTGGCTTGTCCGGCTCGGTGCGGACAAGGCAGAACATCATGTCGGCAGCATGGGCCGTGGAGGTCCAGATTTTCTGGCCGTTGATGATGAAGTCGTCGCCGTCTTCATGCGCCTTGGTCTGGAGCGAAGCGAGGTCGGAGCCTGAACCCGGCTCCGAATAGCCCTGACACCAGATGATCTCTCCATAAAGCGTCGGCTTGATGTAAGCCTGCTTCTGTTCCTCTGTGCCCAGTTCAAGCAGCGTCGGCACGAACATCGAAATACCCTGCCCCGACAGGCCAAGCGGTACGCGGGCGGCGGTAAACTCTTCGGCGATGATGCGCGATTTGAGAATATCCGGCTCGGCACCATAGCCGCCATACTCCTTGGGGATGGTGCGCGCGGCATACCCGTTCTCGATCAGCAGCTTCTGCCATTCGAGCACTTCGGGAGCCGGGCGCGAAACGCCGAAACGGCGCGGCGCGGCCTTTCCATGCTTGGCCAGAAAGGCACGCACATCGGCGCGGAAGGCCTCATATTCGGGGCTATAGGCGAGATCCATGATGTGCCTCCCATGGCGCATTCTTGATTATTTGCCGAGAGTGTAACGCGCGATTGAGAGCCGTCCAGTGCCGCGCACCAGACAGCATCGCCGCATCAGTGCGACGCGGCGTCAACATACGAAAGATGAGGAAAGATCAGGCGGCGGAACCCGCAAAGCCTAGCAACAATGTATTGTCGCCGGCAGCGCTCGGCGTGATGCTCGTTATTTCGCGGATCGCAGCGTCCGGATGCAGCCCTTCCACCGAATTGCTCAGAAAAGCCTCGAACTCAGCGGCAGGCATCGGGCGGCCCAGAAAATATCCCTGCGCCTCGTCGCAACCGAGCGAGCGCAGAATTTCGAGTTGCGCAACGTCCTCGACGCCTTCCGCCAGCACATTGACGCCGAGCGCATGGGCGAGATCGATGATGACTTTCGGAATGATCTTGCCATCGCGTCCATCCGCAATGTCGCGAATGAAACTGCGATCGATCTTGAGCCGCTTCACCGGAAAGCGCTTCAGATAGGCGAGCGAGGAATAGCCGGTACCGAAATCGTCGATGCCGATGCCGACGCCAAGGCTGCGCAAACGCCGCAAGGTGCCGATAACGACATCGACATCCCGCATCACCATGCTCTCGGTAACCTCGAGTTCGAGATATTGCGGTGAGAGGGCACGAGTGACCAATGTATTCGCCACCGTATCGGTGAGATCGGAGCGGCGCAGATCAAGGGCGGAGACATTGACGGCGATGCCTATTTTGACAAGCCCGGCATCCTGCCAGGCGCGGTTCTGACGACAGGCTTCGTCGAGCACCCATTTGGTGACATCGGAAATGAAGCCACACCGTTCAGCGACCGGAATGAAGAGGTCCGGCGACACAAGACCACGCTCGGGATGCTTCCAGCGGATCAGAGCCTCTGCGCCGCTGATCTTGCCGGTCAGAATATCGACCTTGGGCTGGTAGTAGAGAACGAATTGCTTCTGGGCGAGTGCGGCGCGCAGATCGCGCTCTATCGAATTGCGCTCCATCGCACGCAGGTGCAATTCGTGGCGATAGAGGATGCAGGCGCCCGAGCCTTCCTGCTTGGCACGCGAGAGCGCGAGGTCGGCATTCTTCAGCAGCACATCGGAATCGCGTCCATCCTGCGGATAGATGGTGAGGCCGACGCAAGCTGTCTGATGCAG
This sequence comes from uncultured Parvibaculum sp., assembly GCA_964560165.1. Lineage (GTDB taxonomy): Bacteria > Pseudomonadota > Alphaproteobacteria > Parvibaculales > Parvibaculaceae > Parvibaculum. The sequence goes on along the minus strand of CAZLLB010000113.1, from coordinate 7,200 downwards.
TTCGTGGCCGCCCACGCGGAAAGGTGCGCCAACCGCTCGAATGAAGCGCGAGGCGAAGTCGGCGGACTCTTCCGACGAGGAAAGGCCGGAGAGAATGACGCCGAACTCGTCTGCACCGAGACGTGCAACCGTGTCGCCCTTGCGCTGGCAATTTTTTAAAATCTCGGCGGTGCGCTGCAAAATAACGTCGCCCGCATCATGGCCGAGTGTGTCGTTGACATCCTTGAAGCTGTCGAGATTGAGAACCATGACCCCGACCATCTGACCCGCCTGCTCTGCCCGCGCAATTTCCCTACCGAGGCGCGATTTGAAAAGCGAGCGGTTGCCGAGGCCGGTCAGGCCATCGGTCTGGGCGAGATCGGCGAGACGCTCTTCATTTGCGCTCGATGCGTTGAACGAGTCCGCAAGCGTCCGCGCTATGATCGAAAGTTCGTCGGGCGGCCCCATAGGCAGGACGAAGGGAGCAGCACCGCGCCGCTGGGCATAGACACGCAGCGCCTCAAGGGGCGCAACGAGAAGACGCTGCATGACCAGTGAGATAGTGACTACGGAGACGATAATCCCCGCCGTCAGCCAGACAAGGACGCTCCACGCCGCCGCCTGAATACCTTGCAGCGGCGCCTTGATGTTGAGGCGGACGAAAATGGTGCCCGTCTGGCCAATGAAGGGCATCTCGACCTTGCGAGCGAATTCCGCAAAGCGGTAATCGGTTCCCTCGGCGCGAACGAGTTTCTCGGTTCCGGCATCGAGCCGCTTTTGCATCCCCGGCGCAATCAGCCTCCGCATGGAGAGGGAGAGCCAATCTTCCTGCGACGCGGAAAAAATATTACCGCGCGCGTCAGCGACGGCGACAAGGCCAACGGGTGCCGAATCGCTGAAAGCGGCGAGAATGAAATCGACGTCGCCAGGCGATTTTGCATTGCCGATACCTCGGGCGAGCACATCGGTGAACGCCATAACCCTGGTTTCGATACGCTCGTCGAGTTGCGATTCATAAACGTGAAAGACGAAGAAGCCGCTGAGCGCGATCATGGCGATGCCGACAAGCGACAGGAGCAAAACGACCTTGACGCGAACGGTGACGAAAAATCGCCTCGTGCACGCCGTCAGGAAAGCCTGAAAACGGCGCAAGAGGGCGCTCGACGCGACATGGGAAATGTCGTGCCCGGACCCGCTCTTTCTGGCCGCGTCTTCCATCTCTCACTCAACCGTCGTGCCGTGCCGGCCGGGCTTGGCCCTTCCGCGCAATAAAGCTTCGCCAGTTATAGAGACGCGGGGCCTAAGAATAGGTTACGTGACCTGGTCCAATGGATACCGGGCACAACCCTGAGTGTGAGTGAACAATAAAGAGGGGAGCACGGTATCAAAGCTTAGGTAAAATTTCCGTTTTGCACTCCCCTCCTGACGCATCTAGAAACGTGCCGCGATCGCGAGCCTCACATTCCGACCTGGCAACAACATGCCGTTCTTCTTGAACGAGACATGATTGCGGACATCGTCATTGAGGAGGTTTTCGCCCATGATCGACAATTCCACCGGCGTATTTCCCGTTATCTGCTCCGGCAGCAGATAGTGAAGCTTGGCGTTCAGCAACGTGTAGCCGTCCGTTTCCGTCTCGAAAGCGCCAACATCATTCTGGCGGAAAGCGTGGAGAAAGCCGATGCGGCCTGTGAGAACGTCGCCCTCGTAGTAGATGCCCGCACCGACGCGCATCGGCGGAATACGGGGAACGTTGCCACCACGGTCGAGTTCGGCGCGCACCAGATCGAATTGACCATCGAGGCCGACGACGCCCGTGCCGAGAGCGAAGAACGAGCGGCGTCCGCTGATTTCGAGCCCCCGAAAGGTCGCATCCTGCTGGCTGTAGCGAACCTGCTCAAGCTCTGCGCCCGCGCCGCCCGGAAAATTGGTGCATGTGTCATAGGTGTCGTCGCACATTTCACCTGTCAGGGACTTGAGCACATAGCCATTGAAACGGGTGCGATAGACCGCCGCCTCAAAGGAGTAGTCCTTACCTTCACGGCGCAATGAAAGTTCGGTCGAAACCGCCGTCTCCTTGCCAAGCGTCGGGTCGCCTATCTCGAAAGTGCCGGTCGCTTCATGCGGCCCTTTGGAGAAAAGTTCCGGCGCTTCCGGCGCGCGCTGCGAGACTTGCGCGCTCGCGCCCGCGACCCAATTGCCGCCAAGTGTCCAGACAAGCCCGCCCGAACCGCTGAGCGGCGCGAAAGACCGCTCTGTCCGATCAACGGCGAGCGTCGCCTCGTCGAGGGCACCACCCTCAACAACGACATGCTCCGCGCGGGCACCAAGTTGCAGTTTCAGCGCTTCTGTGATCGGCATTTCTTCAAAGAAGAACGCTGCCAGCATCCTGGTATCGGTCGGTGCGAGAAGCTCGCCACCCTCACCGCCTGCGCTCAGTTCGTGCCGGCTGACATGCAGGCCGAAAGCGCCCGTGAACGGTCCGACCGGCTCGTGGAGAAATTCGGCGCGGCCTTCCCAGAGCCGGTCATCGAATGTGGACCCGACGCTTCCGCTGATGCGACCAACCTCGCCGTGATTATATGTGTTGTATCCGCCATTGAGCCGGATCGTTTTCAGCCACGGCCCGAGATCGTTGAACTCGGCGGCAGCCTGCACCTTCGTCTGCTCCATATCGATATAAGTCGGATCCACGGGGTCTGGAACGGGAATGCCGTAATCCGCATCGAAATGCGAGATGGACGCGCCGATATAACCATTATCAAGGATCGCCGAAGCTCCACCTGCAACGCCCTGCGATCTCGTCCAGCTATTGTCCTGCCTCGAGAGAGAGCCGGGAATGCGATAGTCCTCGGTCCTGCGATCATAGGCATCGGCATGGAAAACAATATTACCTGCCGCCGCCTCCGTCAGACCCGAGACCTGGCGTCCATCGGACACTGTGTCGTAGCTGGCCGCAGCCTCGCCGCTGAAACCATCCTCTGGAATGGAAGTAGGGATACGGGAGTTGATGACATTGACGACACCGCCAATGGCTTGCGAGCCAAAGCGCAATGTCGCTGGTCCGCGCACGACCTCGACGCGAGTGGCGCTCAATGGGTCGATGGGAACACCGTGATCTTCGCTGACCGCCGAAACGCCATCGCTGCCAAGACCATTTTCAAGAAATTTGACCCGGTAGTTATCGAGGCCGCGAATAATCGGTCGGCTCGCCCCTGCCGCAAAAGAAGATTGCGCAATACCAGGCTTATTGCCCAGAAGCGCCCCCAGGGTCGGCGCGCCGCTGGCGAGGATTTCATCGCGCGTAACGACAGTGACGGGCGCGGCCAATTCATCAAGCGGCACCGCAAGGGGCGATGCTGTCACCACCATCGGTGGCAGGGCCGTCGCATCGGACGGCTCACTCTCCGCGCCGAGAGCGGAGAACCCAAACCCCGCCGAGATAAGCGTGATAGCGGACATGGCCCGGACAGTTTTCATGGAAGCCCCCTGAATATATAATGTTATAACATAACATAAAGTGGAGGGAGCGAGGCGCAACTGAAAAATGCGGGCTGACTTCTGAAGGCGGTCGCAACGCGCTAGGCTGCACTGGGGACCGGCACGGAGCATCAGAAGCGGCGAGGCGGACCATCATGGCGAAGAAGAAACCGGCAAAAGCCGACAAGCCCGACAGAGATAACGGTGGTAACGAAGAATACCGCCACACGCTTTACGACTTGCAGGTCGAGTTGGTGAAACTCCAGAAAGATGTCATCGCCAACAACCGCAGACTGCTCATCATCATGGAGGGACGCGACGGAGCCGGAAAGGACGGCACCATCAAGCGCATCACCGAACATATGAGCCCACGCGAAACGCGCGTCGTCGCCCTGAGCAAACCATCGGACCGCGAAACGACGCAGTGGTATTTTCAGCGCTACGCTTTCTGGCTACCCGCCGCCGATGAAATCGTGATCTTCAATCGAAGCTGGTACAACCGCGCCGGTGTCGAACGCGTGATGGGCTTTTGCAGCGACACCGAATATGACCGCTTCATGTCCACGGTCACAGCCTTCGAGGACATGCTGATCGGCTCTGGCATCGAGTTGCTGAAATATTATCTCGACATCACCAAATCCGAACAGAAGGAGCGGCTCGCCGCCCGGCGTAAGGATCCACTGAAGCAGTGGAAAATTTCGCCTATCGACGAAGCTGCGCAGAAACACTGGGGCGACTATACAGAGGCACGCGACACAATGTTTGCTCGGACCCACACACTGCACGCGCCATGGCACATCGTCCGCGCGGATGACAAGAAAGTAGCGCGGCTCAACGTCATTCGCGACATTCTCAATCGCATCGACTATGACGGCAAGAAGCAGAAACATGCCGTGCCAGATCCCGAAATCGTCTTTCCATTCGATCCGGCGCTCTACAAGACCGGAAAAATATCGAAATGACGTTCGCTTTCAGACCATGAACTACCGACACGCCTACCATGCCGGAAATTTTGCCGATGTGATGAAACACGCCGCCCTCGCGCTGGCGCTTGAACACCTGAAGCAGAAAGAAAAACCTTTCTTCGTCCTCGATACGCATGCGGGTACGGGAGAAACCGATCTGACAGGCATCGAGGCACAAAAAACCGGCGAGTTTCACGACGGCATCGCCCGCATTCTCGCCCAACCCCGCCCGCATGAGGGATTGACGCCCTATCTCGCCGCGCTCAAGGCGCTGGGCTGCGAGGGCACCCACCCGGCCCGTTACCCAGGCTCACCGCTGATCGCGCGCCACCTCGCCCGTGAAGGCGATCGCCTGAGCTTTTGTGAATTGCACCCTGAAGATGCAGCAAGCCTGCGCGCGCTTTTTCGGCGCGACCGACATGCAAAGGTTCATGAGAGCGATGGCTATGGCGCGCTGAAGGCAATGCTGCCGCCCAGGGAAAGGCGCGGGCTTGTGCTCATCGACCCGCCCTATGAAGGGCGGGACGAATTCGACCGCGTGGAAGCGGCGCTGGCCGAAGCCGTGAAGCGTTTTGCAGGCGGGACTTATATGATCTGGTATCCGGTGAAGGACCCAAGCGTCTCGGGTGCCTTTCTTGATCGGCTGGAACAAAGCGGCCCGCCAAAGACGCTGATGGCAGAGCTTTATATTCGAGGCTCGCAAGACCCGACGCGGCTTTCAGGCTCGGGCCTCGTCATCGTCAATCCGCCCTGGACCTTTCCCGAAACGCTGACGAGCCTCTTCGGTTGGCTCGCCGAAATAATGGCGCAAGGTCCGGGTGCTCGCGCACGGGTCGAGTGGCTGCAAAAATAAACAGCCAACCCCGCTGACCACGAGCGCATAACGGGTCTATAAAGGCCGCGTCGGCCGCCCCCCCAAAATCAAGAATCGAGGCCGCGAGGAAGGAATAGGGCGTGGATCGCAGCCCACCATCGACTTTGCCCGAAGCGGCAGCCGCAGGATGGAGCGCGGAACGCGCCACCGCCGAAATGGCCTACCACGCCGAGGTGGAGAAAAATCTCCGTCGCAACTTCGGCGCCAATCTCGCCCACGGCCTCCTTGGCCAGACAGGCTTCCGCCTCGTCACGGCACCAACCTTCGTGCCCGCCTATATTTTTCTGCTTTCGGGATCTGAATTCGCCGTCGGCGCAGCGCTCGCTTCTCAATGGCTCGGCAACGCGCTGTCATCGACTTTAGGCGCAACGCTGGTCGAGTACCGCAAGCGCGTCCTGCCGATGGGCATGTTGATCGGCTGGGGTATGCGCGGCGGCGTGCTGGGCCTGGCGCTTAGCGGCTATTTTCTGCCCGCTAACTGGGCGCTGATCTTCGCCTGTGTCTTTTTGATGATGTTCGGCCTCTTCAACGGCATTCAGTCGGTGATCTTCAATTATCTGATGGCCAAGGTCATACCGCTGCGCCTGCGCGGTCGGTTGACCGGCTTCCGTAATTTCGTCGCCGGCCTCACCGCTTCGGGTGTCGCCTATATCGGCGGCAAATATTTCGTCGAGGCCAACGCGCTCGGCAATGGCTACGCAACGACCTTCCTCGTCGCCTTCATTCTCACCTCCATCGGCCTTTCCATGCTGATAATGGTGCGCGAGCCCGAACCGCCGGAAGTGCGCCCCCGCACCAGCTTCGGGCTACGCATACGCCAAATACCAGCGCTACTGCGTGCCGATAGAGAGCTTCTGCATTTCTATGCCGCGTCCGCCGCTGCCGCGCTCGGCACGCTGGCCGTGCCTTTTTATATTCTCTATGCAGGGCACACGATCGGCTTGTCGGGCACCAATCTTGGCGTGCTCTCGACTGCATTTTTGCTCTCTCAGACAGGCACTAATCTGATCTGGGGCTGGCTTGCAGACCGCACCGGCAACCGCATCGTCTTTCTGCTGGCGATCGGCGTATGGGCGCTTTCGACATTATTGTTGATGGAAGGCAATTCGCTCTGGACGCTCGCCGCTGTTTTCGCTGGGCTGGGCGCTGGGCAAGGCGGCTTCCAGAACAGCACCCAGAACATGATCCTCGAATTCGGCACCCGCGAAGATTTGCCGATGCGCATCGCGATGATGAACACCGCCGTCTCTTTCATGAACGCACTGGGGCCGCTGCTCGGCGGCCTCATCGCCCACCTCTTCTCCTTCTTCGCTGTCTTCTGGGCATCGGCGGTGATGCTGGTGGTTTCTTTCTCGATGGTGTTCTTTTTCGTCAAAGAGCCCCGCTCTCGAAACCTGTTCCGTTAGAACGCGGCGGGCTCAGCGACCGGCAAAGCGCGTGTTGCGGCCCTCGGTATCACGCAGGCGGCGAAGCAACTGCACATCAATAGCGAAAGCGGCCAGCTTGCCATGCGGCAGTTCAGAGCCGGCGGGCACCTTGCCGTCGCCACTGACTTTCGAAAAATCCCAATCGGGCGGTCGGGTCATATGCGGACTTTGCCTTGGCCCATGATCGCTTTGTGATCTTGAAAGGGGCGCAAGCACAAGGAAAAACCGGCGCCCTTTCGAGCGCCGGTTTCATATTCAGGATGCCGAAAAATCAGGCGCCGTAGCCGAGCACGGCCTTCACTTCGAGGAATTCTTCAAAGCCGAACTCGCCCCATTCGCGACCATTACCCGACTGCTTGTAACCGCCGAAGGGCGCATTGAGATCAGGGCCGGCACCGTTCAGATGCACGTTGCCAGTGCGCAGACGCGAGGCAACCTTGCGCGCGCGGTCGATGTCGCTCGACTGCACATAGCC
>CAZLLB010000112.1:0-10073 GCA_964560165.1 uncultured Parvibaculum sp. | reverse complement strand
GCCGACGCTCTATCGCTATTTCCCGAACAAATATGCCGTGCTGATGGCGCTGGGCCACCGGCTGATGGCGCGGCAGAACGCCGTCATTGTCGAGTGGCTGGCGCGCACCGGCGAGACTGGTCAGCCTGATGCGCTGATCGAGGATATTCATTTTCTGATCGGACATACGATCAAGGTGACGCAGGCCGAGCCGGGAGCGTTGCAGATCATGCTTGCCATGCGCGCCGTGCCGAAATTGCAGGATATACGGCTCGAATCGCACCGCCTGATGACGGACGCGTTGACAGAGCGTATCGCGCTGCGCCTGCCCGGCGAAACCAAAGAGGATCTCTGGCCCCGCCTGCGTCTGACGGTAGAGATGGTCTATGCCGCTATTGAAATGACGCTGGAAGAACCCCGCGTTGACGCAAAAACCGTTACGGACGCGACCAGCGCACAGATACAGGCCTATTGGCGGCTCTGGCTGCAACGCCTTGAAGGTGACGCCAAAGAATAGCTATGGCTATTCTTTATTGACGAATGCCCGCTCGCTCCTCATTCTGTGATTCCGGCGGGCAAGAAGCAGGGGATTCGGCGTGCCCAGCGCAGGCATAAAAGTGATCGTCGCGGCACTCGCATTTGCTTCCCTGATGGGCTGCGATGACAAACAGGCTGGCCTCACTCCGGTAACACTCGATGCCCGGCTTCAGGATATTTACAGCCACACCTGCGCCACCTGTCATGCCGATGCCGAAACCGGCGCGCCGCAGACCCACAACGTCGCCGCCTGGGCACCGCGCCTCTCGAAAGGCGCAGACGTCCTTCTCACTCACATGGTTGAAGGCTTCAACGGTATGCCGCCGCTCGGCCAATGCGTCGAATGCAGCGCCGACGATCTGACGGCTCTGATGCACTTCATGGCTGCGCCGGATGCGGATAAGGACGCTAAAAACAGGGCACCCGAATGAAAAAGCCTCTCCCCTCGCCCTCGCGCCGCCAATTGCTTCAATACGCCACCGCGGCCTCCGCATTGGCGGCGACCGGCACGATCCCGGCACTCGTCCAGTCAGCCTTCGCCGACGTCAAGGCGACGCCCACGCCGCTCCCTTGGCGCAACTGGTCGGGTGGCCAGTCCTGCCAGCCCGCCATGCGCGCCGCGCCCGCCAGCGAAGCTGCTCTGGCCGAACTCGTCGCCGGGGCCAAAGCCCCCGTGCGCGCTGTCGGCGCAGGCCATTCCTTCTCGCCGCTGGTGCCCACCGAAGGCACCTTGCTGACGCTCGACCGCATCTCCGGCGTCACAGCCCATGACCCCAAGACCCGTCAGGCCGACGTGCTCGCGGGCACGCGCCTTGCGCAGATGAGCGACGAACTCGCCAAACGCGGCCTCGCCTTCGACAACATGCCCGACATCAACAAGCAGTCGCTGGCAGGCGCCGTCTCGACCTCGACGCATGGCACCGGCGCGGAGATCGGCTCGCTCTCGACATTCCTGCGCAGCCTGCGCCTCGTTACCGCATCGGGTGACGTGATCGAGTGCGACGCCAAGCGGAAACCCGAAATCTATCAGGCAGCCCGCGTCTCCATGGGCGCGCTCGGCGTCATTACGAGTGCGCGTGTGCAGGCACGGCCTCTCTACAAGCTGAAACGCCGCACCTGGACCGCGCCGGTCGAGGACATGCTCGACGCCCTGCCCGAACTGGAAACGAAGAACCGTAATTTCGAATTCTACTACATCCCCTATTCCGGCATGGCGCTCGGTATTTCGAATAATGAAACCGACGAGCCGGAAACGCCCGTCCCCGTCAATGAAGACGATGACGGGCTGCGGCAATTGAAGATGCTCGAAGACTGGCTCGGCTGGTCACCTTCCATGCGCCGCTGGACGATCCAGAAAATCCTCGGCGGCATGGAGCCCGAGGAGCGCGTCGATTACTCTCACAAGACGCTCTCGACGACACGCGGCGTCCGCTTCAACGAAATGGAATATCACCTGTCGCGCGAAGCAGCGCCCGGCGCCTTACGCGAAATCATCGAGACGATTGAAAAAAACAACATCAAGGTCTTCTTCCCGATCGAATTCCGCACCACCGCGCCCGACGACATCTGGCTGAGCCCCTTTTATGGCCGCAAAAGCGCCTCGATCGCCGTCCACCAATTTTACGAATGGGACTACAAGCCCTATTTCAAAGCCATCGAACCGATCTTCCGCAAACATCAAGGCCGCCCACATTGGGGCAAACTCAACACGCTGGTCGCGGCCGATTTCGCAAGCCTCTACCCGAAATGGAATGATTTTTTGGAAGTACGGCGCGAACTCGACCCAACCGGCAAGTTCCTCAACCCCTATTTGAAGACGGTATTCGGCGTGGCGTGAGTCTTAAACCCTCTCCCTTTGGGAGAGGGTTGGGTGAGGGCCTTCTCTAGTTCGTCTGCCTCGGCGTCAAACCCGGCAACGGCGCAACCTCCACGCCTTCCTCAATCAGCGCGCTCGCTTCTTCCAAAGTCGCTTCGCCGTAAATCCCGCGTGGCGGCTCTTCCTCGTAGTGAATACGCCGCGCGACTTCGGCAAAATCGCCGCCGACATAATCGGCATTCTCTTCCACATGCTTCCTGAGCGCGGTCATCATCGTGACCATTTTCTGCGCCGCCAGCGCCTGCTCGGAAGGCGCGTCGCTCGCCCCGCGCTTCTTGGTGCCGCTGACATTGGGTGCCATCAGGCCCTTGCGCACCTTCACGCTGCCGCAGATCGGGCACCCGACTTCGCGGGCCGCCGCCTGCTCGTCGAAAGCTGCTGACGATCCAAACCAGCCATCAAATTCATGCCCCTTATCACAGAGCAGCGCATAGCGGATCATGATGCAACCTTGACGCTCGGCGGCGCAGAGAAAGCGCGGTCATGCAGCAGGCTCGGCACCTTGCCGCGCGCCTCATCAACTTTCGCCGGATCAATTTCAGCCATGACGATGCCCGGCTCGATACCAGCTTCGGCAAGAATCTCACCCCAGGGCGCAATGATGAGACTATGGCCGAACGTATCGCGCCCGTTTTCATGCCGCCCGCCTTGCGCCGGCGCGATCACAAAGGAACCCGTCTCGATGGCACGCGCGCGCAACAAAACATGCCAATGCGCTTCGCCAGTCGGCTTCGTAAAAGCGGCGGGCACGGTGATGAATCGCGCACCAGCATGAGCAAGACCGCGATAGAGATGCGGGAAACGCAGATCGTAGCAAACCGTCAGCCCGAGCCGTCCCCAGGGAAGATCGGCGGTAACGGCGTCAGCCCCCGGTTCGAAGTTTCGCGATTCCGCATATCTCTCGCCATTGCCGAGATCGACATCGAACATATGGATTTTGTCATAGCGCGCCGCAATCTGTCCGCCGGGCGCGATAAGGAAAGATCGATTGGCGAGCTTCTCCGCCGCAATCCTGATCGGCAAAGACCCGATCAGCAGCCATATCTTTCGGTTGCGCGCGACGGCGCGCAAGGCGGCCAACGCCGCATCCTCATCTTCCGGCTTCGTCTTCTGAAACAGAAGCGCGCGATCGGCTTCCATCAGCGACGTGTTTTCCGGCGTCGCGATAAATTGCGCGCCGCCATCAGCCGCTTGCGCAATCAGCGCCGCCGCCGCCTCTATATTCGGCGCAACTTCCCGTCCCGAGCGCAATTGCACGCAGGCGGCGAGAAAAGGCGTCTGGGCGGCGGGGTTCATGATCAGGCCGCAAGCAGCGGGTCGAGCTTGCCCGCGCGATCAAGAGCATGAAGTTCGTCACAGCCGCCGACATGCATGCCGTTGATGAAAATCTGCGGCACCGTGTAACCGCCATTGGCGCGCTTTTCCATTTCCGCGCGCTTGTCCGCATCCATGCCGACATCGATCTCGCTAAAGGCGACGCCCTTCTTGGACAACAGCGATTTCGCCCTATGGCAATAGGGGCACATCATCGTCGTATAGATAGTGACTTCCGCCATGAGCGGCTTCTCCTCAAAAAACGGTCTATCTATCATATAGATACGCTCTCACCGGGGACAACCCGGGCAAGGCAGAGCACCCGAACCTCAGCCGCCCCCGCCGCCTTCACGGCGCGGCAACAGGCGTCCACCGTCGCACCCGTCGTCAACACATCGTCAACCAGCACCACCACGCGCCCCTCGACCTGGGCGCGCGCCGCCTTTCCGGGCTTGAACGCTCCCGCGACATTCCGCCGCCGCGCCGCGCCCGAAAGCTCAACCTGAGGCTGCGTCGCCCTGACACGCTCAAGCAGATCGGGCGCATGGCGCAGCTTCGTAACACGCGCAATATGGCGGGCAAGTTCCGCCGACTGATTGAAGCGCCGTGAAAAGAGACGGCTCCCGTGCAGTGGCACCGGCGCAATGACATCCGCATCGTCGAGCAGTTCAGCCCCCGCGCGCGCCATCCATCGGGCAAGGGCGGGTGCGGTTTCCACACGGTCGGCATATTTGAAACGCATGACGATCTTCGCGCTCGCATCTGTATAGCGCATCACCGCCCGCGCCTTGGTGTAAGGCGGCGGTGCGGCGAGCGCGGCAGCGCTGACAATTCCCTCCCCCGGATCGAAAGGAAAAGGCACCCCCGTCACAGGGCAAAAGGGTCGCTCTATGAATTCGATGCCGCCCCAGCACGGCGCACAGAGCGCGCCATGCGCGCCCGTGCCCTTGCCACAAGCCATGCAGAGAGGCGGCAGAGCAATATCGGCGATCCAGCTCGCCCAATATAGCGCCGCGCGCCGCGCCGCCGAGACGAATGCGCCAAACGTCAAAAGAAATCCCCCCGAAGTTCCGGCAAGACTAGCGCATGGGTCGGCGAGTTGCAGGCCCTCTTTCTTGCTTCAACCCGTTGACGATGGCTTGCAGGCGGGCGTCTCGCCGATCATTATGCGCGCCATGCCAGCCCCCACCTCGCCCGTAAAGATTTTCGACCGCGCCCTGCTCGCGCAGCGGCGCAAGCGTGCGGCCGCAAATTTCGACAATCACGATTTCCTCATCCGCCGCGTCATGGAGGAATGCACCGACCGCCTCGCCGCCGTCGCCCGCACCTTTCCGCTGGCGCTCGATCTCAGCAGCCATAAAGGCGCGCTGAAGCTCGCCACCCTCGATCCCGGCAAGATCGAACGCATCGTCTCCACCGATCTGTCTCCGGCAATGCTCGCGCAAGGTGAAGGCGCGCGTGTCGCCGCCGACGAGGAGCACCTGCCCTTCCGCGACGGCAGTTTCGATCTGGTCGCCAGCGCTCTCAGCCTGCACTGGGTCAATGATCTGCCCGGCGCGCTCATCCAGATACGCCGCGCGCTCAGGCCCGATGGGCTTTTCATCGGTGCCATGTTCGGCGGCGACACGCTCACCGAATTGCGTCAGGCCTTGGCCGAAGCGGAGATCGAGCGCGAAGGCGGCCTCTCGCCGCGCGTCTCGCCCTTCGCCGACCTGCGCGACATGGGATCGCTGATGCAGCGCGCGGGCTTCGCGCTTCCCGTCGTCGATACGGATCGCGTCACTGTGCGCTACGCCGATATGTTCAGGCTGATGGCGGAATTGCGCGGCATGGGCGAAACCAACGTGCTGACAGAGCGCCGCCGCGCGCCGCTCAAACGCGGCACTCTGGCGAGGGCTGCGGAAATATACGGCGAGAAATTCGGGCTCCCCGACGGCCGCATTCCCGCAACCTTCGAAATCGTCATGCTGGCCGGTTGGGCACCACATGAGAGCCAGCAAAAACCGCTAAGGCCGGGCAGCGCCACCGCGCGGCTCGCCGACGCGCTCGGCACGTCCGAGCGCCCCGCAGGCGAGAAGACGCCGCGGCGCTGAAAGCCCGAAGCAATCCGGCTTATGAATTGCTTCGCTGGCGCTCGCAATGACGAGAAATCCGTAAAGGCCGATTGTTCCTAGCTGAGGAAAGCGGCGACCGCCGTGAACGTGCCTGTGAGCTTGGTGCCTATGGTGCTCGCCGCCGTTGCGACCACGATGGATATGGCGGCAAGGATCAATCCATATTCCATGGCCGTTGCCCCACGCTCGTTACGCAGGAAGGAAACCGTCTGGTTGAAAATCTTGCCCGCCATCGTCTCCACTCCTTTTTGCGTTTCCACTCTTCTTCTCAGAGCAAATCACGCAGCACAGCCACCAGCGGTTCGTCCGCGGCTGGCATCGGATACTCCCGCATCCTTGCGGGTCGCACCCATTCGAGCGCCTGGCCTTCAAGACCCTGAACCGTTCCCTCCCAGCGTCTGCACACATAAAGCGGCATCAGCAGATGGAACGTCTCATAGCTATGGCTCGCAAAGGTGAGCGGCGCGAGACACGCCTTTGCGACGGTAATGCCGAGTTCTTCAGCAAGCTCCCGGATCAACGTCTCCTCAGGCGTCTCGCCCGCCTCGACCTTGCCACCGGGAAATTCCCAAAGCCCCGCGAGCGGTTTACCCTCGGGGCGGCGAGCCATCAGAACCCGCCCATCGACATCGACAAGCGCGCAGGCCGCCACCAGAACAAGCTTCAATGCTCCAGAGCTTTGTGCGCGCTCGGTCGTCATGATCTCACCATTTTATTAAAGATCTACCCGTGGACTTGGTTAAGTACTGCTAACCAAGCACCCGCCAACGCGCGCCTAACTGCGATAGTCAGCGTTGATGCTGATATATTCATGGGTGAGATCGCAGGTCCAGACCGTCGCCTCGGCGTTGCCGACACCGACATCGACATCGATGTCGATATCGCGACCCTTCATGTGTTTTGCGACCGGCGTTTCGTCATAGCCCGGCACCGCCTCACCCTCACGCGCCACATCAACGCCACCGATGCGGATGGCAAGCCGGTCGCGATCGGCTGCTTCGCCCGATTTGCCGACCGCCATGACGATGCGGCCCCAGTTTGCGTCTTCGCCCGCAATGGCGGTTTTGACGAGCGGCGAATTGGCGATGGTCATGCCGATCGCGCGCGCCGCTTTTGCCGTCTCCGCGCCCGCAACGCGGATACGGATGAATTTCGATGCGCCCTCGCCGTCCCTCACAACCTGATGTGCGAGATCGAGCATCACCTCTGCGAGCTTCGTGCGGAAATCGCTGAGCCGCGCATCGCTGGCGCTTCCGATCGGAGCGGCGTCTTTCATTGCCGTGCCGGTCGCAAACAGCAGTAGCGTGTCGCTGGTGGACGTATCGCTATCGACTGTAATGGCGTTGAAGCTCGTTTGCGTGCCCTCGCTCAGCAGCGATTGCAGAACCTTGGCTGGGATCGCCGCATCGGTGACGAGGAAGGCGAGCATGGTCGCCATATCGGGCGCGATCATGCCCGACCCCTTGGCGATACCATTGATTGTCACGGCAACCCCGTCGATCACCGCCTTGCGCGTCGATAGTTTGCGATAGGTGTCGGTCGTCATGATGGCGCGGGCGGCCTTGTCCCATTGATCGACGCTGGCGCTGAAAAGCGCCGTGCCGACACCATCGATGATCGGCTGCGGATCGAGGCGTTGGCCGATAACGCCCGTCGAAGCAATATAGACCTCCGCCTCACTCGCGCCGACCGCACGGGCAGCCGCTTGCGCCGTCGCCTTGACGGTGGCGATACCCGCTTTGCCGGTGAAAGCATTCGAATTGCCGGAATTGACGACAACGATACGTCCCCTGCCCCTCGCCACATTGGCACGGCAGAATTCCACCGGCGCCGATGCCGTCTTTGACGTGGTAAATACGCCCGCCGCCGCCGTGCCTTCCGGCAGGCTGATCATCAGCACATCGTCGCGGCCTTTATACTTGATGCCCGTCGCAGCAGTGCCGATCTCGACACCCGCCAGCGGCGGCAACTTCGCATAGGCTTTCGGTGCCAGTGGCGAGACTTTGGCGGCGGCTTTCTTCTTTTTCGGCACGGCCTTTTTAGGTGTCGGCTTTGCCGGCGCGGCCTTCTTCGGCGCTGGCTTCGCCTTCACAACAGCTTTTGCTTTTGCTTTCGGCTTTGCCTTAAGCGCGGGCTTTGCTTTAGGCGTAGGCTTTCCCTTCGCTTTGGGCTTTGCCTTCGCCGCCGCTGTCACAGGTTTCTTTGCCGTCTTCTTGATCAGTTTGGCTTTCTTCGCCATCGCCGCCGCTCCACTCGCTCTGTCTATTGGGGCGCTGGCGCCATGTTCAGCTTCGCGTCTCCACCGCCGACAATTTCGATTTTTGACTTCTTGCGCAAGCTTTCCATTGTCTTTGCGCCCTCTTCGCGCGCCAGCGTCCGCATGATGTCGTCATGTGCGGCCTCCAGCGTCGGGCGCGGAGCCTTGCGTGTCGCGATGAGTTTGATGACGTGCCAGCCGAATTTGGTCTGCACCGGATCTGAAACCTGTCCGGCCTTCATCTTGAAAACGACATTGGCGAATTCCGGCACCATGTCGCCCTTCTTGAACCAACCCAGATCGCCGCCCTCCTGCGAGCTGGAATCCTTCGACGTCGATTTGGCGACATCCTCGAAAGTCTTGCCGCCCTTGATTTCGGAGAGAACCTTCTGCGCCTCCGCCTTGGTCGCGACCAGAATATGCGCCGCATGAGCCTCCATTTCCGGCTCCGCCTTGGCGATATGCTGATCGTAATAGGCTTTCACGGCCTTCTCGCTGACCTTGTCGCGCATCAACTGCACCCAATAAACGTCGCGCAGCGCCTTTTCGTCGTAATAGGCCTCGCGCCGCTTCACCATCGGGTCGTCCTGCATCTTCTTCTCTTTGGCCGCCTGGGCCACGATGCGCCGGTCGATCAACATGCCCACCAGATACTGGAAGCGAAGCTCCTCGGGCAGCCGGGCGAGTGCCTGGCCCATTTCTTCGTCTGCCAGCGCAATGTCGGATAGCGAGATCGTCTGGCCATTGACCTTGGCCACCACCTCATCGGCGCCAGCAGCGGCCGCAGCCGGCTCGGTCTTGTCCGCGGCAAAGGCGGCCGGTGCCAGGCTTGCCGAAGCAAGGGCCAGAGCCAATCCGAGAACAACCGGACGGCCCGAAATCAGACGGAACGTCATGCCGGAGAACATCGGCAAGCTTATGGAAACGGGACGAAGCAAGGCGCGCATTGTGGTTTTCCTGTGACGAACCCCATGCCGAAGGCCAGGGGAAGAACGGGCGCGCATGATGACGGGCAGAAGTTCCGCGCACAAGAACCCTCGACATTAAGAAAACGAGAGGCAAAACCAGCCCCCAGCCACCCTCTCTGCCCCTTGCTTACATTGACAACAAACCCCCTCCCCCTTACATCTCCTCAGTCTTTTCACCCGCTTTGGCCCAGCGCCGGGGCTGTTTTGGCCGCCTGCCTTATCAACTGGCAAGGGAGGTGCGGTGCGCGCGTATGTCCCGGAAAGACAGCCCGTGCAGTGCGCCGGGCGGACCGCAAGAGGAATATGACCTGATGGCAAGCTTGGGCATTCTCGCCAAGCGGTTCTTCGGCAGTGCGAACGACCGGAAGCTCAAGAGCTATAAATCGCGGGTGGAGGCGGTAAACGCCTTCGAACCGGCAATCTCTGCCTTGAGCGACGAAGCCCTGCGGGGCAAAACCGCCGAATTTCGTGCCCGGCTCGCCGATGGCGCCGATCTCGACGACCTGCTGCCCGAAGCCTTCGCGGTTGTGCGCGAAGCCGCCAAACGCACGCTCGGCCAGCGTCACTATGACACCCAGCTCATCGGCGGCATGGTTCTTCACGACGGCAAGATCGCCGAAATGAAAACCGGCGAAGGTAAAACCCTCGTCGCGACCCTCGCCACCTATCTGAACGCACTGCCCGGCAACGGCGTCCACGTCGTCACCGTGAACGACTACCTCGCAAAGCGCGACGCCGAGTGGATGGCTCAGGTCTATGGCTTCCTCGGCATGACCACCGGCGCGATCCTGCACGGGCTCGACGACAACGAGCGCCGCGAGGCCTATGCCTGCGACGTCACCTATGCGACCAACAACGAACTCGGCTTCGACTATCTGCGCGACAACATGAAGTATCAGTTGTCGGCGATGGTCCAGCGTCCGCAAGCCTATGCGATCGTCGACGAAGTCGACTCGATCCTCGTGGACGAAGCCCGCACGCCGCTCATCATTTCCGGCCCGCTCGACGACAAGTCGGAGCTTTATCTC
>CAZLLB010000111.1:0-10188 GCA_964560165.1 uncultured Parvibaculum sp. | reverse complement strand
TCCGTCAGGGCATCGTGCATATCGTCGGGCCGGAACAGGGCTTCACGCTGCCGGGCACCACCATTGTTTGCGGCGACAGCCACACTTCCACGCATGGCGCTTTCGGCGCGCTCGCCCATGGCATCGGCACCTCGGAAGTTGAGCATGTGCTGGCGACACAGACGCTGATCCAGTCCAAGGCCAAGAACCTCCGCATCAATGTCATCGGCAAGGCCCCCAACGGCTTCACCGCCAAGGACATCGCGCTTGCCGTCATCGGCGAGATCGGCACGGCGGGCGGCACCGGCTATGTCATCGAATATGCGGGCGAAGCCGTTCGCGATCTTTCGATGGAAGGCCGCATGACACTTTGCAACATGACCATCGAAGGCGGCGCGCGCGCAGGCCTCGTTGCGCCCGACGAAAAGACCTTCGCCTATGTGATGGGCCGCCCCCGCGCGCCCAAGGGCGCAGCATGGGAAGCCGCGATTGCCTATTGGAAGTCGCTGCCGTCCGACGAGAACGCGCATTTCGACCGCGAAGTGACCATCGACATCGCCAATCTGCCGCCGATGATCACCTGGGGCACCAGCCCTGAAAACGTCATCAAGATCACCGACCGCATTCCCGATCCGGCGCTCGTCGCCGATGAGGGCAAGCGTCAGGCGCTCGAGCGCTCGCTGGATTATATGGGCCTCACCGCAGGCACGCTGATCACCGACGTCAAGATCGACCGCGTCTTCATCGGTTCCTGCACAAACGGCCGTATTGAAGACCTGCGCGCCGCCGCCGTCGTCGCCAAAGGCAAAAAAGTCGCCTCAACCGTCAGCGCGATGGTCGTTCCGGGTTCGGGCCTTGTGAAAGAGCAAGCCGAAGCCGAAGGCCTCGACAAGATCTTCCTCGACGCAGGCTTTGAATGGCGCGAGCCCGGTTGCTCGATGTGCCTTGCGATGAATGCCGACAAACTCGAACCCGGCGAACGCTGCGCCTCGACTTCCAACCGCAACTTCGAAGGCCGTCAGGGCCGCGGTGGCCGCACGCATCTCGTCTCCCCCGCCATGGCGGCGGCGGCGGCGATTGCCGGGCACTTCGTCGATGTCAGGGATATGAACTAGGAGAGACGCCAATGGACAAGTTCGACAAACTCACCGGCGTCGCGGCGCCCTTGCCGATGATCAATATCGATACCGATATGATCATCCCCAAGCAGTTCCTGAAGACGATCAAGCGCACGGGGCTCGGCAAGAATCTCTTCGACGAAATGCGTTTTGACGACAAGGGGAATGAGAAGCCGGATTTCGTGCTGAACAAGCCCGCCTATCGTCACGCGGAAATTCTCGTCACCGGCGATAATTTCGGCTGCGGTTCGTCGCGCGAACATGCGCCATGGGCGCTGCTCGATTTCGGCATTCGCTGCGTCATCGCGCCGAGCTTTGCCGACATCTTCTACAATAACTGCTTCCAGAACGGCATCCTGCCGATCGTGCTGCCGCAGGCCGATGTCGATAAGCTGATGGATGATGCCGAGCGCGGGCTGAACGCTGTCGTCAGCATCGATCTCGCGGCTCAGGAAATTCGCGGGCCAGATGGCGGCGTCATCAAATTCGACATCGATCCTTTCCGCAAGCATTGCCTGATCGAAGGCCTCGACGGCGTCGGCCTGACGCTGAAAAAAGATGCGGCGATCGCCAGCTACGAAACCCTTCACAAGCTGGAGCAGCCCTGGCTTTAAGTTCGTCCCCACGCGCATAGCCAAGAGGTTATTTTATTGAAGTCCTCATCCTCGGGGCCGCATTCGTGGCGTCTCGCAGGATGGAAAGAATGAAGCAGAGAAAATGAGCACCAAGAAAATCCTGATTGTTGCCGGCGACGGCATCGGCCCGGAAGTCATGGGTCAGGTCGAGCGCGTCATTGCCTGGTACGGGCAGTACCGCAAGTTCGAGACCGAGATCGATCGCGATCTCGTCGGCGGCTGTTGCTATGACGCGCATGGCGTTGCGATCACCGATGCGACGATTGCCAAGGCGTTGAAGGCGGATGCGGTTTTTCTCGGTGCGGTCGGCGGTCCCAAATGGGATCCCGTCCCCTATGACGTGCGCCCCGAGGCGGGCCTGTTGCGGCTCCGCAAGGATCTTGAGCTTTTCGCCAATCTGCGCCCGGCGCTCTGCTTTGCCGCTCTTGCTGATGCCTCCTCTTTGAAGCGCGAACTTGTCGAGGGTCTCGACATCATGATCGTGCGCGAGCTGACCGGCGGTGTTTATTTCGGCGAACCGAAGACCATCGAAGACATTGGCAATGGCGAGCGTCGCGGCATCGACACGCAGGTCTATACGACCAGCGAAATCCGCCGCATCACCGAGGTCGCATTCGAGCTGGCGCGCAAGCGCGGCAATCGCGTCACCTCCGTTGAAAAGCGCAACGTGATGAAATCCGGCGTGCTCTGGTACGAAGAAGTCATCAAGCTCCACGGCGAGGGTTTCGCAGACGTCAAACTTGAGCATATGCTGGCCGATAATTGCGCCATGCAGCTAGTGCGCAATCCCAAGCAGTTCGACGTCATCGTCACCGACAATCTTTTCGGCGACGTGCTCTCCGATATCGCGTCGATGCTGACCGGCTCGCTCGGCATGTTGCCGTCCGCCTCGCTCGGTGCGAAGGATGCGTCGGGCAAAGCGCGCGCCATGTATGAGCCCGTCCACGGCTCGGCCCCTGACATTGCGGGCACGGGCGCTGCCAATCCCATCGCTTCTATCCTCAGCTTTGCCATGGCGCTGCGCTACACGTTCGATCGCGGCGCTTGCGCCGATCTTCTGGAGAAGGCGGTCGATGCCGTTCTCGCCAATGGCCTGCGCACCGGCGATATCATGCAGGCTGGCATGACCAAGGTTGGCACGACGCAAATGGGCGATGCGATTTTGAAGGAACTCGACCGGCTCAACAGCTAGGACGAGGGTTTATTTGTGAATTGATCCTCACCCTGAGGAGCCGCATCGGCGGCGTCTCGAAGGGCGAGGCCACGGCGCTTAGGAGATCACCATGGGTTACAAAGTTGCCGTTGTCGGTGCCACGGGCAATGTGGGCCGCGAGATGCTGAATATTCTCGAAGAGCGGCAGTTCCCCGCCGACGAGGTGGTGGCGCTCGCGTCGCGCCGCAGTCAGGGCACCGAAGTTTCCTATGGCGACAAGATTCTCAAGGTGAAGGCGCTCGAAAATTACGACTTCAAGGGCACCGACATATGTTTGATGTCGGCAGGCTCCAAGGTCGCCGAGGAATGGGCGGGCCGCATCGCGGCGGCGGGCTGCGTGATGATCGATAATTCATCGCGTTTTCGCACCGACCCCGATGTGCCGCTCGTCGTGCCGGAAGTGAATGCCGCCGCGATTGGCGACTACACCAAGAAAATGATCATCGCCAATCCCAATTGCTCAACCGCCCAGATGGTCGTCGCGCTGAAGCCGCTTCACGATGTTGCGAAGATCACCCGCGTCGTCGTCTCGACCTATCAATCGACCAGCGGCGCAGGCAAGGAAGGCATGGACGAGCTTTTCGAGCAGACGCGCGCGATCTATGTCAACGATCCGGTCGAGCGCAAGAAGTTCACCAAGCAGATCGCTTTCAACGTCATTCCCCACATCGACGTCTTCATGGAGGACGGCTACACGAAAGAGGAATGGAAGATGGTGGTCGAGACGAAAAAAATTCTCGATCCGCGGATCAAAGTGACGGCGACCTGCGTGCGTGTCCCGGTCTTTGTCGGCCATGCGGAAGCGATCAATATCGAATTTGAGAATGCGATTTCGGACGAAGAGGCGCGCGAGATCTTGCGCGAAGCGCCCGGTTGCCTCGTCGTCGATAAGCGTGAGGATGGCGGCTATGTGACGCCGCTCGAATGCGTCGGCGATTTCGCCACCTATATCAGCCGCATCCGCAGCGATCCGACCGTCGATAACGGCCTTGCGCTCTGGGTCGTCTCCGACAATCTGCGCAAAGGCGCGGCCCTCAACGCGGTTCAGATCGCGGAAATCCTCGGCACGAAATATCTGAAGAAGGCGGCCTGAGGCCTCCGGCGATCCTCAGAACACCTGTATCGACGGCAGCAATCCCGGATCCCAGATCATTCCCTGATCGCGCGCGAGCGCCAACTCGCTGCGGCCCGCCTCAACGCTCGATTTCGCGAGGCTCGCGGTTGATGCGGTCGCGCGTGCGAGCGCCAGCGGCACATCGTTGCCGGTGAGCAGCCGCGCGAGAAAAATCGCCGAGAAGAGATCGCCGGTGCCTTTGGGCGCCGCCACGCCTTCCGCCGGTTTGTGCAATTGTGTTTCGGTACGATAGCCCTTCTTGCCATCCACCGCCAGGCAGCCGACGCGGCCCTGCGGCGCGGGGGCGGAAGTCACCACGACAATCTTCGGCCCGATGCGGCGCGCCAGCGCCAGCGCCTCGCGCGGGTCCTGTGGCTGCGCGCCCGCCAGCACGCCGAATTCAAACCAGTTGGGGGTCAGAATGTCGGCGCGGCGGCTGAGTTCTTTCATCGCCGCTTCTATTTCCGGTGCGACATAAGAGCCGCCCGGTTCATCGCCCATGATCGGATCGCAGAGATAAAGCGCCTTGGGATTTGCCGCCTTGACGCGTTCGACCGCATCGAGAACGGCATCGGCCTGATCGGCTTGCGCAAGATAGCCCGAGATCACCGCGTCGCAGCGTTTCAGCCAGCCTTGCTCGTCGAGAGCGGCGACAAGCCTTGCAATCAGCTCCGCTTCGAGCGGCCCGCCCTCATATTTGCCGTAGCCGGGATGATGGGCCAGCAGCACGGTCGGCACCGCCCAGGCCTCGTGCCCCAACCGCTCTATGGCAAAGCCCGCCGCCGAATTTCCCACGGCGCCATAGACGACCTGGCTCGAGATGCAAAGGATTGTCGCCATACTGCTGCTTCCTCATGGCCCCCTGCCCGAATCCGCTTCACTAACCCGCACAAGATTTATAGTGTCCCCGCATCCGCGAGACCATAAAATCAGGAAATTCCATGGCAGATCTCTCAGCCCGCCCGCGCCGCAGCGTGCTTTATATGCCGGGCTCCAATGTCCGGGCGATGGAAAAAGCGCGCGACATTCCCGCTGACGCACTCATTCTCGATCTCGAGGATGCGGTTGCACCTGACGCCAAGGACGTGGCCCGTGCGCAGGTCATCGACGCCGTCAAGGCGGGCGGCTATGGCAAACGCGAAATCTGCATCCGTGTGAACGGTCTTGATACGCCCTGGGGCATGGACGACATCAAGGCCGCCGTCGCGGCAAAGCCCGACGCGATCCTGGTGCCGAAAATCAATTCCGCCGACGATGTGGCCCGCGCCGAGGCAGCGCTTTCTGCAGCAGGCGCGCCCGCCACGCTCCAGCTCTGGTGCATGATCGAGACGCCGCTGGCCATCCTCAACATCCAATCCATCGCCGCCGAAGCCTCGGGCGACGCCTCGCGCATGACGCTCTGGGTCATGGGCACCAACGACATCGCCAAGGAGCTTCGCGCCGCTCACACGCCTGATCGCGTGCCCATGCTCACCTCTCTTGGACTTTCAGTTATTGCGGCGCGCGCGTATGGGCTCGTCATTCTCGATGGCGTCTATAACGACATCAAAGATGAAACAGGCTTCACCGCTGTTTGCGAGCAGGGCCGCGATATGGGCTTTGACGGCAAGACGCTTATTCATCCAAGCCAGGTTGCGCCTTGCAACACGATCTTCTCGCCAGATCCCGAAACAGTAGCCTTCGCGCGACAGACCATCGCGGCGTTTGAAGCGCCTGAAAATAAAGGCAAGGGCGTGTTGAAAGTCGAAGGCCGCATGGTTGAAATTCTTCACGCCGAAATCGCCAAGCGCACGGTGGCGATCGCGGACGCCATCGCGGAGCTTGAGGCATGACCAAGACCAATAGCGGAAATTTCTTCGAGGACTTCAAGGTCGGGCAGGTCCTGACGCATGCGACGCCGCGCACTCTGAATGAGGGCGATCGGGCGCTTTATCAGGCGCTTTTCGGCTCTCGCTTTTCGCTGCAATCCTCCGATGAAGTGGCACGCGCGGCAGGCTACAAGCAATCTCCCTTCGACGATCTGCTGGTCTTTCACATCGTCTTTGGCAAGACCGTGCCCGATATTTCGCTCAATGCGGTCGCCAATCTCGGCTATGCCGATTGCCGGTTTTTAAAATCCGTCTTTCCCGGCGACACGCTCTCGACCATTTCCAAGGTCATCGGCCTCAAACAGAATTCAGACGGCGCCACCGGCGTCGTCTATGTGCGCTCGACGGGCCGTAACCAGCGCGACGAAATCGTTCTCGATTATGTGCGCTGGGTCATGGTCAGAAAGCGCGACAAGGCGCATCCCGCGCCCGTCGTCGATGTGCCCAATCTCGACCACGCCGTCAGTGTCAAGGAACTGTCGCTTCCGGCTGCTACAGAGTTCAAGGGTTTCGATGTCGCCGCGTCCGGCTCACCCTATCTCTGGGACGATTACGAAGCGGGCGAGAAGATCGACCATGTCGATGGCGTCACCATCGAGGAGGCCGAGCATATGATGGCGACGCGCCTCTATCAGAATACAGCCAAGGTTCATTTTAATCAGTTCACTGAGGGTCAGGGCCGCTTCGGCCGCCGCCTCATTTATGGTGGCCACGTCATTTCACTGGCGCGCTCGCTCACGTTTAACGGGCTTGGCAATGCCGTGCTTGTCGCCGCGATCAACGGCGGTCGTCATGTTGCGCCGTGTTTTGCCGGCGATACGGTCTTCGCCTGGAGCGAAGTTCTTGAAAAAGCGCCGCTTGAGGGACGCAACGATCTCGGCGCGCTGCGCCTGCGGACCATCGCGACCAAGAACCTGCCTTGCACAGACTTTCCCGGTGCGCTTGAAAAGGGGTATGAGGAGGGTGTTATTCTTGATCTTGATTATTGGATATTGATGCCCCGGCAATAAATATGGCCGGTCGGGTAAGTCTGGGTGGAGTATGACTTTGCAAATGAACATTTCGTCAGGCGCGGCGCGGACGGCTGAGAGCATCGCCTTTGAGACGGCTTGGCGACGCGCGCGCGGCGACCGGCCCTTTCCGCAACGCTCCGACATCGAATTGAAAAGCTTCGCGCGTTTTGCGCCACTAATGGTCATCATTGAACCCGACCCGCATAAAGTCGGGTTGCCCTTCCGGCTCACGGGGTCGGGCTTTTTCGATCTGCTGGGTTTTGATCTCACAGGCATGGACTATCTCGAACTCGTCGATCCGGCGATCAAGCAGGATGCCTATGACGCCGTCGTCGCCTGCATGCGCTTGCCCTGTGGCCTCTGGCAGAGCACGCCGACCCAGATCGGCGGCGGAGAGATCGCCCTTTTTGAACTGACGATCCTTCCGATTTCAAAAACCGGCGCGGTTGCCGATCATGTTCTGATTTTCGTCACGCGCGAACGCCGCTCCGATGGTGCCGTCCCGAATATCCAGCGCATCGAGCACACGACGGTTTGGGAGTGGATCGACACCGGCGCAAGCGTGCCCGAGATGAAATTTCAGCTCTAGCACGCCGGTTCCCGTGAAAGCGTAATAGCCTCGCCCTTCGAGACGCGGCTTCGCCGCTCCTCAGGTGAGGAGCATGGTTTGTGGGTGAGAGCTGGATTGCTTCGCTTGCGCTTGTAGTGACGAGTGCCGCGACATCACCAACGCAAATCCCACCCGTCATTGCGAGCCCCGCAGGGGCGCGGCAATCCAGAGCCGCGCATTCGTACCCCACTCCTCATCCTGAAAAGCATCCGCGCCAGCGGATGCGTCTCGAAGGATCAGGCCCCCGAGCGCGAAGCGAGCGCCGCCCCGCCTATCCCCCCGTTGCCACATAAACGATCGTCCCCAGCGCGATGGCGACGAGCTTTTCCTCGCCCTTGTCGCGGGCATAGATGCGCGCTTCGACCACGCATTGCGTTCGCCCCGCCTTCACGACTTCGCCGCGCGCGGTGATGCGGTCTCCCATGGCGGGCCGGAGCAGGTTGAGTTTGTATTCCGACGTCAGTACGTCCTTGCCTTCGGGCCGCATCGTGCTCGCCGCGCCCGCCATGGCGTTGTCGGCGAGAAATCCCACCACGCCGCCATGTATGAAACCATGCTGCTGTGAAATTTCAGGCCGGTTATCGACATGAATTTCGGCAAAGCCGGGTCCGATCTTGCCAGGCACCGCGCCGACGAGGCGCATGAAGCCTTGCGCCATCCAGGCGGCGGCAAGGCGCGATGCGAAGTCTGCGTCGGCGTTTTCGGTCATGGCTCACTCTGCTTTCTCTTTTTCAACTGCCCCGGCGGCGAATTCTCGAGCTTGAAGCGGCGGATCATGAGCGCAAGGCCACATGCCGCAAAACCTGTTGCGCAGCCGCAATTGACGCAGCGTTGGCGCGCGCGCGGCCGGATCTGGTTTCAGCGAAACCGTTTTTTCACGGGCTTTGATGCGAGCCGTTCTCAGCGCGCACGTCGCCGTTGCGTTTCGGCATTTGCCTTCACGGGCGGCGCGCGATAAACAACAGACATCCCACCCGCCCGACGTATTTCCGGGAACGCAAAATGGCTGCTCCGCGACAGGTCGAACGTCCGCTTTCGCCGCATCTTCAGATTTACCGCTTCACGATCACCATGGCGATGTCGATCATCCATCGCATCACTGGCATGGGGCTCTATTTCGGTACGGCGCTTCTCGCCTGGTGGCTCATCGCCACGGCGTCAGGTCCTGAGGCTTATGCCCAGTTCCAGAGCGTTGCCGGATCGTGGATCGGTCTGCTCGTTCTCTTCGGCTTCACCTGGGCGCTCATCCATCATCTGTTGAGCGGCATCCGTTATTTCTTCTGGGATGCGATTCTTGCTTTCGATCTCAAGACCGCCGATCTCATAAGCTGGGCTGCCGCCATTGGCGGGCTGGTGCTCACAATCGCTGTCTGGGTCGCGGCATATAGTTTGCGGGGGATGCTCTGATGTCGGACATGCGCACACCGCTGGCCAGGATCCAGCATCTGGGCTCGGCGCATAACGGCACGCGCGATCATATGCGCCAGCGCGCCACTGCGCTTGCCATCGCGCCGCTGGCCATTTTCTTTCTCGTTTCGCTGATAGCGCTTGCAGGCGCCGATTTCGAGACGGCGCGGCGTTATCTCGCCCATCCGCTCGTCTCGATGCTGCTGCTGGCGCTGATCGGTTCGGCGATCGTGCATATGCGCATCGGCGTGCAGATCGTCATCGAGGACTATGTTCATACCGAGGGGCTGAAGCATTTCACGCTCCTCGCCAATACATTCTTTTCCTATGCCACCGGTCTTGCCTGCGTTTTTGCGGCACTCAAGATCGCCTTCGGTTCCTGAATAACGCGTCGAGATAGATCATGGCGGCATCGCAGGCTTATACGTTCATCGACCACACATTTGACGTGGTTGTCGTCGGTGCGGGCGGCGCGGGTCTTCGCGCCACTCTGGGCTGTGTCGAAAAGGGCCTCAAGACCGCCAATATCACCAAGGTCTTCCCTACGCGCAGCCACACGGTTGCAGCGCAGGGCGGCATTTCGGCCTCGCTCGGCAATATGGGGCCGGACGATTGGCGCTGGCACATGTACGACACGGTCAAGGGCTCCGACTGGCTCGGCGACCAGGACGCCATCGAATATCTCTGCCGCCATGCGCCCGAAGCCGTTTACGAGCTTGAGCATTTCGGAGTTCCCTTCTCGCGCACCGAAGAAGGCAAGATTTATCAGCGCCCCTTCGGCGGCATGACGACCAATTTCGGCGAAGGCATCGCGCAGCGCACATGCGCCGCTGCCGACCGCACGGGTCATGCGATCCTGCACACGCTTTACGGCCAGTCGCTGCGTCACAAGGCTGATTTCTACATCGAATATTTCGCCATCGACCTCATCATGAATGAGAGCGGCGGTTGCTGCGGCGTCGTCGCCATCGACATGGCGACCGGCGAGATCCACCGCTTCCGCGCCGCGCTGGTCATTCTGGCCACCGGCGGTTATGGCCGCGCCTATTTCTCGGCAACGTCCGCGCATACCTGCACCGGCGACGGCAATGCGATGGTGCTGCGCGCGGGCTTGCCGTTGCAGGACATGGAATTCGTCCAGTTCCATCCGACCGGCATTTACGGCTCGGGCTGTCTCATCACCGAAGGGTCGCGCGGCGAAGGCGGCTATCTCGTCAATTCTGAAGGCGAG
>CAZLLB010000110.1:0-10188 GCA_964560165.1 uncultured Parvibaculum sp. | reverse complement strand
CGCAGACGCCGAAACTGGAAAAGCCCACGCATATCGTGCCTGGGCACAAGAGCAGTTACGGATATGTCCCTGCATATAAAAGCGATGGCCCGGTTACGCCGCCGCTGGCTCCGGGCGAGGAATCGAAAGGCTGGGTGCCCGGATACCACGACGGCAATGGCGCCTGGATTCCGGGGCATCCTCAATAATCAGATCAGTCGGCCCTCGATCGCATTGCGATAGAGCGTCTCATAGGCAGCAACGCTCATCGGCAGCGGGTTGCCGCCGGTCGATGGGTCTTCCATCGCCATCGGCGCGCCTTCGGGGATCATGTCGAGATCGACGCCTATTTCCTTCAGCGTATGCGGGATGCCTATCTCTTCGCGCAGCTTGAGCACCCAATCGACGAAGCCGTTGAAACTTTGATCCTTCAGGTTCATGTAACGCGCGGAGGCGGCGAGTTTTTCCTCGATGACGCTTTTGTTGTGAACGAGCACATAGGGCATCACCACTGCATTGGTCAGGCCATGATGCGTGCCGCGCAGTGACGAGCAGGGATGGCTCAGCGAGTGCATCGCGCCGAGGCCCTTCTGGAAGGCCGTTGCGCCCATGGAAGAGGCCGCCATCATGAAGGCGCGGCCTTCTATATTGCTGCCGGTCTTCACGGCAATGGGCAGCCATTCTTTGACGAGACGCATCCCTTCAAGCGCTACGCCTTGCCCGAGCGGATGAAAGAAGGGGCTGCAATAGGCCTCAAGATTATGCGACAGCGCATCCATGCCCGTTGCCGCTGTGATGTGGGGGGGCAGGCCGATAGTCAGTTCAGGATCGGCGATGACTTCGGCGGGCTGCATCTTCGGATGGAAGATGATTTTCTTCGTGTGGTCGCACTCATCGACGATGACGGCGGCGCGACCAACTTCAGAGCCGGTGCCTGCAGTCGTCGGCACGGCGACGATAGGCGCAATGCCGGAGGGGTCGGCGCGGGTCCACCAGTCTTCGCGGTCTTCATAATCCCACATCGGCCGCGTCTGGCCGGACATGAAGGCGATGGCCTTGCCTGCATCCATGGCGCTGCCGCCGCCGAAGACGATGACGCCGTCATGGTGTCCGGTGCGAAAAATCTTGAGCCCGGCTTCGACATCGGCACCGATAGGGTTGGGGTGCACGTCGGCAAAGAGCGCGCAGGCGAGGCCCGCATGTTCCAGCGTGCCAATGGCCTCCATGATCATAGGCATCGGCTTCAGGCCCGGATCGGTGACGAGCAGCGGACGGCGGATGCCGACGGCACGGCAAGCATCCGCCAGTTCCTTAATGCGGCCTGGCCCGAAGCGGACCTTGGTCGGATAATTCCAATTGTTTGAAAGCGACGCGTACTGGTCGATCATGATGTTTTTGTCCGCAGGTGATAGCTCTTCGGGCGTGTGAGGTATTCATAGCCGACACGCGACAAGGTGCAGCCACGGCCCGTATCCTTGACGCCGGTCCAGGCAAGCGCCGGATCGAGATAATCGCAGCGGTTCATGAACCATGTGCCAGTGTCGATCCGGTCGCCGATGGCGATGGCGGCGTCTTCGTCTTCGGTCCAGATCGCGGCGGTGAGGCCATAGGGGCTGTCGTTCATCAGTTGAACCGCCTCGTCGTCGGAGCGGACTTTCATGATGCCGATTGCCGGGCCGAAGGTTTCCTCCCGCATCACGTCCATCTGGTGATTGACGTTCACCAGCACTTGCGGCGCGAGATAGGGCGTACCGGGTCTTGATGCAGGAAATGCTTTCTCGTCTATCAGGGCTTTCGCGCCACCGCGCACGGCGCTTTCGATCTGGCCGCGTACGAAGGCGGCGGCGGAAGATCGCACCATCGGCCCGAGCGTCGTTGCTGTGTCGAGCGGCGAGCCGAGCTTGTAAGTTCTGGTCAGTTCGGCAAAGCCTTCGACGAATTTGTCATAGACGTCTTCGTGTACGTAAAGCCGCTCCATGCCACAACAGGACTGGCCGGAATTGAAGAAAGCGCCATCGACAAGATTTTCGACTGCATGGGCAAGGTTGGCGTCAGGCCGCACATAGGCAGGATCCTTGCCGCCGAGTTCGAGCCCGATGCCGATGAAACGCTCGGCGGCAGCTTTGACCACTGCATGGCCACCCGCAACGGAGCCGGTGAAGGCAACGTAATCGACGCGGGGATCGCCGATGGTCTTTTCGGTCAACTCGTGGGTCATATGGAGCGCGGTGAAGAGGCCGTCCGGCGCGCCCGCTTTCTCAAAGGCTTGGGCGAAGCGTTCAGCGCAAAGCGGTGTCTGGCCTGAATGTTTCAGGATGACGGCGTTGCCCGCCATGATGGCCGGAACCACGGAATTCACTGCGATCAGGTAGGGGTAATTCCAGGCGGCGATGGCGAAAACCACGCCTAGTGGCTCGCGCTTGATGTATCGGTTGAAGCCTTCTTTGGGTCCAACGTCGATGTCGGCCAGCGTATCGGCAGCGATGCCGATCATGTAGCGGGCGCGTTCCTCAAAACCACGCACTTCGCCCGCTCCGTAAGCTATGGGGCGACCCATCTGCCACGCGAGTTCGGGCACAATCTCGTCTTTCATGGCGACGAGTTCATCGACGAAGCGGAGACAAAGCGCTGTGCGCTGCTCCATGGTCATGAGTTTCCACGAGGCTTGCGCTCGTCTGGCTTCGCTCAAGGCTTCATCGACATCGCGGGCCGTGGCCAGAGGCCGCTCGACATAGATGCTCCCATCGATGGGGGAGACGACTTTCAATACAGGGGCGGTCATCCGCGCTCAAATCCTCTTAAAACTTCCCAGTCCGTGACACGGCGGTCGTATTCAAGCTGTTCCCAACGGCCCGTGTGGAGATAGTGCTCAACGACATCCTCACCAAACACGGCGCGAAGAGTAGTCGAGTTTTCGAGGTCGGTCAGTGCGTCACGAAGGTTTTTTGCCAGCAGCGGAACTCCTTCGCCGACATAGGCGTCACCCTTGAATTCAGGTTCGAGTTTCAGCTTCTTCTCTATGCCTTCCAGACCCGCCGCAATGAGCCCGGCATATGCCAGATAGGGATTGAGGTCAGCGCCGCCAACGCGACATTCGATGCGCAAGCTCTTGCCGCTTCCGCAGAGACGGAAGCCTGCTGTGCGGTTATCGTTCGACCAAACGATATTGGTCGGCGCGAAGGTGCCATTCACGAACCGCTTGTAGGAATTGATGTAAGGCGCCAAAAAATAAGTGATTTCGCGGGAGTGCTTAATCTGGCCTGCGAGGAACTGCTGACCCATTTCAGACAGGCCATGAATTTTGCTCTTTGAATCATGGAAGAGCGCCTTCTTGTTCGTGTCGTCCCAGAGCGACATGTGGATGTGGCACGAAGACCCGGCCTGCTGATAATTCCACTTGGCCATGAAAGTGATCGCCTTCCCATGTAGATGGGCGATTTCCTTGATGCCATTCTTGAGGATCGTATGCCGGTCTGCCATTTCCAGCGCCTCGGCATAGCGGATGTTGATTTCCTCCTGACCCGCGCCCCATTCGCCTTTTGAATTTTCGACAGGAATACCAGCCCCTTCGAGGCCATTGCGGATTGCCCGCATGATCCCTTCTTCCTTGGTCGTGCCGAAGACGTGGTAGTCTTGAATGTACGGATTGGCGGTCCTCAGCCCGTGAAAGTTCTTTTCGTGCGCGGCTTCGTAACTGTCGTCGAAGAGATAGAATTCCAGCTCGGACGCCGTGTTCGCCTTCATCTTCTTTTGGGT
Organism: uncultured Parvibaculum sp.; assembly: GCA_964560165.1. Lineage (GTDB taxonomy): Bacteria > Pseudomonadota > Alphaproteobacteria > Parvibaculales > Parvibaculaceae > Parvibaculum. The sequence goes on along the minus strand of CAZLLB010000110.1, from coordinate 6,453 downwards.
AAGGCGCTTCAATTGCTTCTTCAAAATGGCACGGGGCGCATGCGCGACATCATCGCCGTGATGGTCAAGCGTGTCGCAGATGACAAGGGCGGTACCCGGCAACCAGGGGATGCGGCGCAGCGTGGTCATGTCGGGTTTCAGCACAAAGTCGCCATAGCCGTCTGACCAGCTCGCTGCCTTGTAGCCGGGCACCGGCTCCATGTCGGTATCGACGGTCAGCAGATAGTTGCAGGCATGGGTTTCATGAACGGCAGTATCCAGGAAATAGCTTGCCTGCATTCGCTTGCCCACCAGGCGGCCCTGCATATCCGGCATAGCCATGACGACGGTGTCGATCTCACCTTTGGTGGCGAGATTTGAAAGCTGGTCGAGAGTGAGTTTTCCTGACGGCGAGGTCGGCATCTGTCGTGCTCCTTCATTCAGAACAAAGAAACGGGCTCGCGGCTGAAGCCGCGCCGCCCGTCTCCGCTTGAGGCCGGAGGGCTCGCGAGAGCCCTCCGTTTTCAATGAGCTGCGGTTACTTGCCGCGTAGAGCGGCTTCGGCCGCGGCGATTTCGGCCTGACGCTTGGCGATCAGATCGCCGATGGGCGGGCCCTGGAAGCGGCGGCGCTCGAAAGCAAACCAGACGATACCCGTCACCACAAGGAAACCAATAGTGATGTTGAGCGCCCAATCGTTCGGCGGCTGGACGCCTATGACGAAGATCAGGATCATGGAGAGGATGGAAAGCACACCGAAGAGCGTGAAGAGCCCCCGGCCGATATTCCATGGTCCCATACGAGGCCATTTGGCGGTGCCGTAAGTGAAGAGCCCGAGCGTGATCGGGATGGCGAATGAAAAGAAGAGGAAGATGACCGTGCAGGAGACGACAATCGCATAAGCGGAGGTGCCCGCGATCGACACCACCGTGGCGCCCCAGACGAAGAGCCAGGCCGCCGTCGCGCCGACCCAGATGGCAGCCACGGGTGTGCGGTATTTGGGCGAAACCCTTGCCAGTGTCTTGGAGAAGGGCAGACCGCCATCACGCGAGAAAGCGAAGATCATGCGCGATGCCGAAGTCACGGTCGCCAGCCCGCAAAGAAGCTGGGAGATGAACACGGCAATATAGAGCCCTTCCTTGAGACCGGCGGGTACGCGCTGATCCATCGCCCAGAAGAAGACGTTCCAGCCCTGCTTGGCGGCCTCATCCATGTCAGGGATCATGACCACGAAGGCCGACAGCATGATGTAGCCGAAGATGGCGGACCAGACGACGGACATCACCATGCCGCGCGGCACGGAGTGAGCTGCGTTGACGGTTTCTTCCGATGTATGCGCCGAGGCGTCATAGCCGGTGATCGTATAGATCGGAAGCAGCAGGCCGAGCAGGAATACCCAACTATTCGACACTTGCGGCCAGACGCCGCCGCCCACGTCACCAGAGTAATTGTGGAAGGTGAAGAGGCGTCCAAAATCCCAACTCTGCGCGAAGGTGAGGCAGGTGATGGCCAGCGCAACGGCGGTTGCGAAGATGAGATAGCCCGAAAAGTCGGTAAGCCTGGCGGTCAGCTTTATGCCGAAATGATTGATGGCCGCCATGCCGCCGGTGATGATCGCCAGAAAAATCGTCTGGTTGGTCAGCGTGTTCTCGATGCCAAGCATTGGTCCGAAGGCGCCTGCAAAAAAGGTCCAGGTGCCAGCGTTGATGGCCCCGAGAACGGTTATGAGGCCGAGCAGGTTGAACCAGGCTGTAACCCAGCCTGTGCCGCGATTGCCGAGGATTGAACCCCAATGATAGAGGCCGCCTGCTGTCGGATAGGCTGAGGCGATTTGAGCCATCGCGAGGGCGAAGACGCCAGACACAAAACAGCCGAGCGGCCAGCCGATACCGATGCCGATGCCGCCGGCACCGGATGTCGCCTGGGCCAACGAATTGATGCCGCCCGACAAGATGCAGATGATCGAAAAGGAAATTGCGAAGTTGGAAAAACCGCCCATGCTTCGCAGCAATTCCTGCGCATAACCCATGCTATGCAGGATTTTGACGTCTTCGGAAATATCGCCATGCCCGGGGGCTGGCGCATTCGGATTGATACTCATCTTCCCCTCATGTTCAACGTGTGTTGCCTTGTGGAAGAAATCCAATTGCCTCACTCACGGAACGGGAAGACGACGAGCAGCCGCAAGTCCCTCGGCTTTCACCGTGGAACCATGCATTCCTCCAAATTTTTCAGGCTGGTTTGCGACATATCGGCTGAACGGGCCCCCTTCGACGACCGCGCGGACTTCCCTATGCGGAAATTCTGCACGGTTTCAAGCGCGGTTTCATCAGGATTATGTGCCCTTGCCGGACGGATTTAGAGATCGCGGCGATCTGTTTCTCAGAACGAACCCTGCGCTCGTCCGCGCATGGTTGACGCTGCAATCGTGCCGCCACAGACTCCGCCTAGTGATTCCAACAAGTAAGGGCTCGGGGGCCAGATGACCATTTCGGCTCACAGACAGGGCTCTGCCCACGCCATCGTTCTCGGCAATGAGAAAGGCGGGTCTGGCAAAACGACGACCGCCATGCATGTCATTGCTCTTTTGCTGCATGAAGGCGCGCGCGTCGGCTCCATGGACCTTGATGGGCGGCAACGGTCGCTCACAAGATATGTGGAAAACCGCAAGGCTTGGGCAGATGGCGCGGGCGTCAACCTGGTCATGCCCGACCACGTCGTGCTTACGCGCTCTGATCTCGACACGGTAAGCGAGGCAGAGGCGGCAGAGCGAGCCGCATTTGAAACCGCGTTCGGGCGCCTTGCCGCTGAGAATGATTTTGTGGTGATCGACTGCCCGGGCACAGACAGCTTTCTGTCCCGGCTCGGCCACGCCGTCGCGAATACGCTGATCACGCCTATGAATGACAGCTTCGTGGATTTTGATCTTCTGGGGCGCGTCGATCCGCAGACATGGAAGATAAAGGGGCCGAGCGTTTACAGCGAGATGGTGTGGGAAAGCCGCAAGCGCCGCGCCATGGCTGGTGGGGGCACGATTGACTGGATTGTCATGCGTAACCGACTTTCAACGCTGGCGGCGAAAAACAAAAAGCGCGTTGAGAGTGTGCTTGATGCGCTGGCGGACCGGATCGGTTTCCGTCTTGCGCCGGGCTTTGGCGAGCGCGTCATTTTTCGAGAGATGTTCCCGTCCGGCCTGACCTTGCTCGACCTGCGTTCGCAAGGTGTCGATGCGCAATTGTCGATGTCACATATCGCGGCGCGCGCCGAAGTGCGCGGTCTGCTGGATGAGTTGAAATTGCCTGGCGATTGGCGTGAGGCGGAAGCCCCTGCCGAACGCGCTGTCGCGGCATACTGATTTCCGCCAGCGCCGTCAGCCGCGCGCTTTTTCCTTGTCGTCCTGAGACGAGGGCATGGACCAGTTTGCGGGCGGAATTGCGATGCAGGAAATACTCTCACGCGCAAGGCGCCCGCAAGCATTGCGTGCCTCTTTTTCGCCGTCGAAACCGCCAAAGCGCGAACGGTAGAGCGTCCGATTGTCCGCTGTTCTGACCGGGATGGTCACCGGAACAGCTTTGCCAAGCTCTGCAGGCGCTGCCTTGACCGCTTTGCGGATGCGATCGACTGCGTCAGCTTGATCGGCATAGGCACCGATCTGAATGACCCACGACCCTTCAGGAATGAGCGGATCACCGGCATGCCAGCCGTGCTGAGGTGTTGTGCGCTTGGCTTCATTGACAGCCATACGCAGTCCCACGGGCTGCGTCGCCTGCGGCCCTTCATTAGCCTGGGCGGGCGTCACGATCAGATTGCCAATGTCGCGACCGACGCGACGCACTGGCCCTTCGGCTTTGTCGAGAGCGGCGAGGGCATAGGCTGTCGCATGATCGAGTGGTGCGGCAGCTTTATGCGTCGCGGGAGCGGTGGCTCGCGCAGGCTTGGTGCTGGCAAGCTGGATAGTGCCGAGAGTACCTGACGCGGGCTTTGCTGCCGCAGGTGCCGTCTTCTGGACTGGCGCGGGCAGGGGCGTAACGGTGGCGGGCGCGGCGATTGCAGCGACGATCACCGGTTGAGGTTTGGCAGGTACCGGTGTTTTTGTTGTCAGGCTCGCGACCTGATCGGTGCCTGTGTAAGATTCCTCGTCAGGGTCAGGCTCGTCGATTGCTGCCAACGCAGCCAGATCGATGCGATCCTGATCGGTGATGCTGGCGGGTTTGCTGACTGGACGCGGCACAGGTTCGGCAGACGCCATGCGGGTGCCGGTGTCGCGCATGGCGACGGCGTTCGGCATGGCCCGGTCCAGGATCGTTACCATCTGAGCGTCGCGCGCGCGCGCCGTCTTGCCGCCAAGGACGACGCCGATGAGTGACTTGCCATCACGCCGCACCGATGTCGTCAGGTTGAAACCGGAGGCGGCGGTGTAGCCCGTCTTGAGCCCGTTTACGCCCTCATATTTTCCCAACAGATGGTTGTGGTTCTTGATGACGTGGCCGTCCCAGGCAAAGGATGGGGTCGAGAAATAACTATAATATTGCGGGAAATCGACCTGGATGCGCTTGGCCAATGTCGCCTGATCGCGTGCAGTAGTGAGTTGGCTTTTGTTCGGCAGACCCGAGGCATTCATGTAGCGCGTACGGTTCATGCCAAGCGATTTTGCCTTGGCCGACATCTGCGTCGCGAAATTTTTCTCTGTGCCGCCGAGATATTCGGCGATGACCACGGCGACGTCATTGGCCGACTTGGTAACGAGGGCGAGGATTGCATCCTCGACGCGGATTGTGCCGCCGACTTTTACACCAAGGCGCGAGGGTGCTTGTGCGGCCGCGTGAGATGAAACGGGCATACGCGTGTTCAGCGTAATCGAGCCTTGCTCCATCTTTTCAAACAGGAGGTAAAGCGTCATCACCTTGGTCAGCGACGCCGGATAGCATTGCGTGTCGGCATTGTTGGAATAAAGGACGCGGCCTGAATAGGCGTCCATGACGAGCGAAGCGGCCTTGGGGGTAAAACCGGCACTGCGCTTTTTGTGAGATTTGGCATCGGCTGTCGATGCGGTCGCGCATATTGCGATGGCAACGAGGCTGGCGGTCAAGACGCTCCGCAGCTTCCGGCTACGTCTGGCCGGATCGCCTGCAAAGAATTTGAACGCAGACGCAAACATTACCCCAAAACCCCTTCACCGCGCCGGACCTGCCATCCGACTAACCTTCCCGCAATCCCCTCAGGAAACTGTAACCCCATAGATTCATCTTGTGAATCCCCTTTGGGCACAAAAACGTCAAAAAGTGTCGAGATTCCCGTGAGTTGGTCCTTACTAAAGACTAGCGACAAGGCTATTGCCAACTTGTTAACTGATTTGTGTGCGCCGCTGCGCTTGATCCGGATTGGCGGCTAACACCTGAATTCAGCCTTCATTCGGCACCCGTGGGCGGCCGAGGTAAGCTCTGACAACTGAGTCGATGGGTGCGCGCGCAGAGATGAAACAGGCTCGTAATTGAGGTTCTGGCGACATGGAATTCCTTGCTGTAGTCGGGCTTTGAATTCTGCGCGTTTACCCTATGTAATAGGAGCGCCGGGCGATCGTTCCCGGCGTGTTCGGGCGCTCAGAAGCGCCTTCTTGTCTGGAAGCCGGCTTGCCGGGATGGGAGATGGGCCGGTTGTTGAGCGATTTCGCAGGATCAGAGCATGTCTGATGACGACAGGCGGCTTGGGGACGATGACGGCATCAATACCGGCGTCGTTACAAAGACCAAGCCGAAAACCAAGAAGCCCTCGCTCTACAAGGTTTTGCTGCTCAATGACGATTACACGCCGATGGAGTTCGTCGTGCTTGTGCTTGAGCAGTTCTTCAACAAGGGCAGGGAAGACGCCACCCGGATCATGCTTCACGTCCACCAACATGGTGTCGGCCTTTGCGGCCTCTACACATACGAAGTGGCAGAGACCAAGGTGACTCAGGTGATGGATTTCGCAAGGCAGCACCAACATCCGCTGCAATGCACGATGGAGAGAGAGTAAGTTTAGGTACGCCTGTTCGAGTGACTTGCTGGCGCGCAGCGGAAGGAAAGGTCTTAAGTGCCGACATTTTCTAGGAGTCTTGAGGAAGGTCTGCATCGGGCATTGGCTCTCGCCAATGATCGAAACCACGAATACGCGACACTTGAGCATTTGCTGCTCGCGCTGTTGGACGATCAGGATGCGGCTGCGGTGATGAAAGCCTGCAATGTCGATTCCGGCGTTCTGAAACAGCAATTGACCAATTACATCGACAATGAGCTTTCAAGCCTGGTCGTCGATGATGGCGAAGATTCAAAGCCCACGGCGGGCTTCCAGCGCGTCATCCAGCGCGCGGTCATTCATGTGCAATCGTCTGGCCGTGAAGAAGTGACCGGTGCCAACGTGCTTGTTGCCATGTTCGCGGAGCGCGAGAGCCATGCCGCGTATTTCCTGCAGGAGCAGGATATGACGCGCTATGAC
>CAZLLB010000109.1:0-10309 GCA_964560165.1 uncultured Parvibaculum sp. | reverse complement strand
GAAAACGCCAACATCGCTTCATACGATCCTGACCGTTCCAACATGACCTTTCCGGACGGGGCGAAGATCGAGCCGGCTGCCCTGCGTCAGTTCCAGATGACGCTGTCCAACTACTTCACGGACCTGAAGGGGGCGGACAACCCGTACATCGTCGGCTACACGGTGGAAAGCAAGGCCGACAAGCCCGAACGCGAGGCGACGTTCAGACCGGTGAGCTCGCTGTTCTCGACGTTCATCGACCCGAAAATCGAGGGGCTCAACACCCTCATCGACTACCGTTACCAGCAGCACTACAAGGGCAAGACCGGCATGCATGGCATGGGCGGCAACCGCCACGGCTTCAACGGCGAGGCCGCCATCCTGAAAGTGCCGGTCGGTACGCAGATCATCGACGAAGACGAAGAAACCCTGATCGCCGACCTCACTTATGTCGGCCAGCGCGTCATCCTGATCAAAGGCGGCAATGGCGGCTTCGGCAACGCCCATTTCAAAACGGCCACCAACCGCGCGCCGCGCCACGCCAACCCCGGTCAGGTCGGCGACGAACGCTGGATCTGGCTGCGCCTGAAACTCATCGCGGATGCCGGCCTCGTCGGTCTGCCCAATGCTGGCAAGAGCACTTTCCTCGCCGCAACCAGCGCCGCCAAACCAAAAATCGCCGACTATCCTTTCACGACGCTCACCCCTGGCCTCGGCGTTGTCTCCGTCGATGCGCGCACCTTTGTGCTTGCCGACATTCCCGGCCTCATCGAAGGCGCAAGCGAAGGTCTCGGCCTTGGCGACCGTTTCCTCGGCCATGTCGAGCGCTGCCGAACGCTGATCCATCTTGTCGATGGCACGCAGGACGATATCGGCGAAGCCTATCGCGTCGTGCGCGGCGAGCTTGCAGCCTATGGCGCTGGCCTCGAAGAAAAACCGGAAATTCTCTGCCTCAACAAGGTCGATGCGCTTGACGAAGACGAGCGCGAGGAAAAACGCAAGGCGCTCGCCAAGGTCGCCGGCAAGAAGAAAACAATCCATCTCATCTCCGGCGTGACCGGCGAAGGCATGACGGCGCTGCTGCACCTCATCGCCGACCAGATCGCCGCTGCCAATGCGCAGGAAAAGAAAGAGGCGGAAGAACCCGAAGAAGAAGGCTGGCGTCCATGAGTATCGCGCGCCTCAGCAACGCCCAGCGCGTCGTCGTCAAGATCGGCTCGGCGCTTTTGACCGATGCTGAAACCGGCAAGCTGAACCGCCCCTGGCTCGAAGCCTTTGTCGAGGATATCGCGACGATGCGCGCGCGCGGTCAGGAAATGCTGATCGTCTCGTCGGGCGCCATCGCGCTTGGCCGTCGCGCGCTGAAGCTCGCGCCCGGCGCATTGAAGCTTGAGGAAAGTCAGGCCGCCGCCGCCGTCGGCCAGATCAGCCTTGCTCAGGCTTTTCAGGAAATCCTCAGCACCCATGGCCGCCACTGCGCACAAATCCTACTGACGCTCGACGATACGGAAAAGCGCCGCCGCTATCTCAACGCGCGCTCCACACTCAACACGCTGCTGAAATTCGGCGCTGTCCCCGTCATCAATGAAAACGACACGGTGGCGACGAGCGAGATTCGGTATGGCGACAATGATCGCCTCGCTGCCCGCGTGGCCAGCATGATTTCCGCCGACTGCCTCGTGTTGCTTTCCGATATCGATGGCCTTTACACCGCCCCGCCCTCGCAACCCGGCGCGACGCATCTGCCCGAAGTTGCCGAGATCACGCCCGAGATCGAGGCGATGGCGGGCGACGCCGCGAGCGAAATGAGCCGCGGCGGCATGAAGACGAAAATCTCGGCGGCAAAAATCGCGGTGGAAAGCGGCTGCAACATGGCGATCGGCAATGGCCGCGTTCTGCATCCGCTCCGCGCGCTCGAAGACGGCGCGCGTTGCACCTGGTTCACGGCCCGGCACACGCCCGTCGCCGCCCGCAAGCGCTGGATTTCCGGCGGCCTCAAGACACTCGGCGCTCTCACCATCGACGATGGCGCAGTGCGTGCGCTCGGTCAGGGCCGCAGTCTGCTTCCCGCAGGCGTCACCGCCGTCGAAGGCCATTTCGAACGCGGCGATGCGGTTGCCGTGCGCGACGCCCATGGCCACGAAATCGCCCGTGGCCTCATCACCTATTCAAGCGACGATGCGCAACGCCTGAAGGGTCACAACTCTCGCGAGATCGAAGCCCTGCTCGGCTTTTCCGGACGCGCCGAGATGATCCATCGCGACGACCTTGTTCTGAAAAGCTAGAATGCGCCCTTCGCTATCCTGAAAATGTCTGGCTGTTTCGGGTCGGCGATATAAGCAAGCCTCAAGGTCATCCGCGCCTTCCCGGCATCCGTCTGGGCGGCTTCTCGCCGTTGCACCAATTGCACCATACGTCCCGCCGCATCGGCGCCCTGAAAAACGAGCAACCCGTCCTTGCCGAGCTTTTTGCCGCGCGTCACGCGATGCGCGGCAAAACCTTGGGCGGTGAAGTAGCGCGCCAGCGTCGCTCCCATGGCCGAGAGTTGGCTTTGCGTCACGTCCGGCGTCAACGGCGTGCCCCAGAGAATATTGACCTGGATAAGCGCCTTCGTTTTATAGCCAAAGACATAGCCGATCTCGGCCTCGGTCGAATCCGCAAAGAGCTTGTCGCTGCGCACCACCAGAATGCGCGTCCGCTCGACCGGATTGTCGATAAGCTTGATCGCCTCGCCGGTCGCGCCTAAATCCGAGGCGATGGCAGCCCGCACCGCATTCTCGTCAGCGCCGAAACGCGCCGTGCGAAACCCATCGACCCGTGCGGTGGGCGCAGTCGCCTCGACCCGCACCACCGCGCTGCCGCCCCTTTCCGGTAATAGCCAGATCGCAGCGAGCACCGACAGAAGTCCCGCCGCTATAAATCCGGCTAGCCGGGCGCGGCGCTTGTGCTCGGTTGCCAATCCGCCCACCCAGTCACTGACCATCGACATGCGTTTGTCCTTTCCAGTTCGACCCTGTCTGCTCAAAACTTCAAACGCAGGCGCAGCGACGCCGTATTGTCCATGTAGTTGCTGCTGTACTGGCCGTTATATTGAACATAGGCATCGAGCGTGTCGGTCATCTGCACGTTCAACGCCGCTCCGGCGATGGCCGTGTCGCGCTTCGCAGTCGAGCCGAAAATCTGGAAATTGCTCCCCGGCGTGCCGGCCAGCGCCGCATTGGCGACAGGGCTCTGATCGCCAAAAGCATGTTTCCAGCCAAGCTCGACCATTGGCGTAAACTTTGTGCCGCCTTCAGTGGTGAAGCTCTTGGACAGACGCACACCAAGCACACTGTCTATCCCGGTCTCGCTGCGATCCTCATAGGCAAGGTTCCAGACGCCCGCGCCCGTTTCCGTCACTGCATCCGTGGTGGTATGCGTAATGTTGATACCGGCGAAAGGCGTGAGCTTCGTGTTTCCACCGAGCGCAACTTCATAGCCCGTCTCGACGCTGCCGATGATCGACGCACCGTCATAGTCGCCATTGGCGATATAGCTGGTGCCAAGCACCGCGAGATAACGGTCCATGTCGTAAGACTGCACTGCATACCCGGCCAGCGCATCGACATAAACAGCCCCGATCCGGTAATCGCCATAAGCGGTCAGGCTGTAGGAAGAAATGTCCCCCGCACCTGTGCCGCGGAACTTGATATCCGACGACTGATAACCCGCCGCAAGACCGGCGATGAAATTCGGGCTGAAGCTGAAATCGCCACCGACAATGACGCCGCCCGAGGTCGAGGTGAAGCCTGCCGAAACGCTGCTGCGGTCAAGCTCGGCCCAGTCGCCGAAGACCCGCGCCCATGCCGACCAGTCGCCGCTGACCTTGGAGCCAGCGGCTTGGCCGAAGCCCGGCTGTGGCGCATCCGACATGGAGGCGACAAGCTGGTTCGACGCAACGCGGATGCCGAGCGAACGAGCATCGGCTGACGTGATCGTGCCGCCGCGAAGTTCGCTGAGTTGCGTCTGGATCACATGAATAAGTGATCCCGCCTGACTGAAGGTGATCGACTGCATATCGGCGGTCTGCTGACCCGAGATGCCGTTCATCGCCTCGGCATATTCTTCCGGCGTCAACGTGATGAGCTGATAGATCGCCTGACCGAGTTCCGAATCCGGATCAATGTCGTCGAAGATGCGATCAAGCGCCTTGCCGAAGGAGGTGGAGCTATCCTGCAAGCCGTTTATATCGGCAAAAGAAAGCCGCGAGGCCAAAAGATCGACACCATCCTCGCCATATTGCGCGACGATTTTCTCGATCAGCGAATTCGAAACCACCGAGCCAAAGCGCGTATCGCTGCCATCCCAGTTGATGATGCGGTAGCTCTGCGAAACAGGTTGGCCCGCATCGAGGAATACGGCCTTGACGGTCGCCCCACCGAGATCGGCGCTCGATGTATTGATGACAGCGTTGGCACCCTCGCTCGTCAACTCAAAGGCGAGCGTTGCGGAAGCGTCGAGATTGAGCGCACCGGTCGAGATGTCCGCCGCAGTACCTAGCGTCATTGTCGCATTCGGACCGACATTGAGAGCCTGGACATTCTGCACGAGATTGCTCAGGCGCAGCGCGACCTTGTCGGCATGCGCACCGCCATTGATATTGAAAGCGGCAAGACCGTCGATCGTGCCACCATAGTTGAACTCGCTGTCTTCACCGGCAAATATATTCAGCACGTCGCCGTCTTCGCTTTCATTGCCGATGATGTCGCCATCGATCGTGCCTCCGCTCCAGTCGGTCGTATCGGCGCGGCCGTTGGCCGTCAGAATATCGCCGACGATGCTTCCCTGAAGCTGGCTTATGTTGACGCTCACCCCCGCGCCGCGAATGTCGATGGCGACCGCTTTGGGCACTGACACCTCGAACAATTCGAACGCGCTTGTGTCTTCAATTTCGGCGCGAATTTCGCCGCTATTGCTGATCGCGCTCACCATGCCGCCGCCCGTGATGAGTACGGCCGTGGCATTGGGGCTTTCGCTGGTAGCCTTCGCCGCGACCACACCCGTATTCGTCAGGATACCTCTATAGTTTTCATCGCCGCCATCGATGTGAATGCCACGTGCATAGGCTGAACCCAGTGCATTTGCCTCGGCGTGAATCTCGCCATCGTTCTGAATATTGCCGATAGCAGCCCGGCTCACATAAAGACCCGTCGCCTTGGCATCGGACTGCCAATACGGCTCTCCATCCTGCATCGCCTCGGCTTGTGCACTCGCCCGGATCGCGCCACCCTTGTCGTTGTGGAACGCCTGAAGATGAGAACCGGAAGCGATATTCACGCCCACCGCTTCCGCGTTGGCAAAAGCCTCGGCTACAGACCAGGATTCGTCATAGGTCTTGCTGAAGAGGCTTTCCGCCGAGGCATGAGCCTGCGCAAGCGCATAGGCCTCTATATCTCCGGCATTGTAGAAATCGCTGCCATCTTCGCTAGCCGCCCGCATGACTATGCCGGTTGCGCTCGCATCCGCCGTCGCGATTGCTTCCGCGCGCGCGGCAGCGCCTTCCGCCTTGGCGTCCGCATTCGCAATCGCGCCCGCCCCGGCAAATATCGCTCCGTAGTTCGAGACTTCAAAGGCGGCCGTATCGACACCCACGGCGTCCGCGTCGGTAGCGTCAAACGCGATGGCGGCTGCAATGCTATGCGTTGTATATGCCGTCGCTCTGGCCGATTCCTGCCCATAGGCCAGCGCACCGGCTACGACGAGACCGTTATTGATAAAGCTACCGCCATAGACATCGTCGTCGTCATAGCCCGTGGCGCTCGCCTGTTCGACGTTGCGGGCAGAAGCCGCCGCCAAGGTTTCGCCTGATGCGACGGCGCGATTATTGCCGAAAGCGCCTGCCAGCGCCCAGATCTGCGCCGCCTCGTCGCTCTCATCATCTTCGACATCATTGCCATTGCGAACATCCACGCCTTCGGACTCATCGATCCACAGCCCTATCGCCATGGCCGTCGTCCACGCCGCGCCGTCCTCGCTGTCGCCGATATAGGCTTGCGCCACATCGCCATGCGCGCTTGCATCGGTTTCGGTGGACGCCGCAGCCATACCGCTGATCATCCCGGTATTCACGATGTCGTCGCCGAACCATGAATCCGCAAGACTGACGCCCACGGCTTGCGCGCCAGCGTAATTGCCCGCGACCGCAAGGGCCTCCTCGTCGCCAATCACCTCTGCCGCCGCCCGTGCTTCCGCAAAAGCGGACGCGGCGATATCGCCGTCGTTCCAGAACCCGTCTTCAAAAGCGCTATCGTTGATATCGACGCCCACTGCCCCCGCCGCGGCATAGTTCGCGCCTACATAACCCGGCTCGAAATCATAGGGGAGGCTCGAACCGATTGCGGCAAAGGCCGGACCGTCATCGGAATCTGCAAAAGCATCGGCGCTAATCTCCGTCCGCGCCGTCACCGTTATGTCGCTTTCGTTGTAGAAGCCGCCATCGGCATCGAGATCGTCGAGCGCAATGCCGACAGCCCGGCTCGCCAACTCGCCGCCCGCCACAGCCAGCGCCGGCGTATCCTCGCCGTCATCAACAAGCGCGCTGGCATTAAGCGAGGCCACAGCTGTGGCTTCGGCAACGACCGAATGAAGGTTGAGGAAGCTGCCAGCGAGATAGCCGCCCTCTTCGCTACTATCCAAAGCAATGCCATAAGCGACCGCATTGGCGTCCGGGCCGCAATCGTCATAGCAACTATAGATGCCGTAATCAGCAGCCAGAAGCGCCGCGGCACCCGCTTCGCCGTCATCGGAGGTGGCCGTCGCCGTTTCGACTATATCGACCCCGGCATGAACGGTGATGCTGCCGCTATTGACGAAGTAACCGACGCCATATTCGCTTTCGACCACCCGGCTTCCAAAACCCACCTCGCCAATTTCCGCGCGGATGCCATAGGCTTCGGCATAGGCTTGCGAGGCCGCGCCACTCCAAGCTTCACCATCATTGATAGCCGCCGCGCTGACGACGGACGCGACATTCGCCGTTGCGTCCACCACGATCCGCTCGGAGTTGACGATACTTCCGCCAATCTCTTCGCTCTCGATATTGAGGCCAATCGCTTGTGCGGAGGCGTTGGTCGGAAGACCGTCATCATAGAACGGCATGGCGAGCGCGGCAGCGTCACCTTCGCCGTCTTCACTGGCGCTCGCCGTGGCGGTCTGCGTCACATCGGCTTTCGCCGAGACACGTATCTTGCCGTCATTCAGAATATGATCCTGAATTTTACCTTCTTCGATAACAATACCGCGCGCATAAGCCGAGGCCGAATTGCCCGCCGCCGCCAACACATCGTCAAGACCCGTCGCAAGCGCCGTCGAAACGCCCGTGACACTGGCTTCGACCACGACCTTTCCGTCATTGTAGAAACTTCCGGCGAGTATATCGCCGCTGAGACGCAGACCCGTCGCATCCGCCTCCAGGTCCATGCCATAGGCCAGAGCATCGAGCGATTCACCGCCCGAAATGGTGGCCGTCTGCTCACCGGATGCAACCGCCTTCGCCTGAACCGAACCATCATTGATGAAGTTCCCGGCAATCGACCTCACTTCGGCATTGATGCCGTGAGCCTCCGCTTGCGCACGACTAAAAGCTTCCGAGCGACTATGCTCGCCGCCGGTTGCCAGCGCATCGGCAACGCTGCGAGCGACCGCTTCGCCCTTTACGGCTTCGCCGTAGAAATCGCTATCCTCCCAGTAACCGTTATTTTCGTTGGTGAACGTGCCGCCCAGCGCATCGGCTTCAAAGTCGATGCCTGCCGCAGTCGCGCGGGTGCCGGAGGCCGCCCCACTCTCGGCTTCGCCGGACACGGCCGTCGATGAGTTGTTCGAATTGGCCTCCGCTAACCCGTTCGCAGCGGCGCTATTGCTAAAGTCGCCGCTGACTACGAGCGTATCGACCGCAATGCCACGCGCGATCGCATAAACGTTGTTGCTCGCCATCGCCTCGGCATAGCTGGATGAATCAGCGCTTGCGGTCGATTGGCCGTTGGCGGTCGCATGGGCATAGATGTCTTCGGAACTTTCTATATCTCCGTTGACCTGCAACAGATCGAGATTGAGCCCCGTCGCCGCCGCTTCGGCTGTGCCGGTCTCGTAATATTCGTATCCTTCGTCTTCACGATATCCCGCAAAGGCGCGCGCCGAGCCCGTGAAGGAGCCCGCTTCGGCGAGGCTATGCGTCTCGGCCAGCGCCGACACGTCGATCACCGCGTCGTTGTATATGCCGCCGACAACAGCCGCATTCCCGCTGAGTGTCACGCCATAGGCTTGCGCCGAAGCGTCGTCGATTACGTCGGCTTCCGCATAATGCGGGCCGAAACAGGATTCGTCCGATCCCTCGCAATTGGCCGCAGCCTGAACGTCAGAAAAGCTCTGCGCAGTCGCCGCAACCTCAATGCCTTCGTCGTAGGAGTAGAGATAGACGTCGCCCGCAACACCCGGCCCGCGATGATCCTCATCGACATTGCCGCCATTGCGCGCATCGATGCCCGCCGCATAGGCGCTTGCATAACCATCGCCCCTCGCACTGGCACCATTATCTTCATGCAACGCTGTCTGATTGACCGTCGCCTTGGCTTCGACCCGGATAGAACCGCTATTGAAAATCTCGCCGCTGCTTGAGCTGCCGGTATTGTCGAGACGAATACCATAGGCGTCTGCCATCGCCTCGAGTGCGGTTGTTCCATCCTCCCCGCCATACTCATCGACATTTGCGACAAGCGCAGAGACATCGATCAGACCGCTATTGCCGACACTGCCGCTGAACAGGCTCTCTTCGCCCAATTCAATACCGGCGGCATACCGCCTGCTTGCGCCATAGCCCATGCCTTCCGCCATGACGGCGATGCTGCCGCTATTTCCGATATCACCCCAGATGGTTGCTCCAGAGACCGAGATGCCGCGCACCACATCGTCGCCGTCTTCCACATCGCTGATACTGATGCTGCCTGAGTTGGAGATAGAGCCTTCGACCGTGGTGCCGACAATTTCGATACCGTCCTCGCCATAGAAATTGGCGATCGAACCGGCATTCGACACATAGGGCGCTATGCTCGAGACATAGATCTGGCCGATGGTGTCGCCATAGGGGTTGTCATAGAGCGGGGTCGCCGCACCTGCGCCGTTTGAAGCGACGAACAACGCCGCCATGGATGTGGTGGTCAGCAGGCTCCGAAACGTTTGGCGAGCATTCATCGAAAAATCCCCCGGATGGCGCGCCTGAAGGCGTCGCAAATCAATCAAGCCGACTCCTAGGAGCCGAACACAACCTTGGGTGGTATTTCCTTGGAAAACCGAACGCAGGCCTCATCGGAAATTACTCAAATTTCCCCGAAGCCGGCCTATATCGGTCGCCTGATCTTCCCCCAACAGCAAACCGGGAGGGCGTAAAATACCCCCCAAGGTTGTGCAGGCTCAGCCTCGCCAAGTCACACAAATAGGTCAATATAGCTAGATCGTTGGATTGGTTCAGGCTGGAGGCAAGCCCGCTGAAACCGTGTCCCGGGGGTGACAAACGCCGATCAATCGCCCATTTGCGTCTCAGCCCACCCGCGCATATGCCGCGTGAACCGCCCACATGATTGGGCTAAGTTGCAGCGCACCGAACTACTGCCCTTGGAGACCAGAGACCGTGAGCATCGTCGATATCAACGCGGACAAGAGAGGCGTCGCAGCAACCATGGCGACGATGGGCGCGCGCGCCCGCGCCGCCGCCCAAACCCTTGCCCTGACACCGACCAAGCAAAAGGATGCGGGCCTTCTCTGCGCCGCGATGGTCATCCGCGCCAATGTTGATGACATTCTGGCCGCCAACGCCAAGGATCTCGCAGCCGCGCGCGACAAAGGCCTCTCCGGCGCGCTGCTCGACCGCCTGCTGCTTGATGAAAAGCGCATCGAGGCCATGGCCAAGGGCATCGAAGAGATCGCCGGTCTCGCCGATCCCGTCGGCACAAGGATCGCAGAATGGGATCGCCCCAACGGACTTCACTTCGAAAGGGTGCGCACGCCTCTCGGCGTCGTCGGCATCATCTATGAGAGCCGCCCGAATGTGACGGCGGATGCAGGCGCGCTCTGCCTCAAATCCGGCAATGCCGCGATCTTGCGCGGCGGTACCGAAAGCGCCCATTCAAGTCGCGCCATTCACGCTTCGATGGTTGAAGGCTTCCTCGCCGCGAACCTGCCCGAACACGCCATCCAGCTCGTGCAGACGACCGACCGCGCCGCCGTCGGCGAAATGCTCACCGGCCTCAATGGCGCAATCGACGTCATCGTGCCGCGCGGCGGCAAGAGCCTCGTCGCG
>CAZLLB010000108.1:0-10590 GCA_964560165.1 uncultured Parvibaculum sp. | reverse complement strand
CATAGCCCTCGGCGGCGTGAACCGCGCCCTGCTCATGGCGGACGAGAATGTGGCGGATGTTGTTCTGCTGAAACAGCGCATCATAGATCGGAAGCACCGCGCCGCCCGGATAGCCGAATATCGTATCCACGCCCTGATCGGTGAGCGCCTTGATGACGATTTCCGCGCCTGTCATTTCCTGGGCGGTCATTAGTCCGTTCCTTCTCTATTCGTCATGGCCCGGCTCGTCCGGGGCCATCCATGGTTTTCTTCGCAAAGGCGCTCCAGAACAGGATGCCTCGCCGAAAGCGCGCGACACGACAGTCAATAAGGAGCAAACCCTTGAAAACCGCGGGCAACCTAACTCCCGCTCAAACCCCGGTCAACCCCAATTCGTCAATAAACGAAAAGATTTCATCCTTTAATCTTTCCGAATCTTGCTCAAAAAACCTCTTCCAAGCAATCATCTGAGTGCGTAGCCATGTCTCCTGCCGCTTGGCATAGGCCCGCGTTTCCGCCTGCCCGCGCTCCACAGCCTCTGAAAGCGTAATATCTCCAGACACATACTCGATGAGCGGTCGAAGCCCCAGCGCCTTCATCAGCGGTAGCGCCGGATCGAGGTCCAGCGCCGCCAACGCGCGCGCCTCCTCCACCGCTCCCTCGCCCACCATTGCCTCAAAGCGCCTGTCGCAGCGCGCTCGAAGCCAGTCGCGGTCCGGTGCCAGCACGATCCGGGCAAGTTTCCCCGCCAGCAACGGCGCTGGCGGCTCTTTATGCCATTGGCTCAAAGGCTTGGCCGTTCCCCGCGCCACCTCGACGCCCCGCGCGATCCGCTGCCGGTCGGAAGGCCGGATCACGGCGGCAAGCTCCGGGTCCGCCTCCAGCAGCAGATCATGCGCGCCCTCGCCCGCCGCCAACACTTCCGCCCGCACCGCCGCGCGCACCTCATCGGGCACCGGCGGGATCGGCGACAACCCCTCGGTCAGCGCCCGGAAATAAAGCCCCGTGCCGCCAACGACGATGGGCACCCGCCCCCGCGCCTCAATATCGCGCAAGGCCTCAAGCGCCATCCGCGACCACCTGCCCGCTGAACAAGGCTCATCTCCGCCAAGCACACCGTAAAGATGATGCCGCACGCGGCTTTCCTCCGCGGCACTGGGCCGCGCGGTCAACACGCGCAATTCGGCATAAACCTGCATCGAATCCGCATTCACGATCTCGCCGCCCAGCCGCTCCGCCAAGGCAAGCGCCAGCGCGGACTTGCCGCTCGCGGTCGGCCCTGCAATAAGGATCGCGCCTTTTGTTACCAGCGGCTCGTTCAATTCGTCCCCTTAATCGTCATGGCCTGCCTCACGCGGGCCATCCACGTCTTTCTTCTTAAGCAAGGATGTGGATGCACCGCCCACCTTTAATCCATAAAAAGGGCGAGCACGACGAAACAAGAAATGCACCGAGATGAAATACACTCTCACCCTGATCGGCAACAACCTCCGCGACGAACACGTCGAAGCCGCCCATGCCATGCTTCCGCAAGCCACCGCGCCCATCTGGCTCGCCAAGGGCAAGGCCTGCGACATCACCTTCGAAGGTGAAGGCGGCAAGCGCCCCGAAGCTGCGCTGCGCGCCCACCTCGCCAAAGCGAATATCGACCTCGCCATCCAGCCCGCCGAAGGCCGCCGCAAGAGGCTCCTCGTCGCCGACATGGATTCGACCATCATCCAGCAGGAATGTATCGACGAGCTGGCCGCCGAACTCGGCCTCAAACCGCAAATCTCGGCCATCACCGAACGCGCCATGCGCGGCGAGATCGCCTTCGAGCCAGCCTTGCGCGAGCGCGTCGGCCTGCTGCAAGGCCTTACCGTCGAAGCGCTGGAGCGGGTCTATCGCAATCGCATCACCGAAACGCCGGGCGGACGCGCCCTCGTCCACACCATGCGCGAACATGGCCATGCCTGCGCCCTCGTCTCGGGCGGCTTCACCTTCTTCACCGAGCGCGTCGCCCATGCTGTCGGCTTCAACACCAATCAGGCCAACAAACTGACCATCGCCAACGGCAAGCTCACCGGCGGCGTCGCCGAACCGATCCTCGGCCGCGAAGCGAAGATCGAGGCATTGCTGAAACTGCGCGACGAACTGGGATTGAAGCCACACGAAACCATGGCCGTCGGCGACGGTGCCAATGATCTCGGCATGATCGAGGAAGCAGGCCTCGGCATCGCTTTCCACGCCAAACCCGTCGTCGCCGAAGCCGCCGACGCTCGCATCGACCACGCCGACCTGACGGCGCTTCTTTATTTGCAGGGATACCGGGAAGACGAATTCGCGAGCGTGTGAATAATCGCTCTTTTCCTCACCCATTACTCTGCTGTCATCCCGGCCTTGTGCCGGGATCCAGGAGCGTCAAATTCCGAGCAGACAGCTACTGGACCCCGGCACAAAGCCGGGGTGACAAGAAAGTTTGAACAAGGAAGTTATTCCACCGGCACCGCGACAAACCGCGGCACATCACCCGTCACCACGCGCAGCAACACGCTCGTCCGGCCTGCCTTCTTTTCCTCGGCAATGCGCGCCAGGATTTCCTTCGGCGTCTTCACGTCCCATTGTCCCACACGCACAATGAGATCGCCGGGGCGGATGCCCTTGTCGGCGGCGGCGCTTTCGGGTGACACATCGCTGACCAGAACGCCGCTGGCCTTCTTGTCGATCTTGTAGTGGTTGCGCACCTCGGCGCTCAGCGTCATGAGGTCGAGGCCGAGCGCCTTCACCTTTTCCGCCTTGGGCGGCACGTTGACCGGCTGCTTGCCCGCCACGAGCTTCGGCTCGGCGAGCCGCGCCACCTTCACAGTCAGCGACATGGTGCGCTCGCCGCGCACGACCTCAATTGCCGCCGCCTTGCCGATCTCCGTCTCGGCGACAATGCGCGGCAGATCGCGCATCTCGCGCACCTTCTGCCCGTCAAAACCGACAACAAGATCGCCCGTCTGGATGCCCGCCGCCTCCGCCGGACCGCCCGGCGTCACGCCCGCAATCAGCGCGCCATGCGTTTGCGCAAGTCCCAGTGTCGCAGCTATTTCCGGTGTCACCATCTGGATGCGCACACCGATCCAGCCACGCCTGATCTCGCCATGCTTGATGATCTGCGCCACCAATGGCGTAATCGTGCTCGACGGCGTCGCAAAGCCGATGCCCACGCTTTCGCCCGACGGTGAAATGATCGCCGTATTCATGCCGATCACCTCGCCCTCGAGGTTAAACAGCGGCCCACCCGAATTGCCGCGATTGATCGCAGCGTCGGTCTGAATGAAATCGTCGTAATTGCCCGCGTGAATATCGCGGTTCAACGCCGAGACGATGCCCGCCGTCACCGTGCCGCCAAGGCCGAATGGATTGCCGATAGCCATCACCCAGTCGCCCACGCGCATCTTGTCGCTATCACCGAGTTTCACGAAAGGCAGCGGCAGCTTCGTCTCGACCTTGAGAACGGCAATGTCGGTCTTGTCGTCGCGCCCGAGCAGCTTTGCGGGCAAAGTCGTCCCATCGGTAAAGGTCACGTCGATCTTGTCGGCACCGTCAATCACATGATTATTGGTGACGATGATGCCCTTGGCGTCGATCACAAAGCCTGAGCCGAGCGACTGCACCTTTTCCAGCGGCCCGTCTTGCGGGTTCGGGTTCGCGAGAGGAGAGTCCTGCTCTCCATCCGGTGCCCCATCCAGATCGTCCGCATCAGGATCATCTCCCTCGCGGATTGTCTGCGTCGTGGAAATATTGACCACCGCGGGCGAAAGCCGCTGCGCCAGATCGGCGATGCTGGCGGGCGCGGCGCGCGCTTGTGCCGGTGCAGGCTGAAAGACCAACACCCCCGCCGCCAGAAGCCCAACAAGAAACAAAGCGGTCAAACCGCCCGCCTTGCCCGCGCCTCTCGACGATACCCGCATGTCTTTCATCCGCGCACCATCCAGACGATCGCAACGCCGGTGACGAGCGCCAGCAATCCACCGATACGCAACGCTTGGTCCTGTTGCTCGCCGAGCGCCGCAAGCGCCCGGCGCATGACAGCCGGAAACGCCGCATATAGTGCGCCCTCAACCGCCAGCACCAGTCCGAGCGCCGAAAACAGCTCGATGACACCGCTTTCCATTTATGCGATGGCCATATTAGCGTTTGGCCCCGCCATACTCATTGCCGAAATAGCGGAAGAACTCGCTCTTGGGCGGCACGACCATGGTTGTGTTCTCAGCCTTGAGGCTTTTTTCATACGCCTGCATCGAGCGATAGAAAGAGAAGAACTCAGGGTCTTGCCCAAAGGCGTCAGCGTAGATCTTGCTTCGCGTCGCGTCGCCTTCACCACGTACGATCTGGCCGTCACGCTCGGCATCGGCCAGCAACACTGTCACGTCGCGGTCAGCACGCGAGCGCAGACGTTGTGCCTCTTCACTGCCCTTGGCCCGGATTTCAGCAGCTTCGCGCTCGCGCTCGGTCTGCATCCGGCGGAAAATCGCCTGGCTGTTTGCCGCCGGTAAGTCGGCCCGGCGAATACGCACATCGACGATCTCAATGCCAAGATCGCTAGCCGCCCTGTTGAAACGGTCGCGTATCTGCTTCATCAGCCCGGCGCGGTTGGCGCGCACCAGCGCCTCCAACGTATTATCGCCCAGCGTGTTGCGCAGCGCCGAACCGAAAGTCGGCTGAAGCCGCTGCTCGGTCAGGCGCGGATCGCGCACCGTCTGATAGAACTTCAGCGCATCGACGATGCGGTAGCGCGCAAAGGCGTCCACCACGAGGCGCTTCTGATCGGACGCCGTGATTTCTTCAGCCGGCGCCTCAAGATTGAGAAGCCGCTTGTCGATATACACGACGTTCTGAACGAAGGGCAGCTTCCAGTGCAGCCCCGGCTCGGTAATGACCCCGCCCTGCGGCGAGCCGAACTGCAGCACAATCGCCTGCTGCGTCATGTTCACGGTGAAAAGCGCCGAATAAAGAATGACTACGGCGATGAAAAGCGCGGCGCCCGCGCCGATAGCGGCTGTCTTGTTCACGGGCGAACCTCCGTGCCGGTGGTCGGCGTCGTGCTGCCGGTGGTTACATGAGGCGTGCTCGCCGAGGGTTTGGCTGGCGCCGTGCTGGGCTTCAGCTCAGAGAGCGGCAGATAGGGCAACACGCTCTTGCCGTTCTGATCCCCATCGACCATCACCTTGTTGATGCGGCCATAAACGGTTTCCATCGTTTCGAGATATAGGCGCTCCCGCGTCACGTCTTTTGCCTTCTTGTACTCGGCATAAATGGAAAGGAAGCGCTTCGCCTCGCCTTCCGCCTCAGCCACGATCTGCTCGCGATAGGCTTCGGCGACCTGCGTGATCTGCGCTGCCTGGCCGCGCGCCTTGGGCACGACCGTATTGGCATAGGTATTGGCCTCAAAGCGCATGCGCTCCTGGTCGGCCTGCGCCGCCTGCACGTCGCGGAAGGCGTCGATCACGGCCGGTGGCGGATTACTGTTCTGCAATTGCACTTCGGTAATGTCGATGCCCGCCTTGTAGGAATCGAGCGCGTCCTGCATCAGCCCTTTGACCTTGTTCTGCACCTCGGTCCGGCCTGTTGTCAGCAGCGACTGAATATTCGATTGTCCGACCACTTCGCGCATTGCGCTTTCGGCAATCGCGCGAACCGTGCGCTCAGGCTCTTCAACATTGAAGAGATAGGCCTTCGCGCCATTTGCGTCCGGGTCATACTTGATGCGCCAGCGAACGGTAAAACTGATATCGACGATGTTCTCGTCGCCCGTCAGCATCAGCCCCTCTTCGCTGACATTGACGGTCGAGGAGCCGCCCGTGCCACGCATCCCGATATCCATTCGGTTGTCGCGCGTCACCGTCGGCAGATCCACCGTTTCGATTGGGTAAGGCAACTTCACCCGCAGGCCCGGCGCCTCGGCGCGCACCACCTTGCCAAAGCGCGAAACCACGCCCTGCCGGTCGGTATCCACGCGATAAACTGAACTCAACCCGAGAAAGATGATCGCCGCCGCCGCAATGACAAGAGCCATGCCGCGCCCGCCGCCAGCGCCGCCGGGAATGAGTTCCCGGAGCTTTTCCTGGCCTTTGCGAATCAAATCGTCGAGGTCTGGTGGCTGATTTCCGCCGCCCGATGGGCCTTGTCCCCATGGCCCTCGATTGCCACCTCCACCCTGCCAGCCTCCGCCGCCGCCACTATTATTGCTCCAGGGCATCAAAAATCCTTTGATTGGAAGAAGATGGAAACGGTTGGATTAGCGCTCATCGGGTTATATGACAGCCACTTGCAACACGCAACGTAAGCAACTTTATAGCCACCCGATGTGCGATCATATGACGCCCGCGGGACAATATTCGCGCCGGACCCGGAGCGACCAGACAGACTGAGAGAAAATCATGAAGCCCCCCACCCAGGCTGAAATCATCAAGACGCTCTCCGCGATCGTCGATCCCTCGACAGGCAGAGATGTCGTCTCGGCCGGGCTTATTCAAGGCTTCATCCTGCGCGATGGCCATGTCGGCTTCAGCATCGAAACCGTGCCCGAGCGCGCCCCTGATATGGAGCCCGTGCGCCGCCAGTGCGAAGATGTCGTTCGCGCGCTTCCCGGTGTGCTCAGCGTCACGGCCGTCCTTACCGCACATCGCGCCGCCGCCCGTCCCGCCCCGCAGGCCCCCGCCCGCGCTCATGCAGGCCATGATCACACGCATGGCGGCGAGGCCCGGCCCGCGCCCAAGCGGCAAGGCCCGCTGGAAATTCCCGGTATCGCCGCCATCGTCGCGGTCGCCAGCGGCAAGGGCGGCGTCGGCAAATCCACCGTCGCCGTCAATCTCGCTTTGGGCCTTTCCAAACTCGGCCGCCGCGTCGGCCTGCTCGACGCCGATATTTACGGCCCCTCCGTTCCGCGCATGCTCGGCATCAAGGGCAAGCCCGAGACGGACGGCAAAAAACTGCGACCGATGGAAAACCACGGCATCAAAACCATGTCCATCGGCTTTCTCGTCGAGGAAGACACAGCCATGATCTGGCGCGGCCCGATGGTGCAATCGGCGCTGACGCAAATGTTGACGGATGTAGCTTGGGGTGAACTCGACGTGCTGATCGTCGATATGCCGCCCGGCACCGGCGACGCGCAGCTCACCATGGTGCAGCGTGTGCCGCTCACCGGCGCGGTCGTCGTCTCGACGCCGCAGGACATCGCGCTGATCGACGCGCGCAAGGGCTATGCGATGTTTGAAAAAACCCACGTTCCGGTTTTCGGCATTGTCGAAAACATGGCCTGGTTCGTCAGCCCCGGTTCAGGCGAAAAATCCTACATCTTCGGTCAGGGCGGCGCGCGCCGCATGGCCGAAAAGCTCGGCTGCGATTTCCTCGGCGAAGTGCCGCTCCACATGACGATCCGCGAAACCTCCGACAGCGGCGCGCCCGTCGTCTCCTCCGCCCCCGATAGCGACGAAGCCCGTACCTTCATCGCCATCGCCGAAAAAGTCGCCGCCCATATCGATGATGCGCTCAGCACCCGTGCCCGAAAAGCGCCCAGGATCGTCATCGAGAGCTAGAGCAAAAGAAAAATGGCCGGTCTCCCTTGCGGAAAACCGGCCATCGCATTTCGCAACGCAGCAGAGCTTACTGACCAGCCTGCAACGCGAATTTCATCGTGCTGCCGTCGGGCGCTTTCGCTTCCCACGTATCGCCGACCTTGTGGTCCTCGTTCGGCGTGCAGAACGGCTTGGCATCGGCAGCAGGCGCGGGATCGGTCTGCGTGTAGCAGATCGTGTCTCCCGCCGGAGCCCAGCTTCCCTTCACCGTCTTGCCATCCGGCAGAACCGTCGAATAGGTATTGTCCTTATTGATCATCGCCTTCGTGACGCCACCATTGGCAGCCGTGATGACGACAGTGTTGCCGAAGAGATTGGCATTGGGCTCGGCAAGCGCGGCACCGGTGAACGCAACTGACGCAACAAGAACGCTGAATAAAAGACGCATCTTGATCCTCCCGGGTTGCGGCTCCATTGAGTTGGAGCCGTTCAAGCGCGCGCATCTTGGCACGCTCTCTTCGCCGGGGTAAAGACGCCGCCAAAAAGAAAGCGTCCGCAGCCGGATTTTCCGGCTACGGACGCGTTGTTTGCCGTTCTTACTTGTTGAGGAAGTTGAGCGGCAGTCCCGGCGTCTCCCATTCCATCGACAAAAGCCTGCCGCTGGACGAAGCCGTGATGAAGGCCGTCTTCAAGTCCTTGCCGCCAAAGCAGATATTGGTCACAAGAATATCGTCGATCGGCACATGCTTGTTCTTGCCGTCCGGCGCGAAAATGGTGATGCCACCATTGAGGATCGTCGCGACGCAGATATTGCCTTTCGCATCGACGGCGAGGCTGTCAAAGAACGTATGCCCCGGCGCCGCGCCGACATAGCGCCCCGCACCGCCAAGCCCTGCATCAGGCTTGAGAACGCCCGGCGATTCTACATCAAAAGCCAGCAGCCGCGCTGAATAAGTGTCGGCAACATAGACCGTCTTTTCATCCGGCGAGAGGCCGACGCCATTGGCGCTCAGGATCGGAAAAGCGACTTCCGTGATCGAGGAGCCGTCGATCTTGGCGTAATAAAGCCCGCCGCGATACTGAATGCGATCATCCGTCTTGCCGTGATCGGTGAACCAGAAGCCGCCTTCCTTGTCGAACACAATGTCGTTCGGCCCGATCAGCGGATTACCGTTGCACTCCTTGTAGAGCACCTTCACTTCGCCGGTCTTGAGATCGACGCGCTCGATGCGCCCGCCCGAATAATTGGCGGGCTTGCCGCCGGGAATAACCAGATCGCCCATCTGGTGCCATTCAAAGCCGCCGTCATTGCACACATAGCAGGCTCCGTCCGGCCCGATGGCCGCACCGTTCGGCCCGCCGCCGAGATCGGCAATCACTTCGTTCTTTCCGTCAGGCGTCACGCGCGTCAGCGTGCCGCGTTTGATTTCGACCAGAATAACGCTGCCATCCGGCATGGCGATCGGGCCTTCGGGAAACTGCAAACCGCTGGCGACCAGCTTTGGCTGAGACATGAAATCCTCCCTGTTTATTTTGCGGTGCGAAATATTTCCGCGCCAATTTTCGTATGGCGTTATTCTGGCGGCCACGCGCCTCAAGGGCAATGCCTCAAAGACGGGGCCTCAAAGAGCCCGCCGCCCGCTCCGCCGCTGCAATTCCGCTGAGCCAGGCTCCGTGCACAGTGGAAAACCACGTCGGATGCACCGCTTCCCCCGCCAGAAACAGCCGCTCCTCCACTGGCTCGGCAAGCCGCGCGCGGTCCCCCGCATGGCCCGGCAGCGCGCTGGCATAGGCACCCAGCATATGCGGATCGCCGCACCAACTCGTTGCCGCCACCTTCACAATCTTGCCGAGAATGGCCGAGCCGAACATGTCGGCAAGCGCCGCGCGCGCCATCTCGATGCTCGCCGCCTCGCCCGCCTTCTCCATCTCCTCGGCAAAGCGCCCGCCGAGATAGGCAATGGCAAGCTCCTGCCCGAAGGGTCTGATCTGAAAACTCAACGCATGACGCGCGGGCGCGCGCTCATCCATAAAGGACGCATAGCTCGTATCCGGCAACCCGAAGACATCGCCCGAAAACTGAAACGCGATCTTGTTCGCTCCGCCCGTCGGTACGCCTTCCAGCGCCCGCGCCAAACCAATCGGCAAGCCTTGCGAAAAACGAATGCGCCCGCTCGCCAGCACATTCGTCGAGACGGTCACGATCACCGCCCTCGCCTTCACCGCGCCTTTCGGCGTCGCAAGCGTAACGCCCGGCCCCGTCCAGCCGATTTCCGCCACTGGTGTTTCAAGCGACACCGGCACGCTCGCACCATAACCCGCGATCAGCGCGCCATAGCCATTAATCAGCGGCCAGTTCTCGCCGCTATCGTAATAGTGATGAAGATCGAGCGCCGAAATTCTCTCCGGCGGAAAAGCGCTGATCGCCTCATGCACATGCTCGATCAGCCGGTACCAGCGGTTTGTCCCGTCCAGTGCCTGCGCCGCAGGCACGTCCAGCCCATGCGCGCCAAGCCCTTCCACCGCGTCGAACGCCGCATCCATCACGCAATTGCAATCCTCACGCTCGACCTCGCTCGCCCAGCCGCGCCCCAGATGCAGATTGCGATTGCGAAAACTTTCACGACACAGATAAGGCTGGTCCAGCGCCTCGGCCACGCGCGTCAACGGATTGACCGCTGCCGAATGCAGCCAATGCGCCCCGCGATCCCATGGCGTGCCGAATGTCTCCGTATCGGTATAAGCGCGCCCGCCGATCCGGTCCTTCGCCTCCAGCACGACAAACGACAATCCGAAATCGCGCAACCGCCGCGCCGCCGCAAGCCCTGCCGCCCCCGCGCCGACAATCGCGACATCGACCTCGCCGCTCATGTCTCGATCCTGAAAACGAGCTTCGCCTTGCCGGTCTCCGCGTCGCGCAGAATTTCCTCGATCAGCACGCCGCCATTGGCTGTGATGACCTTCTCCGACGCGATATTATCGGCGTCGCAGCTTACCGTGACGCGCTCCAGCCCTTCCGCCCGCGCCACCGGCAGAATGAGCCCAAGCGCCGCCGTCGCATAGC
>CAZLLB010000107.1:0-10643 GCA_964560165.1 uncultured Parvibaculum sp. | reverse complement strand
ATTACAATCCTGACGATCCGCAAGGCAGCGAAAAGCAATTGATGCGCCTAGATCACGAAAGCGTGCGAGTGATCGACCGCACCGGCGGCACAGTGCTTCATACCTCGCGCACCAATCCGCGCTTCATGAAGGAGGACATGCTTCCCGATTTTCTGAAAGGCAGATTCAAGCCGGACGCTAACGGCATGGTCGATTGCACGCCGCATATTCTGCGCGTGATGGAACATCTCGGCATTGACGTGATGGTGACGATCGGCGGCGATGGCACGCTGACCTTCAGCGCCCATCTGCATAGAGAGGGAATGAAGATCGTCTCGATCCCGAAGACGATGGACAACGACGTTTTCGGCACCGACTACTGCATTGGCTTTTCAACCGCAGTGACGCGCTCGGTCGAGCATATCAATTCGCTGCGCACATCGACCGGCAGTCACGAGCGAATTGCGGTCGTTGAGCTTTTTGGGCGCAATTCCGGCGAGACGGCGCTGATCTCGAGCTATCTCGCCGATGTGGATCGGGCGCTGATCGCAGAAGTGCCTTTCGATGTGGACAGGCTGGCCGAGATGATCGTGCTCGATCGCAAGCGCAATCCGGCCAATTACGCGATGGTGGTGATTTCGGAAGGCGCGAAGATGGAAGGCGGATCGCTGGTCGAATTTGGCGAGGCCGACGAACATGGCCGTCGCCGCCTCGGTGGCATAGGCCAATTGCTCGGACAGGAAATCACGCGCATTACCGGCGTCGATACGATCAGCCAGACGTTGGGATACCTCATGCGTGCAGGTGCGCCAGACGCGCTCGACCAGATGGTCGCCAAGAGCTACGGCACGCTCGCCGTGCAGATGATTGCCGATGGGAAGACAGGCGTGATGACGGCGGTGCGCGACGGAAACTATACGACAGTGGCCGCTGATACCTGCGTCACGGGGAAGAAACGCGTCGATGTGGCGGCGTTTTACGACGCCCAGACATACAGGCCGCGCATCGCCCATGTGCGCGGCAAGCCGATGTTCTTGAACTAGCTGCTGTTAGGTGAGGTTGTCATCCCGGAAACAAGTCCCGGGACGACATTGAGCGATTGTTGAGCGACGCGGCTCGATCACCGCATCATCATCATCATTTTTGTTGCTTCTTCGCCTTCCACGGTCGCGAAACCGTGCTCTTTATAGAGCGTGTGGGCGTCGTTGGTGCTGAGCAGAAAGCGATGCACCTTGGCAAGCGCCGGATCGGTGATGACGGTTTCGATGAGCCATTTGCCGAGGCCTCGGTCGCGATGCACGGGCAGGACATAGACGTCGCTGAACCACGCAAAGCGCGTGATGTCGGTGACGACGCGGGCAAAGCCTGCCTGCTCGCCGTCCGGCGAATACATGCCGTAAGCGCGTGAATTGAGAATGCTTTCCCATAGGTCTTCCGGCGGCACCTCGCTCGCCCAATATGTCGCGCGCAACATACGCAGGATCGACTCGCGGTCGAGCTTTGTCTTATCCGTATTGATCTCAAATCCGTGACGCAACCAACTCATTTTACAGGTCCACTTGTTGATGGTTCTTTTTGTTATTTGGCACCCGCGCGTTGGGCGTATTTCCAGGCTTCCATCGCCAGGGGTCGAACATTCTGCGACATGGTTTTGGCATGTTCGCTCGACGCCGTGCCATCGCGGACACGGCCTGCAATGCCTTGCAGGATGCCGGCGAGGCGGAAGAAATTATAGGCAAAATAGAAATCGAGATTGTCGATGCCGGGGCGGTTGGTCCGCTCGCAATACATCTTGATGTATTCCTCCAGCGTCGGAATGCCGAGGCTCTTGAGATCTGCCGTGGCGATGGAGCCTGTGCCGCCGCCCGTGCCCTGGCCCGGCATGACCCATTGCATGCAGCTATAGGTAAAATCGCCGAGTGGATGGCCGAGCGTCGAAAGCTCCCAATCGAGAACGGCGATGACCTTTGGCTCGGTCGGATGCAGCACGGTATTGTCGAGGCGATAATCGCCATGCACGACGCTGACGGAATCCTCGACCGGAATATTTTCCGGCAGCCACTCCATCAGCCGGTTCATCTCGGTGATGGTTTCGGTTTCCGACGCGACATATTGCTTCGACCAGCGCGACACCTGACGGGCGAAATAATTGCCGGGCTTGCCGAAATCGGCGAGGCCAGCTTTTTCGTAGTCGATGGTGTGGAGATGGGCGAGCGTGGCGTTGAGCGAATCGTAAATCTTCCAGCGCGTCGCCTTGTCCTGCCCGGGCAAAAGCGGCTCCCAGAGCACACGGCCATCGACCATGTCCATGATGTAAAAGGCCGTGCCGAGGATGCTGTCATCCTCGCAGAGCGCATAGGTGCGGGGCGCTGCGAAGCCGACATTATGGAGGGCGGTGATGACCTTGTATTCGCGGTCCACGGCATGGGCGGAGGGGAGGAGTTTTCCCGGCGGCTTGCGGCGCAGCACATAGGCGCGGCCGGGCGTCAGGAGCTTGTAGGTCGGGTTTGATTGTCCACCCTTGAACTGTTGAACAGTGAGCGGTCCTTTAAAGCCTTCGACATGCGCCTGCATATAGGCTTCGAGCCGCTTCTCGTCGAAACGGTGGCTCTCGGCAACGTCCTTGGTGCCCGAGAACTGGTCCTGGCGGCTCGGCTCAGGCGTGCCACCCGTGGTTCCGTTACTCATAACTGATCTCCCCCGTTAGTCTTTTATTTGTGTACGGACATCCATTCAAGTATTTGATGCCGCCCGCAGCGTTCAAACGGCCCGTTTTTCGCGTGCGACCGCCCGCCAGCCGATATCCTTGCGGCAGAAGCCGCCCGGCCAATCAATCAGCGCGATTGCGTTATAAGCCTGCGCCTGCGCATCGCCGACACTGTTGCCTGTAGCGGTGACGTTCAGCACGCGCCCGCCATTGGCGAGGATGCGACCGCCATCGGCGCGTGTACCGGCATGAAAAACCTGAACACCCGGCAGCGCGCGCGCGGCATCAAGTCCATGTATTTCAGTGTCTTTGGCGTAGTCGCCCGGATAACCATTGGCTGCCATGACGACGGTGAGCGCGGCTTCGTCTTTCCAGTCGAGGGACAGTTTGTCGAGCGTGCCGTCATGCGAGGCGATGAGCGCGGGCAAAATATCTGACGCGAGGCGCGTCATTAAAACCTGCGTTTCAGGATCGCCGAAACGGGCATTGTATTCGATGAGCTTGGGGCCTTCCGCCGTCAGCATCAGACCGGCGAAGAGAACGCCCTTGAACGGTGTGCCGCGCTCTTTCATGGCGGCGACGGTGGGCTCGATGATTTCGCGCATGACGCGCTCGACGAGAGCGGGCGTGAGGACGGGCGCGGGCGAATAAGCACCCATGCCGCCGGTATTGGGGCCTTCGTCATTATCGAAGACGCGCTTGTGATCCTGCGCGGTGGCGAGAGGCAAAGCGGTGGCACCGTCGCAGAGCGCGAAGAAGCTCGCTTCCTCACCCTCCATGAGTTCTTCGATCACGACTTCGGCACCCGCCTTGCCGAAACGACCGGAGAAAATCTCGTCGATGGCGGCGTCGGTCTCATCAAGTGTCATGGCGATGATGACGCCCTTGCCTGCTGCAAGCCCATCGGCCTTGACGACGATGGGTGCGCCCATCTTGTGCGCATAGGTTTTGGCAGCCGCGGCATCGGCAAAGCGGCCATAGGCGGCGGTGGGAATGTTGAACTCGGCGCAGAGGTCTTTGGTGAAACCTTTCGAACCTTCAAGCCGTGCGGCGGCGGCGCTCGGCCCGAAGGATTTGATGCCCTCTGTATCAAGGCGATCGACGAGTCCCGCGACCAGCGGGTCTTCGGGTCCGATAACGACGAAGCCGATATTTTTATCGCGGCAGAATGTCACGATGGAGTCGAAATCGAGCGGCTTCAGCGGCACACATTCGGCAATTTCGGCGATACCGCCATTGCCCGGTGCGCAATAAAGCTTCGTAACGAGAGGGCTCGCGGCGATCTTCCAGGAAAGCGCATGCTCGCGGCCACCCGAGCCGATAATCAGGACATTCATATTGTCGGTAAATCCTCACGGATTGGATAGATAGGATAGAGCTACCTTCGGCTTTGCCGTAAAAACTTGTAACATGCGAGACGACGGAGGCAAGCCCGCCGACGCGCCCAGACCCGGTCCATGATTTATGCCTGAGCCCATTAAAGGCCCTGCCGCCGCCGCTTCCGGAAACGCCCATGAATTCTCGGTCAGCGAGCTTTCTTTCGCGCTGAAGCGGACGGTGGAGGAGACATTCGGCCATGTGCGCGTGCGTGGCGAAATTACGGGCTTTCGCGGGCCGCATTCCTCGGGCCATTGCTACTTCGCGCTGAAGGACGAAAGCGCGCGGCTGGAGGCGGTGATCTGGAAGGGCGCCTACAGCAAGCTGCGGTTCAAGCCCGCCGAGGGCCTTGAAGTCATCGCCACGGGCAAACTCACAACCTATCCGGGCAGTTCGAAATACCAGATCGTTATCGAGCAGCTTGAGCCGGCGGGCATCGGCGCGCTGATGGCGCTGCTGGAGGAGCGCAAGAAGAAGCTCGCCGCAGAAGGTCTCTTCGCGCCCGAGCGCAAGAAGGCGCTGCCTTATTTGCCTGACGTCATCGGCGTCATTACGAGCCCGACAGGCGCTGTGATCCGCGACATCTTACACAGGCTCGCCGATCGCTTTCCGCGCCATGTGATTGTCTGGCCCGTGCGCGTGCAGGGCGAAACGGCGGCAGGCGAAATCGCGGCGGCGATCAACGGCTTCAACGCGCTGGTGCCGGGTGGCAAGATTCCGCGTCCCGATCTTCTCATCGTGGCGCGTGGCGGCGGCTCCATCGAAGACCTATGGGCCTTTAACGAGGAAATCGTGGTGCGCGCCGCGGCGGCGAGCACCATTCCGCTGATCTCGGCGGTGGGCCATGAAACCGACACGACGCTGATCGACTTTGCCTCCGACCGCCGCGCCCCGACGCCAACGGCGGCGGCTGAAATAGCCGTGCCGGTGCGCGCCGACAGCATCGCCGCTGTGATCGATCTCGAACGGCGGATGCTGCGCGCGCAAATGCGGATGCTGGAGAGCGGCCGAACGCAATTGCGAGGCCTTGTTCGCGCCCTGCCGCGCCTCGCCGATCTGATCGCTCTGCCGCGCCAACGCTTCGACCATGCGAGCGAACGTCTTGGGCTGGCGCTGAAACGCGCCGCCGAAGTGAAACGCGCGCGGCTTCATCGTGTTGAGGGCAAGCTTTCGACGCAACTGATCCGCTTCCGTATAGCAGACGGCAACAAACGGCTCGCTCAACTCAATGCGCGGGGCAGGGCCGCCGAACGCCGCCACCTCGCCGATCTCGGCCGCCGCCTCGATGGCGCGGGCAAACTCCTTCAGTCCTATTCCTATCAGGGGGTGCTGGAACGCGGCTTTGCTGTTGTGCGTGCCGCCGACGGCAAGCCGGTGCGCGCCTCAATGGGGCGCAAGGCAGGCGAAGCGCTGAGCATCGAATTCGCGCGTGAGGACCGGCTGGGCGTCGTGGTCGGCGGCGATGCCGCGCCGCGCCCGGCTCCGCGCAAGAAGGCGGGCGGAGGCGACGGGCCGCAAGGCAGCTTGCTTTAGACTTGTCGCTATCACGAGGCTGAAGGCCGCATTTGAAGCCCTGCGTCTCACACGCTAGAATGTGCCCATGAACAGGATCGACAAGATGAACAGCGGCGGAGAAGCCGAAATCGTGTATGGCGACGGCGATTTCCACGTCGTCCGGCCGGGGGCTTATGTCATTTGCGCCGTGACAGGTGCGCATATCACGCTCGACGATCTGCGCTACTGGAGCGTTGATCTGCAGGAAGCCTATGCCACACCCGAGGCGTCGCTGAAGCGCCACCAGGAAAAGCGCCTCGTTGGATGAAGCTGACATTTGCCCTCGTGATCGGCTTGGCCGCGAGCCTCGCCGCCTTGCCCGCATGTGCCGATGTCGTGCTGAAAGGCCCGCTTGAGCAAGGCTCGCTCATCGTAGGCAAGACGGACCCCGGCGCGAGCGTCACGCTGGACGGCGATCAGATCATGGTTTCCAAGCGCGGTTATTTCGCGCTGGGTTTTGACCGCGACCACGGGCCCAAGGCGAAACTCATCGTGACCACGGCGGGCGGCGCAACGGAGACGAAAAACCTCGCCATCGCGCCACGCGACTGGAAAGTGCAGAGAATTTCCGGCATCGCGCCCAAATATGTGACGCCGCCCAAGGAACAGATCGAGCGCATCAAACGCGAGCAGGCGCTGAAACGCGCCACGCGCCCGCGCAACACCGATGAAGACTGGTTCGCCGGAAAATTCGTCTGGCCGTCCACGGGGCCGATCAGCGGCGTCTTCGGCAGCCAGCGGATTTTCAACGGCGAGCCGCGCAACCCACATTATGGGGTCGATGTCGCGGCCCCCATGGGCGCGAAAGTCATCGCGCCCGGCGATGGCATTATCCGCCTTGCCGAACCCGACATGTTCTTCGAGGGTGGCTTGATCTTCATCGATCACGGGCAGGGCGTCATCAGCATGTTGATGCATATGTCGCGCATCGACGTGAAAAGCGGCCAGCGCGTCAAACAGGGCGACGTGCTCGGCGCGGTCGGAAAATCAGGCCGCGCGACCGGCCCTCATATGCATTGGGGCATGCTCTGGCGCGGTGAGCATGTCGATCCATCGCTGCTGGTCGAGGGCGTCGGCGCCAAGGGTGCGCAGCCCGGCATGGTGGCCAAGTAGGCCTACGCCGCTGCAATCTCGTCGTAGCCGCGTCCGATAAATTCGATCAGGCAGAAGCCGTGACCAAATGGGTCTGCGAAGATCGCGATCTTGCCCCAATTGTTCTCCGCGATATCGGATTCGAGGACTGCGCCTGCCTCGATAGCCCGTGCTTTCGCTTCCACGATGTCTTCAACAACGATGTCGAGATGGACCGGCGTCCAATGCCGCCGATAGTCGCGCGCAGGCGACGTGGCGGATCGGCCTGCGGGTTTTTCGATCAGATAGATCGGTGCTGAGCCACCAAGCATTTCCGTGACGAAGAGGCCGAGCTTGCGCCCTTTGCGAAGCCCAAAGGCGCTCTGGTAGAAATCCACCGCGCGGGCGAGATCGCTGACGTCGATATTGACGAGAAGGTTCATCACTCCCTCCAGCGGTTATGCAGCCAGAACCAGTTCTCCGGTTTTTCGCGTATGCGCGCTTCGAGAAAATCATTGAGCACTTGCGTGATGCGCAAGACTTCGCCTGCCGGTTCGGCGCTGCGATCGACCTCGATCTGCGGATAGACGGTGACACGAAAATGCGCGCCTTTGAGGCGCTCGATGCAGGCGGGAAAAAGTGCTGTGCCGTTGCGCACGGCAAGGCCGCCAGGTGCAGACGTCGTCATCGAACGGATGCCGAAAAGTTTAGCCTCGACGCCGTCATTCATCTTCTGATCGAAGAGCATGGCGACAAACCCGTTGTTGCGCAAAATGGTCAGCAGATCGCGCGCGCCCTTGCGGCCCTTCGGAATCTGGATCGAACCGCTGATCGAGCTGCGCATTTCGAGCATCCATCGATTGACGTAGGGATTGTTGGCCGGTCGATAGAGTTCGCCGCCCGTGAATCCTTCGAGATACATGGCCACCGGGAGAAGTTCAAAATTGCCAAAATGGCCCGAAAGCAACATGCCGCCCTGGCCGGATTGCTTATGGGCACGCAAACCCTCGACGCCGACGACCTCGATGCGATGGCGTTCTTCCGGTCGGTGGAATTTATCGAGATGGGCATATTCGAAAGCGACGCGCCCGAGATTGTCCCACATGGCGGTGATGATGCGCTCAATTTCGCCTTCCGAAAGTTCCGGCATGGCGCGGGCGATGCGGCGGCGGGCGCGCCGTGTGATGCCGAGCCGTGGGCCGGTCATGCGTCCAATCCAGCCGCCAATCGCAGAGGCGGCATCGAGGCCGGGCAAGCGCAACAGCGCCAGCACGCATTTGAGCAGCGCGATTTCGAACCGATACTGAATGTCTTTTTTTGCCATGGGAAAGCCGCTCAAATCCGCGCCGGTCGCCGCGCGGCCTCGATCGCATCCCGGATCAGGGTTTCAAAGGCGGTGAAGTCGTCGATCAATGTGCGGATGGAG
Organism: uncultured Parvibaculum sp.; assembly: GCA_964560165.1. Taxonomy (GTDB): domain Bacteria; phylum Pseudomonadota; class Alphaproteobacteria; order Parvibaculales; family Parvibaculaceae; genus Parvibaculum. The sequence continues at coordinate 2,529 of CAZLLB010000107.1, read as the reverse complement.
ATCGTCTGCACCGCATCACGCAGCCGCGCCCGTGCGCTGCCGCCCGGTGCGTGGAGAAGGCGGACGCGATCCTTCTCGGTCGTCACCAGCGTCGCGTTGAGGTCGCGCGCGCGAACGAGGAGGCGCTGCGCATCGGCTTCGCTGAACATGTGATGATCGGGGAAGTCTTCCGTCGCCACGATGTTGGCGTGAAGCTCGCGCAGGGTCGCGTAGAATTTCTCGGGCCGCCCGATGCCCGCGAAAGCGAGAACGGCCAACCCGTCGAGGCCCGGTGCAGGGCGGGCGCGCAGAATGGCGCGGAAAACCGGCAGCGCGCGGTTGCGCGCGCGGGCCGCAAGTCCGTCAGCAGCGTGGCCATGCCCGATAATGACGACGGCGCCGGTTCGCGCCAGCGCATCGGCTTCGCGCTCGCGCAAGGGGCCGGCTGGAATGAGGCGGCCATTGCCAAGTCCGGCATGAGCATCGACGACGAGAAGCGAGATGGATTTATCAAGCGAAGGGTTTTGAAACCCGTCATCCATGATGACAAGGGCTGCACCCGCGCGCGCCGCCGCAGCCGCTCCTTCGGCGCGGTCCACTGACACCCATGTTGGCGCGACGGCGGCGAGCAGCAGCGGCTCGTCGCCCACATCGGTAGCGGTGTCGCGCGCCGGATCAACGCGCAATGGCCCGTGCTCCCGCCCACCATAGCCGCGCGTCAGAAAATGCACGACCTCGCCGGACTTGATGAAGCGTTCGGCCAGCGTCAGCGCCAGAGGTGTTTTACCGGTGCCGCCCGCCGACAGATTGCCGATGCAGATGATTGGCACGGCGGCGCGTTCGGGCTTGGCATAGTATCGCCGCATACGCCCCGCCGCGCCCCAGAGATAGGCGGCGGGCGCAAGCAGGCTCGGCAGGATCGAACCCCGGCCTGCGCGTGGATGCTGCCAGAAGCGCGGCTCACGCATGAGGGACCACGCCTTTCTCTGCCTGCGTGGACGGCAGCAAAGCGGTGAGCGCGGCAAGCGTGGCGCGTGTGGCGTCGCTCGAAGCGCTGACGATGCGCTCGGCATCCATGGCGCGCCGTTCGCGCGTTATCGTGTCGTCGAGCAGCGCGGCCACGGCTTGCGCCAATTGAGGCGCATCGGCAATGCGGATCAGGGCGTCACCCGCGGCAAATTGCGCGAAGGGTTCGACAAAATTGAAATCGCTCGGCCCCGCGATCAGCGCCGAGCGCAAACGCGCAGGCTCGAACGGATTGTGCCCGCCTGTTGGCACGAGCGTTCCGCCGATGAAAACAATATCGGCCAGCCTGTAAAAGAGGCCGAGTTCGCCCAGCGTGTCGGCGAGATAAATATCGCTCTCCGGTTCGATGGCATCGCCCGCCGCGCGCTGCGCGACACGCAAGCCGCGCTTGCGGAGCCCGGCGGCAATAGCATCGCCTCGCGCCGGATGACGCGGCACGATCAGCGTCAGCAATCCCCGATGCGCGTTGGCGAGACGTTCATGCACCTCGGCGGCGGCGGTTTCTTCGCCGTCATGTGTGTTGGTTGCGAGCCAGACGGGGCGGGTGCCGATGGCAGCGCGCAAGGCGGCGAGTTCCGCTTCGTCTGCCGTCAGGGGCGCGGCGTCATGTTTGATATTGCCGGGCGTTGCCACCTCTGCCGCACCGAGGGCGCGAAGCCGCGCGGCGCTGGCCTGATCCTGCGCGATCACCACGGAGAAACGCGCCAGAAGATCGCGGATCGTCGCGGGGAAGCGCTGCCAACCCTGAAAGCTGCGCTCAGTGATGCGCGCATTGATGAGCGCCAGCGGTATGCCGCTTTCATGCGTGGTGGCGATGAGGTTCGGCCAGAATTCGGATTCGACCCAGACGCCGAGATCAGGACGCCAATGCTCAAGAAACCGGGCGCAGTAATCAGGATGGTCGAGCGGCGCATATTGGTGAAGCGCGCGTGGGGGCAAGCGCTCGGCCATCAATCGTGCCGAGGTCACGGTGCCGGTGGTGATGAGCACATGAAGATCAGTGCGCAGAGCGAGCAGGCCGTCGATCAGCGGCAGCACTGACAGGGACTCGCCGACGCTTGCGGCATGAATCCAGATGAGGCGGCCTTCGGGCCGCGCGATGGAGGCGGTGCCGCGCCGCTCGTCGAGGCGGCCGGATTCTTCCTTGCCGCGATTGAGGCGGCGCGACAGCAGATAGGGAACGGCGGGACCGAGCGCGCGCGTCGCCAGACGATAGGCAAGAAGGCCTAACCCCGGACGCCGCGCAGGCGCATGCGACGCCGCGGCGTTCACGGCGCGCTGGCTCCGCCGGCCTTGGAAGCGGGGTGCCTGCCGACGATGCGGTCGGCTTCCTCAGCGACCGCGTTCAATCCGTTCTCGACGCTGAGGCGTGCGGCCTCCAGCGTCTCGGGGTCGCTCGTGGAGGCGAAGTCGATGAGCGGAGCGACGACGGGCACGGCGCCCTGCGCTCGCAGGGATGCGGCGACGCCGTCACCCCATGGTCCGCCGCGCGGCAAGAGGACGCGCCAGCCGACGAGGGGCTTG
>CAZLLB010000106.1:0-10652 GCA_964560165.1 uncultured Parvibaculum sp. | reverse complement strand
AGGCGGATGGCGTTCACCACTCGCCGTCATGCCGGACTTGATCCGGCATCCAGCTCGCCGCGCGGCACGGCCGTAAAGATGGGCCCTGGGTCGAGCCCGGGGTGACGGGTTTGGGGCGGGGGTTAACCGAGGATGCTCTCGTAGAGATCTTCCCAGTCTGGATTGGCCGATGCGATCAATTCGATCTTCCAAGCGCGCTGCCAGTTCTTCAGTTGTTTTTCACGCGCAATCGCTTCCTCGATGCTTTCGTACCGCTCCGCGAAGACGAGGCGCTTCAGGCCGTGGCGTTTGGTGAAGCCTTCGGTCGCGCCTTCGCGATGTTCGAAGGCGCGGCGGACGATGTCGGATGTGACGCCGATATAGAGCGTGCCGCGCGGTTTGTTCGTCATGATGTAAACCCAGCCGCCCATCATGAGAGGGACGCTAGGAAGATGGACTCCGAATCAAGCCGGGGGTGACGGATTGAAATGGCGCTCACTCGAAGCCTTTGGTCATGACCTTGCTGGCGATGAGCCCGTCGATGACTTCACCGTCATGCCCGGGAACGATGACGAGTTTTGGCTCCGCTTCACGCAGGCGCGCGAGTTCCTTTAGCTGGCCGAAGACGGCGTGGCGGTCTTCCTTGAGGAAAAATTGAGTGACGAGGCGGGCGCGTTCGCGGATCAGGTCGATGTTACGATGCTTCCAGGCGACGTCGCCGATGAAGAGCATTTCCGTGCCATCCACTTTTTTCACATAGATCATCTGGCTTCCCGGCGAATGGCCGGGCGATTTGATAAGGACGACGCCCGGCGCGACGGCTAAATATTTGTCGTAGGCGAGCGGCTTGTAGCCGTCGAGCGCGCCCGTGGGGAAAGCGGCGGGGGCGGAGCGTTCGGGATGATCGACCTGCTCCTGCGTCAATTTGGTGGACGGCAATATTTTTGCGATATCGGGATATTCGGTGAGACCGCCGATGTGATCGACATGCTCATGCGTGACGAGGATGAGCTTTGCCTTGCCGAGCGCATTTTCCATGCGCGCATAGGCATCCTTGTCGAAAGCGGCGAGATTGCCCTGCCCCAGCTTCTCATCAAGCGCCGTGTCGATGATCGCGAGCGAGCCGTCGGGATAGACCAACTCGTAGGAGAAGACTGGCACGTCGCGCTTGGACCAGCCGTCGCCTGCGACGATGGCTGTGGCGGGGAAGCTGAAGGCGGCGACCTTTTCGACGTGAATTTCGAGCGGACGGTCGCCGGGCTTCGTTGCGGCCAGTCGGCGGACTTCATTGAGATCGATGGAAAACGCCGCGTCGGCGGGCGCATGACTTTCGACGATGAACCAGTAATAGGCTCCGCCGCCCGCAACGATGATGGCGGCCAGCACGATCAGCGCGATACGCTTCAAGGTTGACATGGCTTTCCCCTTTGGTCCGGTTACTGAGCGATATGGACGCGCCTCACGCGGAGTTCAACCAACAAAATCTTATAGCGATGTAGCGATTTATGTTTGACGGCGAGCGTCAGGTTCCGAGAGCTTCAAGCCTTCTTTTCCCAGCGACCCTCTTCACTTTGCTGCCAATAGGTGGCGTCGTGGCCTGCCCCTTTGAACGTCTTCCAATGGGTGCGGGCTTGCGCCAGCGCGTCTTCATCGCGGCCGTCGAACATCAGAACGCAACGCTGATAGGAGGCGATGTCGCCGGGCTCCGCGCCATCGACGAGGAAGATCACCTGCGCCGCGTTGGGGTTTTCATCGGCCAGAGTGAGGAAGATCGGCTGCGCCTCGGCGGGGCCATCGTCGCGCGTGCCGTGGGGGAGAAAGCTGTCGTCGCGAAAGGTCCAGAGCGAATTGACGAGCGATTCCATGCGCTCGGTATTGCCGACCTTGACGACGACGCGCCAATCGCGGGCAAGCGAACGCTCGAGCAGTTGCGGAAGCACTTGCTCGAGCGGCGCGTCCTGGAGGTGGTAGAAAAGGACTTCGGTCATGATGCGGTTCACCTTCCGGTGGCCTCGCCCTTCGAGACTGCGCTTGCGCGCCTCCTCAGGGTGAGGGTCGTAATTTCATCCTCATCCTGAGGAGCGGCGAAGGCGCGTCTTGAAGGGCGCGCTTTACCCCTCGTAGTGATCGGCGACCAGCCGGTTCAGCAGGCGGACGCCCCAGCCCGAGCCCCATGAATGGTTGATGGGGGTTTGCGGCGAGGCCATAGCGGTGCCGGCGATGTCGAGATGCGCCCATTTTGTGCTTTTGACGAAACGCAGAAGGAACTGCGCCGCAGTGATCGAACCGCCGTCGCGGCCGCCGGTATTCTTCATGTCGGCGAAACGAGAATCGATCTGCTTGTCGTAGGCCGGGCCCATGGGCATGCGCCAGACTTTTTCATTCTCGGCTTCGCCCGCTTCGGAAAGCTGCTTTGACAATTTGTCGTCGTTGGAGAAAAGGCCCGCATGTTCCTTGCCGAGCGCCACCATGATCGCGCCGGTGAGCGTGGCAAGGTCGATGATGAATTTCGGCTGGAAGCGCTTTTCGGTGTAGTGCAGCGCGTCGGCCAGCACGAGGCGGCCTTCGGCATCGGTGTTGATGACTTCGATGGTCTGGCCGGACATCGACGTCACGATGTCGCCGGGACGCTGTGCGTTGCCGTCAGGCATGTTTTCGACGACGCCGATGACGCCGACCGCATTGACCTTGGCTTTGCGCGCGGCGAGCGCATAAAGCAGACCGGTGACGCAGGCCGCGCCGCCCATGTCACCCTTCATGTCTTCCATGCCCGCCGGGGGCTTCAGCGAAATGCCACCGGTGTCGAAGCAGACACCCTTGCCGACGAAGGCGACGGGTTTATCGCCCGTCTTACCGCCGTTCCAGCGCATGACGACGAGCTGGCTTTCGCGCTCGCTGCCCTGGCCGACGCCGAGCAGAGAACCCATGCCGAGCTTCTTCATCTCGGCTTCACCGAGCACCTCAACCTTGACGCCAACCTTGGCCAGCGCCTTGACGCGCTTGGCGAACTCTACGGGGTAAAGGACATTCGGCGGCTCGTTGACGAGATCACGGGTGAGGAACATGCCGTCGGCGATTTTTTCGAGCGTCGCATAGGCCTTGCGCGCGGCGGTGGCCGCTTTGGTTGCGACGGTCAGGGATTTTACGGCACCGTTCTCATCTTTCTTCTTCGTCTTGTATTTGTCGAAGCGGTAGGAGCGGAGCTTCGCGCCGAAGGCGACGCGCGCGGCGGCATCACCCGCGCTGATCTTCGTCGTCGAAATGCCGTCAAGAATGACCGAGACGGTCGTCTCCTTCACGCGCTCAAGCCGTCCGACGAGTTCGCCGCCCGCGTTTTCGAGCACCGTGGCGGTGAGATCCGCCGATTTGCCGGTGCCGAGAAGGAGGATGCGGCTGGCGGCGACGCCATGGGGAGCGACGATTTCGAGGGTGCTGCCCGATTTGCCGGTGAAACTAGAGGACTTCATGGCGCGCTTGATGGCGCCGCCGGTCTTGCGGTCCAGTTCGGCGGCGACCCCGGCCGGGGTCGCGCCCTCGGAGACCACGAGCGCCAGCGCGCCCGACTTGCCAAGCGAAATATCTGCGAAAGAAATGTTCATTAGAGGCCCTTCCGTGCTTCCCTCAGGCGCGTGAACTGGAAACGAATCGGCATATGCCGTTCCGGCCCATACGGTGCCCGGCTTTTCCGGCCCGTTAAAATGGGATAACCATTCTTATTGATGACCTGGAGCTCTTATCCTATCGGAAACACCCGAAAGGAAAAGCCATCTCCCTCCGAAAACCGCGCTCACCGGGGCGCTCTCGCCCAGACCTGAACCTTGAAGGCCGGAACGGATGTTCATTGTCCTGACGCGCTATATCTTCTGGCAAGCGGCCGGACCTTTCCTGATGGCGACGGCGGTGCTGACCGGCATCATCTGGCTGACCCAGGCGTTGAAGATGCTCGACCTGCTGATCACGCAGGGGCAGACACTTGCGACCTTCTTTCAACTCAGCCTGCTGGCGCTGCCAAGCGCGGTGAACACGGTGCTGCCAATCGCATTGTTTTGCGCCTTGCTTTACACGCTCAACAAGCTCATCAGCGACAGCGAGTTGGTCGTCATGTTCTCGGCAGGTGTCAGCCGCTGGGCGGTGACTGTGCCGGTGATGCTGCTGGTCGCGGTCACGGTGAGTGCCGTTCTCTTTCTCAACCTTTATCTGATGCCCGCAGGCATGCGCGAATTGCGGACAAAGCTCTTTGAAATTCGCGGCGACATTGCGACCTCGCTGGTGCGTGAAGGCGCCTTCAGCAATCCGGTTCCGGGGCTCACTGTCTATGTTCGCTCGCGTACGCCCGAGGGCGGTATTCGCGGCATCTTCGTGCATGACGAGCGGGTCGCCGGCCTGCCCGTCACTTATATGGCGGAAACGGGCGAACTCGTACGCTCCCCCGAAGGGGCGCGGCTGGTGATGTATAACGGCAATATCGAGCGCGTTTCGCGCGTCACGGACAAGACACAGAGCCCTGTCTCGCTGCTCTATTTCGACAAATATACCTATGATCTCTCACAATACGGCGCGACACAGAAGCCTACGGAATATGAAGCGCGCGAGCGCTATCTCGGCGAATTGTTCTATCCGAAAAGCAATGATTTTTACGGCCAGCAATTCAGGGCGCGGCTACGCGCCGAGGGCCATGACAGGCTGGTCGCGGCGCTTTATCCGATCATGTTCGCGATGATCGCGCTTGCCGCTCTTCTGCCCGCTCCGTTCAATCGACGGGGCTACACGATGCGGATTGCGCTCGGCGCGGCGGCAGCGGTTGTTGCCCGCGTGGTGGGCTTGGGGCTCGTCAATTTTGCAGCGAAGCAGCCAGCGGCGATACCGCTGATCTACCTGCTGCCGCTTGGTGTCTGTGCGCTCTCCGCCATGCTTATCGCGGGAAGAAAATTCGACACGGTGTGGAGGCGAATGCTGAACTGGATCGAGCGCCTGCCTCTCATCGGGGGAGCGCGCTGATGAGCACAGTCAATATTTCATGGACGCTTTCGGGCTATCTCGGTCGCCGGTTCCTGCTGACGGTGCTGATCACCTTTGGAGTGTTTCTCTGCCTGATCTACATGATCGATCTGGTAGAGTTGATGCGGCGCACGGCCAATCAGGGCGATATGTCGTTTGGCGTTCTGGCTTCGATGTCGCTGCTCCATCTGCCGACGGTTGGCAGCAGTACCCTGCCCTTTGCCGTGCTATTCGGCGGCATGGCCGCGTTTTTGCGCTTCACCCGGAATAATGAGCTGGTCATCGCGCGGGCATCGGGCGTTTCGGTCTGGCAATTCATGTTTCCGGCGCTGGCGGTGGCCTTCGCCATCGGGACTTTCGTCGTGACCATCTATAATCCGGTGGCGTCCGCCATGTCGGCGCGATACGGACAGCTTGAAGCAAAATATCTGCGGGGGCAGACGAGCCTGCTCGCTGTTTCAGCAAATGGGCTTTGGCTGCGGCAGGCGGACACCGATGGGCAGTCTGTGGTTCACGCATTGCGTGTCAGCGATCTGGGGCTGAAGCTCGAGGATGTGATCATCTTTCTCTATGACAGCGGCGACAGTTTCAGCGGCCGCATCGACGCGCGCCATGCGACGCTGGAAGATGGGTATTGGGACATGCGCGATGTTTGGGTGAGTCATCTCAACGAACAGCCGCGCCACTATGACGAATATCGCCAACCGACAACGCTGACGCTGACAAAGGTGCAGGAGAGTTTCGCCGATCCCGACACGATTTCCTTCTGGGACCTGCCACGCTTCATCGATATGGCGGAGGCGGCCGGATTTTCGGCAAAGCGCTACCGGCTGCATTTCTACGACCTGCTGGCGACCCCTTTTCTTCTTTGCACAATGGTGCTTGTGGGAGCCGTGTTTTCACTGCGCACGTCGAGGCTTGGCGGGTTGGTGCAACTGGTGCTGGGCGGTGTTTTTGCCGGGTTTCTGCTCTATTTTCTGAGTGATTTGTCGATTGCGCTCGGCCTCTCCGGTGTCCTGCCTCCCTTCCTTGCAGCCTGGGCACCCGCTATTGTGGCCATGCTGCTGGGGCTTGCCGTTTTGTTCCATCTGGAAGACGGCTGAGGGGCGCAAAAGCGCTTACACTTTCGCGGATCGCGCACTAGAACTGTGGGGCTTGGGTGGATTCGGGGCGCGCGCGCGCGGGTACGACGACGGCGAAAGACAGGCGGGGAAGGCTTTGAAGAGGGGATCGAGGATGAGGTCTGGCCGCCGCGCCATAATGCTTGCCGCGACGGCTTTCGCTCTTGCGGGCATCACCGCAGTCTCAACCGGCTCGCCCGTGCAGGCCGCGACGCAGGCCGATACGCAAACCGTTAACACCCCTCCCTCGCCCACACGAGCCGCAAAAGCTGGCGACACAGCCAAAGCCTATCCCGAATCCGGCGAAGTGCTGATGCAGGCGGACAACCTCGTCTATGATCGCGACAGCGAGATCGTAACGGCGACGGGGCATGTCGAGATCGCCTATGACGGCCGCATCCTGATCGCCGACAAGGTTACATATAATCAGAAAACCGACGTTGTGACGGCTGACGGCAATGTGTCTCTGCTGGAGCAATCGGGCGAGGTCGCCTTTGCCGACCATGTCGTCTTGCGCAACAAGATGAAAGACGGCGTCGTGCAGACCTTGTCGATGCTGATGACCGACAAGTCGCGGCTGGCGGGCCATGACGCGGTGCGCAGCAACGGCACGGTGACGACTGTGCATCGCGGGGTCTATAGCCCCTGCAAAATCTGCAAAGAAGAGGGCAATGACACGCCGCTCTGGCAGATCAAGGCGTTTCGCGTCATCCACAATACCGAGACCAAGCGGATCATCTATGAAGACGCCTTCATGGAAATATTCGGCGTTCCGGTGGCCTATCTTCCATTCTTTTCGCATCCCGATCCTACGGTGAAGCGGCAATCAGGCTTTCTTATTCCCGACATCGGCAGTTCGACCGATTTCGGACCGGAAGTCACGGTTCCCTATTATTGGGTGATCGCGCCGAATATGGACGCGACGATCGCACCGCGCTTCACCTCAAAGGAAGGCATAGTCTATCAAGGCGAATTCAGACATCGCGTCACCAGTGGCCAATATCAATTCAATGGAACTGGCACCTGGCCCGAGACACAGACAACGGGAACGCAGGGCGACTCGGACTTCCGCGGCAGCCTTTTTGGTGAGGGCAATTTCACTCTGGCGCCCAAGTGGACCTGGGGTTTCCAGGCTCAACTTGTTTCTGATGATACTTATCTGCGCAAATACGGCCTGTCAGACACCACATATCTGACCAACAACCTCTATGCGAACAATTTTGATGGTCGCAACAGTTTGACGGCCAACGCCTATTATTTCCACAACCTACAGCCGACAACCACCCAGGACGACATGCCGTGGGTCGCGCCAATCGTCGATTTCAATCATGATTTCGGCGATCTTCTCGGCGACGGGCGGTTGACTTTCAACAGCAATGCGATGGTTCTCGGCACGCCGGCGGGGCTCGGTTCGCGCCGCGTCTCGGCGAGCTTCAACTGGGAAAAACAACTCACCTCGCAAGCCGGGCAAGTCTATCGCATGTTCGCTAATGTGCGAGGCGACCTTTATTCCACGGACAAGGCGCCCTACGAGAACGTGCCCGGCGCGACCTATGGCGAGGAAACCATCGCGCGCGGCCTGCCGACTGTCGGCGTCGAGGTCAGCTATCCCTTCGTCAACAGCGCAACCACTCTGCGCCAGGTGATCGAGCCGATCGGTGAAATCATCTATGCGCCATCGATCGGCAATACCGATCGTATTCCCAACCAGGACTCCGCCAACGTCGAGTTCGACGATTCAAATCTGTTTTCCGAGAACCGCTTTCCCGGCTTCGATCGCTGGGAGACGGGCGCGCGGGCCAATGTGGGCTTGCGTTATTCGATCCATGGACCTCGCGGCGGACAGGCAAGCATCCTGCTTGGCCAGAGTTTCCGCGTGAAAGAGGATGACAGTTTTTCCGCTGCGAGCGGCCTGCGCGACCAGCGTTCGGATTATGTCGGGTCCATTCAGATAGCGCCCAGCAACGACCTGTTCGTGGTGCACAGATTCAGGATCAATCAGGACAATTACAAGTTCAGCCGAAACGAAGTGGATGTGGTCGCCAAGACAGGCCCCCTCTCCACACAACTCGGCTACGCCTATTTCGCGGAAGACCAAGCTGTCACGACAACAGCCGGTTCGCGCGAACAGGTAAGCCTCGCATCGGTGCTAAAGCTGAGCGAATACTGGCGGCTTTTTGGTAGCACGACGCGAGACATTTCCAACAGTACGCCGATCGCCAACCAGTTCGGCATCGGCTATCAGGACGACTGTTTCGGTCTGTCGATCGGCGTGTATCAGTCTAATATCAACTATCAGGACATCGAGAAATCCAATACGTTTCTGGTCCAGATCGTCTTCAAGAACCTCGGCTCGACAGGCACGGGCCAGAGTTCGGGGCACGCGACGGCCGGTGTCATCAATCCCGGCTCCTCAGTTTTCGGTAACCCGAAGACCTCGCTTTTCGGCGATCCGGCTGGCTGGATGTACGGAGGCTCGCTGCGCCGGTAAGGCTGGAGCAGCAAGAGGCCTTCAGACGCCAAGTTGATGAAACTTGCGGCTTTTTAACCTCGCTCCTCGGTTGATTAGAGGCCTGATTGCAGTATTCTGTGCGCCTAAGGCCGGGGGCGTCCAGGCCTAACGGGAGCGTCCGGCGTATCATCATGAAGTCAGAAAAGCTCGCGTGCTCATCCACGCCTGCCAGAGAAAATTTGCTTCGGCGCTTTGCGGCTCGCACCGCTGTAGCGCTTGCCGCCATTTGCCTCGCAGGCCTCGTCTCCGCAGGACCGCTCAGCGCGGATGATGCCGCAGACAGTTCCCAAGGCATTGCCGCCGTGGTCAATGACCAGATCGTTTCCCGCTACGACCTCGATCAACGGGTAAAGCTGATCATGGTGACATCCGGCATTCCCGATACGCCCGACAATAAAAATCGTATCGAGAGCCAGGTGTTGCGTAGCCTCGTCGATGAGGCGCTGGAAAAGCAGGAAGCCAAGCGGCTTGAGATCAAAGTCGATGAAGCAGAGGTGAACAAGCAGCTTGAGAGCATCGCCAAACGCGCGAACATGACGATGGAAGAGATCGAGGCGTTTCTGAAGCAGAACGACGTTTCGAAAACATCGCTGGTCGACCAGATCAGCGCGGATATTGCCTGGAACAAAGTCATCAGCCAGCAGTTCGGCCCGCTCGTCTCGGTGGGCGATGAAGAGATCGACAACGTGTTGAAAAACCTGAAGGAAGAATCCGATCAGCCGCGCTATCTGGTCAGTGAAATTCTTCTGACTTTCGATTCCCCCGCGCAGCAGCAGGAAATGCTGGGTGGTGCCTCACGCCTCGCCGATCAAATCCGAAATGGCGCGCCCTTCCCCTCCGTGGCGCAGCAGTTCAGCCAGTCACCCAGCTCGGCCAATGGCGGCGACATAGGCTGGGTTCATCTCAGCCAGCTGCCGCGCGAGGTTGCGCCGATTGTAGAACATATGGGTATCGGCGCGACATCCGATCCTATCCAGACGTTGAACGGCCTTTACATCGTGCAACTCCGCAACAAGCAAGTGGGGTTCGGCGCCGATCCGATGCAGGATGAATGGACGCTGGCGCATATCATCCTGCCGCTGTCAAAAGATGCGCCGCCGCCGCTGGTTGAACGCCGGGCGAAGGAGGCTTTGAAACTCTCAAACGAGTTCAAGTCTTGCGACGATCTGAAAACGCAAATCAAAGAATATGTCGGCGGCATTGCCGAGACGCCGAGAACGGTTCTCTTCGGCAAGCTCGATGGGCGGATGCAGGCAAGCATTTCCAAGACAAAGCCGGGCCAGGTCATTCCGCCGCTGCGCAGCGCGCAGGGCATCGAGATGGTCGCGGTCTGCGCACACAAGGTTGCCGAGGGTGGCGAAATGCCGTCGCGCGAGAGCATCGAAGACAATCTCTATGCGCAACAGGTCTCGATGATGGCGCGCCGCCATTTGCGCGATCTGCGGCGCGACGCCGTCATCGAGCTTCGTTGATACGGGACCCCGGAGGATGATCCGGGGGAAAATACGGCGGATGAACGCCATGACCAGTTCCACGAGCCGCCTGCCGCTTGCCCTTACCATGGGAGAACCGGCGGGTATCGGCCCCGAAATAACGCTGATGGCATGGGCCGCACGTGAGCGCGAGGCATTGCCCGTTTTCTTCGCCATCGGCGCGCCTGATCTCTATCGGCGTCTTGCGACAGCGCTCAATCTCGACATAGACGTCCGCGAGATTTCAGATGCGTCGGAAGCAGCGGCGGTCTTTGCCGAAGCTCTTCCGGTGTTGGCAATCGAACTTGAAGCAGAAGTAGAGCCCGGAAAGCTCGCGCCCGCGAATGCGCGGGCGGTGATGCGCTCCATCGACATCGCTTGCGATCTTGTCACGGCGGGCAAGGCGTCGGGCATGGTTACCAATCCGATCCACAAGCGAGCGCTTTATGAGGCGGGCCTCAAAGTACCAGGACATACCGAATATCTGGCCGACCGCACGGGCGGCGCGACGCCGGTGATGATGCTCTCCTGCCCCGGCTTGCGCGTGGTGCCGGTGACGGTGCATGAGCC
>CAZLLB010000105.1:3145-10749 GCA_964560165.1 uncultured Parvibaculum sp. | reverse complement strand
GCTCTCGATCCAGCGCGCCGAAAAAGCCGAAGTCATTTCGCTCGTCCCGGCCAAGACACTCGACGTGATGACGCTCGATCAGGTGGCGACCGAAGCCCGCCGCGAAGTTGTTGAATACGACGAGTGTCTGGCCTGCCAATAATCCGGCGAATACGTTTTGGCCCGGCTTGTCCGGGCCAACCACGCCCTTCTTTCCTGTGGAAAAAGCGCGGAGGCGCGGATCGGGTCCGCGCATGAAAACCGGAGAAGCGTATCATCGCTCCCCCCAAGATTAGCGCAGATGGTGGAGTTCAATCATGTCCCTTCTCGAAGAACGTCTCGTCTACAAGCCCTTCCGCTATCCTTGGGCCTATGATGCGTGGCTGACGCAGCAGCGCATTCACTGGCTGCCGGAGGAAGTGCCGCTTGCTGACGACGTGAAGGATTGGGCAAAGAAACTGACGCCGGGCGAGCGCAATCTTCTGACGCAGATTTTCCGCTTCTTCGTGCAGGCCGACGTCGAAGTCAACAACTGCTACATGAAGCACTATTCTGGCATCTTCAAACCGACTGAAGTGGCAATGATGCTCAGCGCCTTCTCCAACATGGAGACGGTCCACATCTCTGCCTATTCGCATCTCCTCGACACCATCGGCATTCCCGAAGCCGAATATGAAGCCTTCCTCAAATATAAAGAGATGAAGGACAAGTTCGACTATATGCGCGAATGGGGCATGGGCTCGAAGAAAGACATCGCCAAGACGCTGGCGGTCTTCGGCGCCTTCACCGAGGGTGTGCAGCTTTTTGCCTCTTTCGCAATCCTGATGAACTTCCCGCGCTTCAACAAAATGAAGGGCATGGGCCAGATCATCACCTGGTCGGTGCGCGACGAGACGCTGCATACCAATTCCATCGTCAAACTCTTTCGGACCTTCGTGGATGAGAACCGCGAAATCTGGGACGATGAATTGCAGCGCGACATTTACAAGGCATGCGAAACGATCATCCATCACGAAGATGCCTTCATCGATCTTGCCTTCGAAATGGGCAGCATCGAGGGGCTGACGGCGCAGGAAGTCAAAGATTACATCCGCTACATCGCCGACCGTCGCCTGACCCAGCTCAATCTTCAGCCGATCTACCGCACGGAAAAGAATCCGCTGCCCTGGATGGATGAAATGCTGAACGGCATCGAGCACGCCAATTTCTTCGAAAACCGTGCGACGGAATATTCCAAAGCCTCGACCAAAGGCACTTGGGACGAAGCCTTCGATTAAACGTCGGCAAACGTGCGAGGAGTCGAAACCATGAACCTCGCCGCGTCATGGCAATTCTGGGCTTTGCTATCCGCCGTCTTTGCAGCGCTGACGGCTATTTTTGCCAAGGTCGGAGTTGAGAGCATCAACTCCGACCTTGCTACCTTCATTCGCACTGTGGTCATCATCGTCACGCTGGGGCTGATCCTTTACGCCACCGGTGCCTATCGTTCGCCCGAGCCGATATCGTCGCGGACGTGGATTTTTCTGGTCCTCTCCGGTCTCGCCACTGGTGCCTCCTGGCTCTGTTATTTCCGCGCGCTCAAGATCGGCAATGCGGCGCAAGTGGCCCCCATCGACAAACTGAGCGTTGTCCTCGTTGCAGTCTTCGGTGTGATTTTTCTGGGCGAAAAGCTGACGATGCTGAACTGGGCCGGTGTCGCGCTCATCGCGCTTGGGGCGCTTTTTGTCGCTTTCTGATTCTCGGTTGCGTTTTCTGGTCTTTTTTGATGCGATTATTGCGGCTTGAAGGGCCACTGGCGCAGATCGTCGTTCCCGCCTAACCTTTCGCCATGCGCATTCTTATTGCCGTTCTGCTGTCGTTTTTTATCACCTCGGCTTTGGCTGCCGAGCCATGCGCGCCGCGCAAAGTGGTGGCACCCGGCCTGGCGCGGCTCGAAACGGCCATGGCGACGGCACGTTTCGTCACCTATAACCCGACCGGCCTGAAGATCGTCGATGGTAATATCACGCCCGCAAGTGCCGAAAGCATTCGGGCTGACCTCAAGGCGTTGCGCCCCTATTTCGACGGGCTCATTACCTATTCAGCGCGCGACGGCAATGAGCATGTCGCGGGCATTGCCGAGGAGCTTGGCTACAAGGCCGTGGTCATCGGCCTCTGGACACCGGCCGACCCGGAGGAAGTGCGCAACGCCATTCGCGCCGCCAAAGCCTATCCCCATCTCGTGGTCGGCATTTCGCTCGGCAACGAAATCGTCTTTGGCAAGCGCGGCACCTGGGCAAACCTTAAATCCTACTTGGATCTGATGCGCGCCCGCATCCCGGATGTGCCGCTGACCGTGACCGAGCCTTTCGCACAATTTCTCGAAGGCGATGCCAGCGACGTGCGCGATGATCTCGATTTCATGCTGGTGAATATCCACCCGATTTTCGAGAAATGGTTTGCGACTGCCGGTCCCGACAATTGGGCCGATTTCGTCGTCAAGGTCACGGACAAGTTGAGCGCCGCCTATTGCGGCCCGATCCTCGTCAAGGAAACCGGCTTGCCGACTGGTCCTCTCAACATGGGCTACGATGCGGAAAAACAAGCAGCCTTCTGGCGTGCACTCGAGGCGCAGTTCAAGCCGTCGCGCGCGCGGGCCTTTTCCTATTTCTCAGCCTTCGACGCTCCCTGGCGGATAGGCGATTTCAACCCCGTTGCGGGTGCCCATCCCGAGGAAGCCTTTTGGGGCCTCTTCACGGAAGCGCGCGCGCCGAAGCCCGCTATACAGGGCCTGAAAACCTTGAAGTAACGCTCTTTTCGAACGGCTTTGTCTCCCCTATGGTCGCGCCGGGCCACTGGGGAGGGGCGAGACGTGACGACAACCGATCTGACAGAAGAAGAGCGCCGCCTGTTTTCGCGCGCCGCGCGCCGGATCATTCCGCTGATGATCCTTCTCTACACGGTGAGCTTTCTCGATCGCGTCAATATCGGCTTTGCAGCCCTCACCATGAATGCCGATCTCGGCTTCACACCGGAAATCTTCGGTTGGGGCGTGGGCATTTTCTTCATCGGCTATTTCATCTTCGAAGTGCCATCGAACGTCGTCATCGAAAAGGTCGGTGCGCGGCTCTGGATATGCCGCATCATGGTGACATGGGGCATCATTTCAAGTGCCATGGCCTTCATCTCGACGCCGATGAGCTTCTATGTTTTGCGCTTCCTTCTCGGCGCGGCGGAAGCCGGTTTCGCGCCAGGCATGATCCTCTACCTCACCTACTGGTTTCCCGCCGATCTGCGCGCCAAGCTCTATGGCGCCTATTTCATCGCCATCCCTCTCGCCAGCGTCGTCGGCGCACCCGTCTCGTCATGGCTGCTCGGCTTTGACGGTCATCTGGGGTTGAGCGGCTGGCAATGGCTGTTCATCATCGAGGCCGTGCCAGCTTTGGTGCTCGGCATCGCCGTGCTCTGGTTTCTCCCCGATAATCCGACTAAAGCCCGCTGGCTCAGCGACGAAGAGCGTACCCGCATTACCGATTGCCTCGCCCGCGATCGCGCCAACACCCATGTCGATGCGCGTCACACGCTCTGGCCGGCGCTCAAGGATGCGCGGGTGCTGCTGATGTGTGCGGTATATTTCAGCATCGTCATCGGGCTCTACGGCATCAGCTTCTGGCTGCCGCAAATGATCAAGCAGATGGGCTTCACCAATGTCGAGGTCGGCTGGATCGTCGCCGCCATTTATGCGGTTGCCGCCATTGCCATGCCGCTCTGGGGCTGGTCGAGCGATCGCAGGCAGGACCGCATCTGGCATACCGCAATCTCCTGCCTCATCGGTGCGGTGGGGTTCGTCGGCGGCGCTTATTTTGATGCGCCGCTTCTCGTCATCGTCTCGCTCGGCATCGCCGCCATCGGCACCTATATCTCCATCGTTCCATTCTGGGCTGTGCCTCCGATTTTTCTGAGTGGCACAGCGGCGGCGGGGGGCATCGCGCTCATCAACGCGACCGGAAATCTCGGCGGCTTTGTTGGCCCCTATATTGTTGGCTGGGTGAAAAACACCACGGAAAGCTATACGGCAGGCATTCTCGCGCTCGCCGTGGCGCTTTTGGCTGCTGCTGGCCTCATATTGTTGATGCGTGTCCTGCTCGCGCGTAGTGCCGCTCATGCGCTGGACGCTCGGGTGGACGCCACATAGACTGCGCGGCCAGCCCAGACCGAAGGCGGACAATGAAATCGGCTTTGACCACAGCCTTCTCCACGCTCGCATTGTTGGCCGCCATCGGCAGCGCGCAAGCCGGTCCGCGCCCGCAGCGCGTCGTCTCCATCAACCTGTGCTCGGACGTTCTGGCGCTTGAACTTGCAGCGCCCGGCACCGTCAAATCCGTCTTCCGCGTGGCGGCGGACCCGGAAGATTCGCCCGTCGCCGAATTGGCGCGCGGTATTCCGCTCAATAATGCGACGGCGGAAGAAATTCTGAGCTACAAGCCCGATCTCGTTCTGGCGCACAGCTATTCGTCTCCCTTCACGTTGAGCTTGCTCGCTCGCGCGCATGTGCCTGTCGTGCAGGTCGATGATGCGGTAAATTTCGCAGGTGTTCGCGACAATATCCGCCGTGTTGCCGCAGCCCTCGATGAGCGTGAAAAAGGTGAGGCATGGATCGCGCGCTTTGACGCATCTCTAGCGGCTTCCGCGCGGCCCAAAACCGCGCAAGCGCCCCGCGCCGTCATCTATCAGGATCTGGGCGGTGCCGCCGCTGCTAACACAATTCTCGGCGCGCTGCTTGAGCATACGGGCTTTGAAAATGTCGTGAGAGCGTCGGCCAGTGGTGGTTTTGTAAACCTCACCATTGAGGAGTTGATCGAAATGCATCCCGACTTCGTCGCGGTTGGCATATACCGGGCGCATGAGCCTTCGCTCGCGCATGAGGTTCTCTCGCATCCAGCGCTCCGCGCCTATATCGACCGCTATGCGCGCGCCATCGATCTGCCAGCAAAACTCTGGACGTGCGGAACGCCCTTTGTGGCCGAGATCGCCAATCGTCTTGCTGCGGCGCGCGATACTTTTGATGAACCGAAAGCCAACTGATGCGTCGTCTTCCAAGTTACGTTCTGGTCAATCTCGGTCTCGCTCTCCTCGTGGCGTTCTTCTTTGTCGCGTCCATTTACATCGGACGCGGTGGTGAGCTTCTCTTTGCTAAGTTGCAAGCTGTCGATGAAATCGACCGTTCCCTCGCCATCCTGATCCTCGAGCAGGTGCGCCTGCCTCGCGCTCTTCTGGGTCTTATTGTCGGCGCGACACTCGGTTTGACTGGGGCGGGGCTCCAGGGGCTTTTGCGCAACCCGCTGGCAGAACCCGGCCTGATCGGCGCATCGAGCGGCGCAGCGCTAGGCGCGGTTCTCGTCTTCTACTTCGGTCTTGCCGCAGGGTCCGCCATGATGGTGCCGGTGGGCGGCGTTGCGGGTGCGCTGGCAAGCCTCGGCATTCTCTATCTGCTGGCGGGAAAAAACCCGTCCATCGTCACGATCATTCTTGCGGGTGTTGCAATTTCTGCTTTCGCGGCGGCATTGACCTCGCTTGCTCTCAGTCTCGCCGCATCGCCCTATGCTGTTTATGAAATCATCTTCTGGCTGCTTGGATCGTTCACCGACCGCAGCATGGATCAGGTCTGGTTTTCTGCGCCTTTCATCGTCGTCGGCCTCGTACTTGTGGCATCGACGGCGCGTGCGCTTGATGCGCTGACTTTGGGCGAGGATACGGCGGCGAGCCTCGGCTTCAATCAATCATCATTGAAACTCCGCTCTATTCTCGGCACCGGCCTTGCCGTCGGTGCGTCGGTTTCCGTCACCGGCGTTATTGGTTTTGTTGGCCTTGTCGTACCGCATCTGGTGCGGCCTTTGGTTGGCTATCAGCCGGGGCGTTTATTGTTGCCGAGCGCGCTTGCTGGTGCCGCGCTGGTCCTTGCGGCAGATCTCCTCGTGCGCCTGCCGACCATAGGCCCCGAACCGAAGCTTGGCGTTGTCACATCGCTGATCGGTGCGCCATTTTTTCTCTGGTTGATCCTGCGGACAAAGCGGGAGGCGAACTGATGCGACTTGGCATTTCCAATCTTCATGCCTCACTCGGCGGTGCCCGCATCCTCGGCAATGTCTCGCTCGACCTCGACGGGGCAAGCTTCGTCGGCCTGATCGGTCCGAATGGCGTGGGTAAAACGACGCTGGTGCGTGCCATCGCCAATCTCATTCCCTTTGAGGGCGACATCACCATCGACGGTGTGGCCGTCGGCGCGATGGAGGCGACCACCCGCGCGCGTGGGCTTGCCTATCTGGCGCAAGGCGCTGAGAGCCACTGGCCTTTGACAGTCGAGCGGCTGGTTGAGCTTGGGCGTCTGCCGCATCTTGAACCTTTCCGCGCGCCTCAGGCGGCGGACAAAGCGGCGGTCGAACGCGCGATGCGTGCGGCGGATATAGAAGTGTTTCGTAACCGCAATGTGCTGACGCTGTCGGGCGGTGAACGCGCCCGCGTCCTGCTTGCGCGCGCGCTTGCCGTCGAAGCGCCGCTGCTGCTTGTTGATGAGCCCGTCTCTTCGCTCGACCCCTATCATCAGCTCGGCGTCATGGAAGTCCTGCGCGACTACGCGCGCGCCGGTCGCATGGTCATTGCAGTGCTGCACGACCTTTCTTTGGCGGCGCGCTATTGCGATCGCCTTGTCTTGCTCAATGCAGGCCGTATTCACGCCGATGGCACGCCCCGCGAGGTGCTGAGTGCGGAAAATCTCCGCGCCGTCTATCGCGTCGAAGCACGGCTAAGCGGCGAAGGCGAAAGCTTTTCAGTCATGCCGACGGCGCGCATTTAGCGCTGAAACGAAAAGCCCTCCCCGACGAAATGGGGAGGGCTTTCATGCGCCAGGGTTGTGTGCGTCTTATTCCGCCGCGACGTAGTTTCCGACCTTCTGGCCGAAATTCACTGTCTTCAGGTATTCGATGCCTTGTTCGGCGATCGCATCTCCGACCATCTCGTCACCTTCGCCTTTCAACTCGTCCATATCGACATAGACGGAATAGAAAGCCTTGGTGCGCTCCGTGATGATGCCGCCTTTGAGCAGCGTCTTGATGAGCACACGGAAAATATTGGTGCTGCTCGACATCGCCTTGCGCCGCACTTCGTCGGTACGTGCCTTGATGAGTTCTGCCTGCACTTCCTGCCAGTCGAGGCCGAAACGCGCATACATGTATTTCTTCTGCTCGGGGCTGCCGAGATTGAAGAGCAGCGTCTGGAAGCAGGTTGCTGCCCAGTCTTCGATCGTGTTGCGCTCTTCTTCGTTGAGCTTGGGGATCGTGCGGTCGGCCCAGATTTTGCCGAACTTGTGGTGGAAGGCTTCATCCGTCATCACGAGCTGGCAAAGATGCTTCAGCAACGGATCGTTCGAATGCGTGTAGAGTGAAGCAAACGCCCCCATCGCCAAGCCTTCGACCAGCATCTGCATGCCGACGATCTTCTTATAGACCTCCGGGGCCAGAACCATTTCGGTGAGGAGGTTGCCGAGCGTCGGGCCGACGGGGAAGGGCTTGCCCCAGCGCGTCTCGATATATTTGGAAAATCCGGTGACGTGACGCGCTTCTTCGCGCGTCTGGTTGGCGGGGTATTCC
>CAZLLB010000105.1:0-3135 GCA_964560165.1 uncultured Parvibaculum sp. | reverse complement strand
GCAAAGCGAAGCTGAAAGCGCCAATGCGCCCGCTTCGCCGTGCAGGATGGAGGACAGCGACCAGCGTGTGCTCTCGTTGGCGAAGTCGATTTTCTGCTGCTCCGTCAGCCGGTCGGCGAGGGGAAGCTGAAGCTCAAGCACCTGATGGAAGGGGATGATCGGCGTCGTATTCATGTCGAACGGCTGGGCGTAGTCGATATATTTCTTGTCCAGCGGATCCCAGAAATGATCATGCGTTGCCGAGATGATCTTGTCGAAAGCGGTCGAACGGTTGTTGTAGCGATCAACCTCCATCATTGCCGGGAAGTCGTCCGGTGCGACGGCATCATAGGCGGCGTCTTTGGTGATATGCGTCATATCAATCCCTCCAGCATGGCGGCGTTTGGGTATTGCCGTGCCATGAACAATCCCTCGGCCGCGCCCCATGGGCGACTGGCCTTCACCATGAATGTGGGACAGGAGAGGCAATATCCCAACTTGAATCAGTGTTTTGTTTGAAAATGGAAAACAAAATAAATGGCTGTTCTCTGCCGTTTATAGGCTCCCGTCGGGGTCTCGCATCTGTTTCCCGATCTCGGTCGCAAGAATTGTGAGCGTCGGCAGCACTTCTCTGGCACGCCCTTCGGAGAGCCGGTTTGATGGCCCGGTAATGGAGAGCGCCAGCCGGGACAAACCGGGATTTGCAAAGACCGGCAGCGCCAGTGTTGCCAATGCTGCGTCGAATTCGCCCTGCTCATAGCGATAGCCGTCGGCAAGGATGCGTTCGGAAAGATCGAAGAGCGCACGCACGCTGCGAGGCGTTTTGGACGTCAGGGCGGCTGGCGGACGATCACGATAGAGCGATTGCACAAAAGCCCGCTCACGATAGGCAAGCAGCACCTGGCCCGCGCCGCAGGCATGAGCATCGTAACGTGGCAGCTTCATCCACATCGTCTGGCTGAAATCGACGGCTCGCTCGGGGTCGATGGAGATAACCTGCGCACCGTCAAGCGTCGCTAGATGGATACCTTCGCCAATCGCGGCACCCGCCCGCAACACCATGCCCCGCACCGCATGAATGAGCGTCGCAAACAACGTGATCCGGTCAGCGACACGAAAAATCTTGTGCCCCAGCGTATAGCGCCCGTCATCGGGGTCTTTGCGCACATAGCCATGCCCGGCCAGCACGGCCAGATGGCCAAAGGCTGTCGAACGGTGCATCGCTTCGGCGCGTGCAATCTCGGCAAGGCTCATCGGCCGCCGCTCGCGGGAAAGGCGCTCGATCAGCGCCAGTGCCTTGTCGAGCGAGCTGTTTGCATACTGCGCCATCGATAATTTCTAGCAGCCCCCAAGGCTTTTCGCGAGGCGTGTCATCCTTGCGCAGGCACAGGCTATCGCGTCGATATATAGTGCGCATAGAGCGCAAGGCTCGCGGCGACGGTCGCATTGAGCGATTCCATCGCGCCCGTTGTCGGAATGGAGAGCCTGCGAACGGCAAGCGCGGCTGGAACACCCAGGCCCTCTTCGCCCAGCACCAACCGCAGATCGCGGGGCCACCGAAAAGCCGCCATGTCATCGCCACCGGCATCAAGCGCGACAAGCGGTCCTGCTGCGCCTTCCATTTTCGTCAGGGACGGACCGGCCAGCAATTCCAATTCAAACTGGGCGTTGGCTGCGGCGCGCAAGGTCTTGGGGTGAAACGGATGTGCCGCTTCCTCCATCAGAATAACGCGCCGCGCGCCGAAAGCAGCGGCGCTTCGCAAAAGCGCACCGAGGTTGCTCGGATCGCCAAGCGCGCAGACGAGTTCCAGCCCTCGTGGCGCTGAAGTGAGGTCGGCGCGGGGAAGGGCGGGCGTCTTGCCCACCAGCAGCGGAAAATTGGTGCCCGACACGTCGAGCTTGTCGAAAAGCGAACGCGAGATTCGAAAGCGATCGATCTCGTCCGGGAGCACAAGCCCGGCCGCGTCCTGCGGATCGCAAACGAGGATGGCTTGAAAACGATCGGGGTGACGCTTCAGCGCCTCGGGAACGGATTTGCGGCCCGCCAGAAGAAATTCGCCATGCTTCTTTATTCCGCGCCCGTCATGCAGATCGCTCCAGCGCTTGGCATGCGCGTTTTGGGGGCTCTCTATCAGGCGCCAGAATTCGCTGCTCATTTTTCTTCACTCCGGCTCATAC
Source organism: uncultured Parvibaculum sp. (assembly GCA_964560165.1). GTDB lineage: Bacteria > Pseudomonadota > Alphaproteobacteria > Parvibaculales > Parvibaculaceae > Parvibaculum. The sequence continues at coordinate 978 of CAZLLB010000105.1, read as the reverse complement.
GAACCGTGCCGTGGTGAGCAAATGGGGCGGGATTGCCTGTGTGGCACCAAATTATGCCGCTTTTTTGCCCGGATACGACCCTAGATTTCAGGGCAGTCACATGGCTTCGGAAGGTTGATGCGAATAACGCAGCCATGGTGCCAAGGGGTACGGACTGAGGAGGATGAAATGCTGAAAAAATCCAACCGATCCGTAAGGAATACAGTAGCGAAAGCGTTGCTCGGTATTGTCGCCGCTTCGGCCATGCTGTCCGGCTTTGCTGCCACACCGGCATTCGCTGATCGCTGGGATCATCACCAATATCGGCATGAACGCTGGGAGCATCGCCATCATCACAGGCCGCACGTCTATTACGCGCCCGGCTATTACGCGCCCGGCTATTACGCACCTGGCTATTACGGGCCGCCGCCTGTCGTCTATGAACCGCCTCCGCCTGTCTATTACGCTCCGCCGCCGCCGGTTTACTACGGGCCACCCACTCTTAACGTGGTGATCCCGATTCGCTGAATGCCTTGAAGCCTTCCTGTGCCCGGATGAGGCTTGAATCCGGGCGTATATGGGGAAGGCATGAACAATCCTGTTGTCGATAGTGGCTCATTGCCAACGGGTGGCGTGTGCGACGAAAGTTTTGCGCCGGTTCGCGAGGCATTCACGAGGAATTTCACCGAACTTGGAGAACCCGGAGCGGCAATCGCTCTGTTTGTGGAGGGTCGCCTCGTCGTCGATCTTTGGGGAGGACGGAGAGATCGTGCCCGCTGCGAACCGTGGCAACGTGAGACGCTCGTCAGTTTCTTTTCGGTCGGCGAGGCGTTGACGGCGCTTTGTGCATTACGTGTGGTCGAGAAAGGTCTGATCGATCTCGATCAGCCACTCGCGCATTAACGTCCACTAGGCTCCAATCGCGGGGCCTTTGGCCATTTCGGCGCCGGGGGGTCTCTGGGTTTTTGCGATCCCGACACGAGCGTTGCCTTCGCCTAT
>CAZLLB010000104.1:0-10784 GCA_964560165.1 uncultured Parvibaculum sp. | reverse complement strand
GAAGGCGGACAGGCAGGTAATGACGTGATCGCCCGGCTTCACGGTCCGCACTTCCGAGCCGACCTGCTCGACAATGCCGGCGGACTCATGGCCGAGTACGGCCGGGAGCGGATAGGGGTAGGAGCCTTCGACGAAATGCAGGTCGGAATGGCAGACACCGGCGGCCATGGTGCGGATCAGCACTTCATGCGGGCCGGGCTTGTTGATCTGGACATCCTCGATGGAAAGGGGCGTTCCCACTTGACGCAATACGGCAGCTTTCATGGCTTGTTCTCCCTGAGGCCGGTTTTGATTGATTTGAGTTCCGGGTTGAGTGGATGTTGGCCGGGGTTCCTTACATGGTCAATGTGAAATGCGGCGCTTTGTGTCAGAATACCACTGCGCAAACTGGAGTTGCTTATGACCATTCGCAGAAACTTTGCCGCCCTCGTGGCCTCACTGGGATTGACGCTGACCCTGACGGGCGCCGTGCTCGCTGCACCGACACAGGAGGCCAATACGGCCTTTGAAAGCGGCATTGAGGCCTATCGCACCGGTGATGTCGGTGGCGCGGTCAGCGATTGGGAAAGAGCGGCGGATGGCGGCCACCCGATGGCGGCCTATCTGCTCGGCCAGCTTTATGAACAGGGGCGCGGCGTTGAGCAGTCGGCTTCGAAGTCGTTTGAATATTACAAGATGGCCGCAGCGGCAGGTCAGGCTCAGGCGGGCGTCAAGGTGGGGTTGATATATCGCAACGGCGACAAGCAACTCGGCATCAAGAAGAATTATGAAAAGGCGATAGAGAATTTTGAAAAAGGCGCGCTTCAGTCGTGGCCAGAATCGCAATTCTATTTGTCCGACATGTATCGCCGCGGCCTCGGTACTCCGGCTGACCGCACCGAAAGCCTTCGCTGGTTGATCCTCGCTTCGAAGAAACATTATGCGCCGAGCATGTTGGAGCTGGCGCGTATCCATTTCGAAGGCGAGGGCGTCAACACCGACCGCGTTCTCGGCTGGTCCTATATCGAACTGGCCAGCCGCTTTGCCGATCAGGTCGAGGGCAAGAAGGTGAATGCGGCCATGGATAAATATGCCAACCGCATGAAGTCGGGCGAGAAGGAAGCGGCGACGAAACTCGCCGAAGAATGGCTGGCGCGATACGGCGCGAGCTAGCCGAAGATCACTTTCTCTTCACCGAACCAGAGCGGCGATTTTGTGAAGTCGATGAATTTGGCTTCATCCTCGAGAAGCTGACGTCCCGCCTCGACCGCTTCGGGGGTCGCGATGCCAATGTCTTCGAGCGTTTCCCACCAAAGCTGTGCGACGCCGTCATAAATTTCAGGTGCATCTTCAAGTTTGCCGCCGACGCGGCTCATGCGGATGGCGTCGGTTGCATGGAATGCTCCGGTGTGAAGTTGCACATAGCGCGCGATGCGCAGAACCTTGCGATGACTGGCGACGAGCGGCGCGTGAGTGTTGAACCAATAATCCCGGAACGCGTCCCGCGTCATGCCAGATTTGCGGGTAAGGCAATAGGTGATCTTTATCATCGGTCGCTGCCTCGTTTTTCGCTAGAGTACATGCCTCGAAGGGCGAGCCTCTGGAGTGGATTATGCGCTTAGCGGTCGGTGGATTTCAGCACGAAACGAATACGTTTGCGCCATCGAAAGCGGATTTTGCCGCTTTCGCACAATCGGATTCATGGCCCGCACTTCAGCGTGGCGCAAGCTTGCTCGGTGCTTTTACAGGCATGAACATTCCGGTCGCGGGCTTCATCGCGGCGGCGAACGCAGCCGGGCATGAGCTGGTGCCGCTTGTCTGGTGTTCGGCGACGCCTTCGGCCCATGTGACGGAAGATGCCTTCGAGCGCATCATGGGAATGATGCTTGAAGATCTGGATGGCGCAGGTGCGCTCGATGCGGTTTATCTGGATCTCCACGGCGCGATGGTCTGCGAGCATCTGGACGACGGCGAAGGTGAAATCCTTGCGCGCGTGCGCAAGGCTATTGGTAACAAAATCCCGCTCGTCGCCAGCCTCGATCTTCATGCAAATGTCACGGAGAAGATGGTCGCCAATGCCGACGCGCTGATTGCCTATCGCACCTATCCGCATGTCGATATGGCGGAGACGGGCGCAAAGGCGGCGGCGCATCTTGATGCGATTTTTGCCGGGTTGCCGAGACAGGCAAAGGCGCTACGCAGGATTGACTATCTGATTCCACTGACCGCGCAATGCACGCTGACCGAGCCAGCCGCGCATCTTTATCGGGAGCTTGGAAGTCTCGACGGCACCGTTCTGGGCAATGGCCGCGTCAGCACCATTTCATTTGCGACTGGGTTTCCGCCCGCCGACTTTAGCGATTGCGGCCCGTCGATCATTGCCTATGGCGACACGGAGGCAGCGGCGGCGGAGGCGGCTGACAAGATAGCGGCGCAAGTGCTGGCGAGCGAAAGCAAGTTTCGTGAGAAATTGTGGCACGCGCGGGAAGCCGTTGCCTATGCCATCGCCAATTCGGCGGCGAGTGGAGGGCCAATCATTCTGGCCGACACGCAAGACAATCCCGGTGCGGGTGGCAATGGCGATACCGTTGGCGTGCTAGCTGAATTGCTGGCGCAAAATGCGCAACGCGCGGCGCTCGGCGTTTTGTTCGATCCGGAAGCCGCAAATCAGGCAGCGCAAGCGGGCGAAGGCTCAAAGGTTCGATTGAAGCTCGGCGCAAAAACAGGCGGTGCGGACGAACAGCCCATTGATGCCGAGTTCGAGGTGGTGAAAATCACTGATGGCGAATTTCTGGCGACGGGGCCTTTCTATGGCGGCTCGCATATGTCGCTTGGGCCTACGGCGCGCTTGCGCAACGGTGGCGTTGAGGTCGTCGTCGCTTCGCGCAAGGCGCAATGCGCCGATCAGCAGATGCTGCGCCACACCGGTATCGATCCGACGCAGCTTGCAATCCTTGTCGTGAAAAGCTCCGTGCATTTCCGCGCAGACTTCGGGCCTTTGGCGCGTGAGGTTCTTGTCGTCGAAAGCCCCGGCCCGAACACTGCCGACCTGACGAAGCTGCCCTATAAGCACCTGCGCAAAGGTATTCGTGTGACGCCGGAGGGCAAGGCCTTCGCCTAGAATTCCAGCTCGGCCCAGATCGGCGTGTGGTCGGAAGGCTTCTCGCGACCGCGCGGCTCCATGTCGATGTCGCAAGCCTTCAGCCTGTCGGCGGCTTGTGGCGAGAGCAGCAAGTGGTCGATGCGGATGCCCTGACCCTTTTGCCAGCGGCCTGCCTGATAATCCCAGAAGGTGTAGCGGTTCGGTTCGGTGTGGCAGGCACGGAAGGCATCGGTGAAGCCGAGATTGATGATCTCGCGCAGCTTCGCGCGGCTTTCGGGTTGATAGAGCGCATCGCCCTCCCATGCAGCAGGATCGTAGACATCTTCCGGCATCGGAATGACGTTGTAGTCGCCTGCAAGCACCAGCGGCTCCTCATAAGAGAGAAGCGTCTTGGCATGGCGCTTCAGCCGGTCCATCCAGGCGAGCTTGTAGGTGAATTTCTCGGTGCCGAGGGGATTACCGTTCGGCAGATAGATTGAGGCGACGCGCAGCACTGTGTTGCCTGCCGGAATGACCGCTTCGATGTAGCGGGCATGATCGTCGCCTTCGCCTTCTGGCAGGCCGATCGTCACATCCGCGAGCGGATGCTTTGAGAGGATGGCGACGCCATTATAGGTTTTCTGGCCGTGGATCGCGAGGTTGTAGCCGAGGTCTTCCAGTTCACTGCGCGGAAAAGTTTCGTCAGTGCTCTTCGTTTCCTGAAGACAGACGACATCGGGGTCGGCTTCCTTCAGCCAGTCCTTGAAGTTGGCGAGTCGGGCTTTCAGCGAATTGACGTTGAACGAGGCGATTTTCATGGGTCTCTTGATCTTGAAAGGGTTTAACCGACCTTAACACGAGCTTATCCCGAGGGAATCCACACACATAGAAAGGGAATTGACGAGGACGGTAGGAAGGTTCAGCATAACTCATTGCTGTTTGTTCGCTCTGGGGAGGGAGTGCAAATGGGTACACGAGTTGCGGCGCGTATGAGCGCGAGAACTTCGGCGCGGCGGTATGAATCGCCAGCGAATCTTTCACAGCGCTGTCTCTTGTGCATTGTCGGTGTGCTTGCCGGTTTCATGACCTTGGTGCAGGGCATGATCGCGGTGCAGGCCTTGCCGGTTACATCCGCCGATGAACTCGCAGCTTATTGGGTCGTCGCCGCGCTCGGCGTCTGGGTACCGGCGATTGCGCTTTTCGCCTCGATTGTCGGGGTTATGATTCGCGACAAGGTGGCGATGTCGATGCTGGTGCTATCGCCTTTGGCCTCGATCGGTGGCTATCTTTTCTACACCTACGGACCGGCGCTTACGCTCTTCTGAGCCGTTAGACGGAAAAAGAGGTTCCGCAGCCGCAAGAGGCCGTAGCGTTCGGGTTGACGATCTTGAAAGACGATCCAATGAGGTCGTCCACGAAGTCGATCTGTGAACCTTCCAGATACATGACCGAAACGGAATCGATCAGCACCGTCGCGCCCGCTTTTTCGAGCACGAGGTCGTCGTCCGCGCGCGTATCATCAAGCGTGAAACCATATTGAAATCCCGAGCAACCGCCGCCCGAAACGGAGACACGCAGCACCGTTCCGGCATCTTCGCCGGATAAAATTTGGGCAACACGCACGGCAGCACGATCTGTCAACGTGATCGGCTGGCCGGTGCCCGGCATGATCTCCACAAGCGTCTCGCTCATCAGGACCGCTTTCACTCCCAACTGATACTGTCTATAGCGTAGCACTGATCTAGGCATTCTCACTGCAGATTTCAAACCGAGGCTTCCTTGTCCCTGACAAACCCCGCCGCCACAGCCATTTACGCCACCAAGGCCGAAGCAAGCCGGGGGCGGCTTTATCCCGAGCCTGAAAGCGCCACCCGAACCGCTTTTCAGCGCGATCGCGACCGGATTATCCATTCAGGCGCCTTCCGGCGGCTGAAATACAAAACCCAGGTCTTCGTCTATCACGAGGGCGATAATTACCGGACGAGGCTTAGTCACTCACTGGAAGTGGCACAGATTGCCCGGTCGATCAGCAGGGTTTTGGGCCTTGATGAAGACCTCGCCGAGACGCTGGCGCTGGCTCACGACCTCGGGCACACGCCCTTCGGCCATGCGGGCGAGGATGCGCTCGACGGCTGCATGGCGAATTTCATGGGCTTTGACCATAACGCCCAGACGCTCAGGATCGTCACCAAACTTGAACATCGCTATGCGCAATTCGATGGGCTGAACCTGACATGGGAAACGCTTGAAGGGCTGGTGAAACATAACGGCCCCATTCTCACCCCGCAGACGAGACGCGAGGATCTTCCGCGCGCGCTCATCGAATATGCGGAAACGCAGGATCTCGAACTGGCGTCCTTCGCCGGGCTTGAAGCTCAGGTTGCGGCACTGGCCGACGACATTGCCTACAATAATCACGATGTCGATGACGGATTGCGCGCCGGGCTTTTCAGCATTGAAGATCTGCTGGCCTTGCCGCATGTGGGCGATGCGTTCCGGGCGGTGATGGATCAGTATCCTGGACTTGAGACGACGCGGGTGATCCACGAATCCGTGCGCCGTCTCATCGGCAGCATGATCGGTGATGTAATTAGTGAAACTCGCCGCCGTATTGAGGCAGCAAAACCTCAATCGGCGGCGGACGTCCGCGCACTGTCATCGGCGCTTGTGAGTTTTTCAGCCACGATGAGCGCGCATAACATCACGCTCAAGAAATTCCTTTTCGAGCGCATGTATCGCCACTACCGCGTCAACCGTTCGATGAGCAAGGCCAAGCGCATCGTGCGCGATCTCTTTGAACTGCTGCATAGTGAGCCGGAGTTGCTTCCGCCGGAGTGGCAGCGCGGCTGTGACGGGTCGCGAGGCATGAAGTCGGCGCGGCGCGTCTGCGATTTTATCGCGGGCATGACCGACAAATTCGCGATAGAGGAGCATCACCGGCTTTTCAATCTGGACGACCCGCGCTCTTGAGACACCCGCCATTCGTCGCTATGAATAAATCGCGGCGACCTATCCTGTTTTCAGCAAGACAGGTCGCCGCTCTTTGTGATGACGTTAGTGTTCCATGCCTTCCATGCCATCATGGGCGGGCATCAGATCGAGGGCAGGCGCAGGGTTTTTCAGCGCATGCGGGTTTTGACCAGGCTTGGCGATTTCATTCCAGCGCACGGTGGTCGCACCGCAAGTTTGCGTGACCGGAAAGTAAATCCGCATGATCTCTTTGTCCTCGGGCAGCTTCGACATGAATGTAAATTCGTCGAAACGATCATCGGCGAGGGAGCCGCCGCTCCACACGACTTTCGTCACGCCCTCGCTGATCTGCTTGCCGTGCGACGTGTAGGTCTTTGCATATTTCCCAGTCACGGTTTCAAGTTTCCAGCCGGGCTTGGGCATGGGCTTCACCGAGATGACGCCTTCGGGAATCTCAACCGAAATGGCGGTCGTGGCCGCGCCGTCGCAGCCATGCGGCACTTGAAACACGGCCTTGTAATAGGAACCCCATGACGACATGCCTGCCTCAAGCGAGACATGGGCGGAGGCAGGTGAGGCGAAGGCCACAACGGCTATGGCGGCGACAGCGAGAGAAAGATTTTTCATGTTCACGATCCTTAAAATGATGCGGTGAATCCGGCAAAGACACTACGGCCTTCACCGGGATAGAAATTTTCCTGCATGGGTGCATAGGCCGTGACGGTGGTATAGCTGCCGACATATCGCTTGTCGGCCAGATTGCGGCCTTCGATGAAAATACGAACCCCGTCGGCGATATCGATGCCGCCTTCGATGCCGAGCAGCGTGTAGCCCGGTGCTTTTTGCGTGTTGGCATAATCGACATAGCCGCCATCCGGCACCCAGTCGATTTTCGGCGCGATGTCCCAGCCTCGGGCTGAGCGGTAGCGCAATGCCGCCGTGTAAACATGCGGCACTGCGCCAGCGAGCCTATTGTCGCCATAGGTAGCATCGCCCTCAAAACGTAGATCGCTATAGGTATAGACCTGCTCGAAGATGAGCCTGTCGCCCTCCGGCAATATTTTCGGCAGGACGAACGCGCCTGCGTCGAGGGAGAGAGAGGCTTCAAGGCCCTGATGCAAGGTGTGGCGGGCATTGAAGGTCGAGGCCGGAATGTCGGGGCCGGTGGTGAAGTTGACGAGTTCATCCTCCACCTTGGCGCGATAGAGCGCCAGATCCCAAGCTGCGAAAGCGAGCGTGCCGCGTGTGCCTGCTTCATAGGTCACGGCGCGTTGCGGATCCATGGGCGTGAACTGTGTTCCGGCGCCGAGCGTCTGCGTGAGATCGCTCATAATAGGCGGCTCATAGCTCCGCGTGACATTGACATAGGCTTGCACGGTGGGCGCGACATCCCACAGCAAGCCAAGCTTGGGACTGGCGGAAGTGAAATCCGCATCATCGCTTTTGTGGATGCCCGTTGTTGCCGATGTAGTGTCATAGCGGCGCGTGGCGTTGATGCCCTGTATGCCTGTCACCAGCGCGACGGCGGGCACGACATAAAATGCGTTTTCGGCATAGAGGATGGCCGTGCTCGAAATCTGCGAACTCTCTTGCAGGAGTGCGCCTCGGTTGCCGCTGATGTTCTGATAATTATTGCCGGTGAGAGCCGTATATCCATAGCGCGTGCCTGCCGTGACCACGTTGCGATGGCCGAAAAACTCTCCTTCATCCGTGTAGCGTGCAAAGACACCTGCATTGCTGCTGCCCTGATCGAGAACCTGATATATGGGATGGAAGAGATTGTGGTAACCGCCATAGGCCCCCACATCGAGCTTGCCGTTGTCTCCAATCGCAAAGCTCGTCTTGTTGGCAAAACGTATCGAGCGCGCGTTACGTTGCTGGTTGCCCGAGAGGGCGCTGGCTGATGCGGTTTCAGGCTTGTTCAGCGCGGCGTCGAGCGTCAATGTGCCGGGCAATTCCTGATCCACGGAATTGAAGTTCAGGTAGAAGCGTGTCTCGACATCGCTGTTGATACGGTAGCCGAGATTGGCGGCAAAGCGGCCGGTCTTTTCTTTGCTGTGTTCGCGGTAACCATCGGAAGTGAGGCCCGTCATTGAAGCGAAGAAATCCACGTTGCCGATGATGCGCGCCACCTCGCCATGCGCACGGATGGTGCCGAAACTGCCACCATCGATGCGGAAGAGGTTTTCTGCCTGCGCCGTGTAGGCCGTCGGCGTGACGAGATTGATTGCACCGCCAAGCGCCGCTGCGCCATATTGGAGGCCGTCGCCGCCGCGATAGATTTCGATATGCTGGAGGATGAGCGGATCGACTTCCTGAAAGTCGCCTTGGCCATCGGCATCGTTCAGCGGTACGCCGTTCTGCAACAATTCGATGCTGCGCAGATGGTAGCCTCGGCTGAGGCCCGCACCTCGTATCGAAAGCCGCACCTCCTGCCCGTAGCGCTTACGCGCGAAAATGCCCGGAGTGAAGGCGAACGTGTCTTCAAGGTTGGCCGCGTATTTATCCTTGAACTTGTCGGCGGGTACGATGCCGACCGCGCCGGGCATCCGGGCGAGTTCGCGCTGCTTTTCCTGGATGCCGGGTGCCGTGAGTGTGCCGGGCTTTGCATCCACATTGTCCAGACCGTCGAGCGCGGTCGGCGGCGCTGCCGTGATAACGAGCGGCGCGAGGGTGGTGGAGGGGGTATCCGCGGCGAAAGCGGGGGCAGACAAAAGCGCTGCCATCGCCGTGGCCAGCCCATAGGGAAACGTCCTGATCATGTTTTCTCTCTGATACGCACCAAACGCCGACACGGGGTGCTCCCTGCATCAGACGAAGGATCGACTTCGAATGTTCCTGAAGTTCGAGGCGATCAGGCTGGAGGGCCGCGCGCATGGGCGCCAGCATGAAGCAGCGCGTGGGCGAAACCGGCCACCGAAGGCGTTGCGATGAGCGCGATCAGATGAGGTGTCGTTGCGGCGAAAGTTGCAACGAGGAGGGCCGAGCAATGGCTGATGCAGGAGTGGCAATCATGGTGCGTGGCAGGGGTCTGCTGGACCGGCTGGCCGTTCTGGTCGAGGAAGACCTGCTTTGCCTCGCCACCGGCGCAGATCGTCGTCTGGATCAGGCCGCGCGTCGCAGGCCCGGCAAGATCGTAGAGAGTGGGGACGGCGATATGGAGGAGGATCGCCAGAAGCGCAATCATCCCGACGGTTCGATGACGAACCGTTTGAAAGACGCCGCTGCCGATGTAGGACTCAAACCCCATGCCCGGAGATGAGCATTTCGAGCCGGGTCGCGAAAGCACCATTTTGTCGCTAGCGACTGGAAAGCGGGGAGGCGTGAGGTTAGAGTGCGCGCGAAATCAGGCCCAGATTCAAGCTAACCGACGGACAGAATGAATATTTTTCGGCATTTCCAAGCGCGGGTGGAGACGGCTCTGACGGAGCTGGCAACGGAGGGAGTGATCCCCACCGGGCTCGATTTCGCCCGCATCGCTGTCGAGCCGCCGCGCGACGCTGCCCATGGCGACCTCTCGACCAACGCCGCTATGGTGCTGGCGAAGCCCGCCGGAATGTCGCCGCGCGCGCTGGCCGAGAAACTTGCCGCGAAACTGAAGGGCGAAGCGTCAGTCACCGAGGTCACGATTGCTGGGCCGGGCTTTATCAACCTTCGTTTGACCAGCGACATTTGGCTGACGGGGATAGCCGATATTCTGGCGGCAGGTGCAACCTTTGGCGCGAGCGACCTGGGCAAAGGCGAAGCCGTCAACATCGAATATGTCTCCGCCAATCCCACCGGGCCTATGCATGTCGGCCATGTGCGCGGCGCGGTTTTCGGCGATGCGCTTGGCAATCTGCTCGAGAAGGTCGGCTACCGGGTTTGCCGGGAATATTACATCAACGACGCAGGCGGTCAGATCGAGGTGCTGGCTCGCAGCGCCTTCCTGCGTTATCGCGAGGCGCTTGGCGAAACGATCACAATTCCCGAGGGGCTTTATCCCGGCGACTATCTGATGCCCGTCGGTGCGGCGCTGGCGGCAGCGCATGGCAAGGCGCTCGCCGAAATGGCGGAGGCCGATTGGCTGCCCATCGTTCGCAACACCACCATCGATATGATGATGGACCTGATCCGTGGCGATCTCGCTGTTCTCGGCATCGTGCATGAAGTCTTTTATTCCGAGCGCGAGTTGCACAAGACAGGCGCGATCGAAGCGGTTCTGAAGCTTCTGGAAGACAAGGGCTTAATTTATACAGGCGTTCTGGAGCGACCCAAGGGCGAGACGTCCGATGATTGGGAAGAGCGGCCGCAGACGTTGTTTCGTTCGACGCAATTCGGCGATGATCAGGACCGCGCGCTGAAGAAGTCCGATGGTTCGTGGACCTATTTCGCACCGGACATTGCCTACCATCTCGACAAGTTCAATCGCGGCTACAAAAAACTGATCGACGTCTGGGGCGCCGATCACTCGGGCTATATCAAGCGCGTCAAGGCGGCGGTCGCCGCCGTCACGGATGGTCAGGCCGAAATTGATGTGAAGGTTTGCCAACTCGTGCGTCTCTTCCGCGACGGCGAGCCTTTTCGTATGTCGAAGCGTGCTGGTGATTTCATCACTTTGCGCGATGTGGTCGATGAGGTTGGCAAGGATGCCGTTCGCTTCATGATGCTGACGCGCAAGAACGATGCTTCGCTCGATTTCGATTTTGCCAAGGTGATGGAGCAGTCGCGCGACAATCCGGTCTTCTATGTGCAATACGCTCACGCGCGTATC
>CAZLLB010000103.1:0-10899 GCA_964560165.1 uncultured Parvibaculum sp. | reverse complement strand
CGACAGGATCGGGAAGTCAGCACGGATGGCATCGACGTCATAAGGGGCTTCGGCCAATTTGGTGATGATGGTCATGCGCCCCCCTTTGCCGCACTCCGGGTATCGAGGCGGAACCAGCTTGCGGCGAGTGCGCGCAAGGCGTCTTGCGCTGCCTCATGCGACACGGTTTCAAAAGCGGCGTCGAGAAAGGCCGAGATCAGCAATTGCCGTGCAGTCTCCTCGTCGATACCACGCGAGCGCAGGTAGAAGAGCGCTTCGCGGTCCAGCTCGCCAATAGTGGAGCCGTGGGCGCACTGCACATCATCGGCATAGATTTCAAGCTCAGGCTTGGCGTTCATCGCCGCGTCGCGCGACAGCAGAATGGCGTTGGTCATCTGGCGGCCATCAGTCTTTTGCGCATCGGGCCGGACGATGACCCTGCCCTGGAAAACGCCGGTCGTTGCGTCATCAAGAACAGTGCGGAAAAGCGTGGCGCTGTTGCAGCTTGGAACGGCATGATCGACGACGCAGAACTGATCGCCATGCTGCTTGCCGCGCAAGGCCGTCGCGCCGTTGACATGTGCTTCTGCACCCTCGCCGTGAAAACGGATGAAGGACTGGCCGCGCGAAAGGCTTGCTCCGAACGTCATGATAAAGCTCGACAGATAAGAGCGAGCTTCAAGTGTCGCGCTGAACGTCGAGAGGTGAATGGCTGTCGGCGCTTCATCCTGCACCTTGACGCGTGTGAGGCGCGCGTCGTCGGCCAGGGAAATATCGGCGGCCAGATCGGAGAAATAGTTTTTTCCGCCCGCGTCGATATGGGTTTCAAAGATCGTCGCCTCTGCGCCTTCTTCGAGACGGATCAGATTGCGCGCGTGGAAAGCACCGTCATCGGCCGCGAGAAAAAGAAGATGCAGGGGCTTGTCGAGCTTCACGCCTTTGGCGATATGCAGCCCCATGCCGTCCTGCATCAACGCCGTGTTGAGTGCGACGATATTGGCGGCTTGCGTATGGCTTGCCTTGGCTTCAAGAAGGGCGCGGGCCCAGGGCTCGGCCAGGGCGGCTGCGAGCGGCACCAGCGAAACGCCTTCAGGCAGAGCGAATTTCGATAGATCGGTGCGGAGGCGGCCATTAACGAAGACGACGACATGACGGTCGATATTTGCGAAAGCCGCCACGGCTGCACGCGTGGCATCGGCCAGAAGCGTCGCCCCCTTATGCGCGGGCGCAGGCGCAAGGCTTGCCTTTTCGAGCGCCTGACGCAGATCGGTATAGCGCCAGTCTTCGAGACGACGATGCGGCAAGCCGCTTTCCGCAAAGGCTTTCAATGCGGCGTCACGGCGCGCGTCGAGCCAGCCGAGCCCGGCGGCAGGCAGCGTCTCGCGCGCCTGCTCGTAGGTCTCGATGAAATTCTTGGCCGCGTCGGTCATGTTATCAATCTCACATCTTCTGCGTCACGGCCCGGCGGGCCGTGAGGGCGCATTTTTGCTAAGCGGCGAACGCTGCGTAACCCGTTCTCTCCAATTCGCCCGCCAGTTCCTTGCCGCCGGTGCGCACGATCTTGCCCTGCGACAGCACATGCACGACGTCTGGCACGATGTACTCAAGCAGACGCTCGTAATGGGTGATGACGATCATGGCGCGTTCAGGCGTGCGCAAGGCATTGACGCCTTCGGCGACAACCTTCAGCGCGTCGATGTCGAGGCCGCTATCGGTTTCATCGAGTATCGCCAGCGACGGCTCAAGCATTGCCATCTGCAATATCTCGGCGCGCTTCTTTTCGCCGCCAGAAAAGCCGACGTTCAGCGCGCGCTTCAGCATGTCGTCCGGCACGTTCAGAGGCTTTGCCTTTTCACGCACCAGTTTCAGAAAGCGCGGGGCATCCAGCTCTTCGAGGCCACGCGCCTTGCGCTGCGCGTTCAAAGCCGTCTTCAGAAACGTCATGGTGGTAACGCCCGGAATCTCGATCGGATACTGAAACGCGAGGAAGACACCAGCCGAAGCGCGCTCGTCAACGCTCATGGCGAGAAGATCGCGGCCCTTATAGGCCACGGTGCCCTTGGTCACGTCATAGCCTTCGCGGCCGGAGAGCAGATAGGAGAGCGTCGATTTGCCCGAACCGTTCGGCCCCATGATCGCATGGACTTGTCCTGCCTCGACAGTGAGGTCGATGCCTTTGAGGATTTCCTTGCCGCCGACTTCGACGTGGAGGTTTTTGATCTCAAGCATTAGCCGACACTTCCTTCCAGAGAGATACTGACGAGCTTCTGCGCTTCAACGGCAAACTCCATGGGGAGTTGCTGAAGCACGTCGCGGCAGAAACCGTTGACGATAAGCGCGACCGCCTCTTCGGCGGGAACGCCGCGCTGCATGCAATAAAAGAGTTGTTCATCGCTGATCTTCGAGGTCGTCGCCTCGTGTTCCAATATCGCGGTCGGATTTTTCGCCTCGACATAGGGAACCGTGTGCGCTGCCGACTTATGGCCGATGAGTAAGCTGTCGCATTGCGTAAAATTGCGTACGCCTTCGGCGTGTCTGTGAACGGACACAAGACCACGATAGGTGTTTGACGAACGGCCAGCCGAGATGCCCTTCGAGATGATGCGGCTCGACGTATTCTTGCCCAAGTGGATCATCTTGGTGCCGCTATCGACCTGCTGGAAATGGTTCGAGATGGCGATGGAATAGAACTCGCCGCGCGAATTGTCGCCGCGCAGGATGCAGCTTGGATATTTCCATGTAACGGCGGAGCCGGTCTCAACCTGCGTCCAGGAAATCTTGGAGTTTTTACCTCGGCAGTCGCCGCGCTTCGTCACGAAGTTGTAGATGCCGCCATTGCCGTTCTCGTCGCCAGGGAACCAGTTCTGAACAGTGGAATATTTGATCTCGGCATCGTCGAGCACGACAAGCTCGACAACGGCGGCGTGAAGCTGGTTCTCGTCGCGCTGCGGCGCGGTGCAGCCTTCGAGGTAGCTTACATAAGAGCCCTTGTCGGCGATGATAAGCGTGCGCTCGAACTGGCCCGTCTGGGCTTCGTTGATGCGGAAATAGGTGGACAGCTCCATCGGGCAGCGAACGCCCGGAGGGATATAGACAAACGAGCCATCGGAGAAGACAGCCGAATTCAGCGTCGCGTAATAATTGTCCGATGTCGGAACGACGCTGCCCAGATATTTGCGCACGAGATCTGGATATTCGCGCACAGCTTCCGAGAATGGGCAGAAGATGACGCCGACTTCGCCGAGCTTCTTCCGGAAAGTTGTGACGACGGAAACACTGTCGAAGACGGCATCGACCGCGACGCCAGCAAGCATTTGCTGTTCGACAAGCGGGATGCCGAGCTTTTCATAGGTTTCGAGAAGTTTCGGATCGACCTCATCAAGACTTGCAAGCTTCGCGTCCTGCTTGGGCGCCGAATAATAATAGGCGTCCTGGAAGTCGATGGGCGGGTATTCGACCTTCGCCCATTTCGGCTCTTCCATGGTCAGCCAGCGACGATAAGCGTTCAGACGCCATTCGAGCATCCATTCCGGCTCGCCCTTCTTGGCCGAGATGAAACGGACGGTATCCTCGCTGAGCCCGATGGGCGCGCGCTCGGATTCGATGTCGGTGGAGAAGCCATACTTGTACTTCTCACCAACTCTATCGACCGTTTCGACCGTTTCGCGAACAGCCGCCATATCAATGCTCCACTTCCGCAAGCGCGGGAGAAACCGCACTCGCTTTCGCAATCTGTCGTTTTTCACTTGCGCGTTTTGCTACGCGCGACCAGCTCGCTGCGAGCCGGTCGACTTCGTCTTCGGTATTGTTGATACCAAGGCTTACCCGGATCGCGCCCTTCGCCAACGCATCGTCCACGCCCATCGCGGCCAGCACATGAGACCGCGCGACCTTTCCAGACGAGCAGGCCGAACCGGCACTGACAGCAATGCCGTCGAGATCGAGCGCCATGATAAGGGTTTCGGCATTGAGGCCCGATGCGGCAAAGAGGCTCGTATTGGCAAGACGCGGCGCATTGGCGCCGAAGATGGTGGTGCCTTTGCACGTCGTTTCGCGAATGGCCGTTTCAAGGCGCATGCGAAGCGCCAGAACATACGGCATGGATTTGTAATCGTCAGCCGCCAGCTTCGCAGCAGCGCCGAAGCCTGCGATGCCCGGCACATTCTCAGTGCCGGCTCGACGGCGCTGCTCCTGCCCGCCGCCCTGTATTAGCGGAGCGAAGGCAAGCCCCTCACGGATCACCAGCGCACCGACACCTTGCGGCCCACCGATCTTGTGAGCAGAGAGAAGCAACATGGCTACACCGAGCGCACCAAAATCGACGCGCATACGCCCCACCGCCTGCACGGCATCGGTGAGGACAACAGCGCCAGTGCCATTGGCAAGATCGACAACCTCGACGACGGGCTGCACGACGCCGGTTTCATTATTTGCCAGCATCAGCGCCAGAAGCGGCTTGCCCGGTTCTGCAAGAAGTTTTGCGAGCGTGTCGAGATCGATGACGCCATCGGCGTCAACGGGTGCCACTGCGACAGGCAGGCCGAGCGCGGAGGCCGCTGTGCGGATGCAATCATGCTCGATGGCGGAGACGATAAGACGCTCAACGCCGAGAGCGGTTTTTGCGACATGCAGCGCAAGGTTCGCTGCCTCAGTGCCGCCGCTCGTAAAGATCACTTCGCCGGGTTTGGCGTGGACAAGTTTTGCTACATCCGCCCTCGCCTCTTCGACGATATGGCGGGCGCGGCGTCCTTCGGCATGAACGTAGGACGGATTGCCGGTGAGCGTCAGCGCGCGCGCGACCGCCTCCGCCGCTTCGGGGCGAACCGGAGCGGTGGCGTTGTGGTCCATATAGGCGCGTGTCTTCGTCATTCGGCGAATGACCCTTTCCGTCTTAGAAAACTTCGATCAATCCGCGGCGTTTGCAGTCAGCGCTTTTTCGAGCACACCGGCGCTCGCCGATTTGGCGACACGACCATTGACGACATCGCCAAGCGAAACACCGCTCAGGAAGACGTGGATCTGGTGGCTCAGTTCTTCCCAGAGGTCATGCGTGATGCAGCGGCTGGATGACTGGCCCATGCAGCCTTTGGGGGAGCCAAGCTCGCAGCGCGTCGCCTTGATCGGCTCATCTACCGCCACGATGACGTCGGCAATGCGGATTTCGTCCGCCGTGCGGGCCAGAAGATAGCCGCCACCGGGGCCGCGAACGCTTTTGACCAGATCGCCGCGGCGAAGCTTGGCAAAAAGCTGCTCCAGATAAGAAAGAGAGATTTCCTGACGCTGTGCGATGTCGGCAAGCGCCACCGGGCGGCCCGTGCCGTGACGCGCGAGATCAGCCATAGCCATCACGGCGTAACGCCCTTTGGTGGTGAGCTTCATGGAAGCCAACTCCTCTAGAAAGGGGCCAGAAGATGCATCCCGCACCCAAAAGCCTTGCCCAACCGGCACTTGCTTGTGTTAAAGAACGGTCGCACCCACCCCATTTTGGGGAATAGGCGCGTAGCGAGCGGGGTTATTCCCACTGCGCTAGTCAACTATTTAGCGGTCTTTGGTTCATATTTCCAGAGAAAAAGCCGGGTGTTCTGGGGATAATATCCCAGAAATGTAGTGGGTTATTGCCCCCAGAGTTTTGGGGTGCGTGCAAGGTGAGACAGAAGAGCATGCCTGAAGTCATCTTCAACGGTCCCGCCGGCCGCATCGAAGGCCGCTATCATCACAGCCGCAAGGCCAATTCGCCCATCGCGCTGGTGCTGCATCCGCATCCGCAATTCGGCGGAACGATGAACAATCCCATCACCTACACGCTGTTTCAGGACTTTGTGGCGCGGGGGTTTTCGGTGCTGCGGTTCAATTTTCGCGGCGTTGGGCGCAGCCAGGGCGCTTTCGATAGCGGCATTGGCGAGCTTTCGGATGCGGCCTCCGCGCTCGACTGGCTGCAATCGCAGAATGCCGATGCCTCGCAATGCTGGATCGGCGGCTTTTCTTTCGGCGCATGGATCGCTATGCAGGTGCTGATGCGGCGCCCGGAAGTCGAAGGTTTCATCTCGGTCGCCCCGCCGGCCAATATGTATGACTTCACTTTCCTTGCGCCCTGCCCGTCCTCGGGCCTCATCGTCAATGGCAGCGCCGATCAGGTTGCGCCCGCAGCTGATGTGCAGAAGCTTGTTGACCGGCTGAAGACGCAAAAGGGCATCACCATCGAACATCAGGTGATCGACGGCGCGAACCACTTCTTCGACGCGCATGTCGAAGCTTTGGCGAAGGTGACGAGCGCCTATCTCGACAAGCGGCTGGACGGCCAACCGATGCGCTGAGCATCAGATTTATTGATCTGCGCCACATCCAAAAAATGCCACCCCGGCTTTATGCTTGGGTGGCATTTTTATTGGGGTGAAGACATAGGCTTGGCCAGCTACTTCGCCGCCTTGTTCAGCACGCCGCCACGCATCGGCTCCGGCACGCCTGTCGTCGTCGGCAGGCTGAGCGGCAAGTCCTTCAACGAGCGCACCGCGAGATAAGCGAAGGCTTCGGCTTCGACATCATCGCCGCGCCAGCCCACATCTTCGGCGGGGAGCACGCCGCCCTGAAGACGGCGGCTCAGCATTTTCATCATTGTCGGATTGTGGCGGCCACCGCCACAAATAATGAAGCGCGTCGGCATTCCCGGAATATGCGCAAGCCCACGCGCGATGGCTTCTACCGTGAAAGCGGTCAGCGTCGCCGCGCCGTCCTGCGGTGAAAGATGATCGACGGGAGCGGGCGAAAACGAAAAGCGGTCGAGCGATTTCGGTGGCGTCAGATCGAAGAATGGATTGTCCATCAGCTCTTCGAGTGCATCGACATCGACCTCGCCTTCGGCGGCCAGTGCACCATCCTTATCGACCGGAATATCGGTGTGGCGATGGGCCCAATCGTCGATCAGCGCGTTGCCGGGGCCTGTGTCAAAGGCGATCAAGGTGCCATCATTGCCGACATAAGTGACGTTTCCGACGCCACCGATATTGATGATGGCGACTGACTCCTTCGTGCCGAGGCTTCTCACCAGCGCTTGATGATAAAGCGGCACCAGCGGCGCGCCATGGCCGCCCGCCGCCACATCGGCGCTGCGAAAATCATTCACCACGTCGATGCCGGTGAGGCGCGCGAGTTCGGCGCCCATACCGATCTGGACGGTGCGGCGGCGATCCGGCTGATGCAGGACTGTCTGGCCGTGGAAGCCGATGATGTCGATGTCAGCAGGCGTAAGATTCGCCTGTTTCAGCAGGGCACGCACGGCCTGCGCATGAGCGAGAGTCAGCAAACGTTCGGCCTCAGCGACGGCTTGAGGCATGGGAGCGTCCGCCCCCCAGGTTTTTGCCTCTTCCAGAGCCGCGCGGAGGACGGCGCGCTCTTCAGGCGTATAGGGGATGGCGAGTGAGGGGCCGGGCGTGACGCTGGATTCACCATCCGTCTCTATAATAGCGGCATCGACACCGTCCAGAGATGTGCCGCTCATAAGCCCGAGTGCGCGCATTTGGTTTCGTCCCGGTTTTTCCTGTGTCCAAAAGCGTGATACACCAGCCGCGCTTTCATGCCTACTAACACCGAGCTGCAACATGACCGCCTTCAAATCCGACTTCCTGCGCGAAATAGATGCCAGGGGCTTCATTCATCAATGTTCCGATGCCGCGGCGCTCGACGCCTATGCGGCCAAAGAAACGATGACGGCCTATATCGGCTTTGATTGCACGGGCCCGAGCCTGCATGTCGGCCACCTCATGGGCATCATGATGTTGCGGCGTCTTCAGCAGGCGGGGCATAAGCCCATCGTGCTGATGGGCGGTGGCACAACCAAGGTGGGCGACCCGTCGGGCAAGGACGATGCGCGGCAGCTGCTCAGCGATGAGCAGATCGCGGCCAATATGGCGTCGATCAAGACGGCCTTCACGCCTTTCCTCACCTTCGGCGACGGGCCGAAGGATGCGGTGATGGTCAATAATGCCGAATGGCTCGACAAGCTCGAATATATCGCTTTCCTGCGCGACTACGGGCGGCACTTCTCGGTCAATCGTATGTTGAGCTTCGACAGCGTGAAGCTGCGGCTCGAGCGCGAGCAGCCGCTATCGTTTCTCGAATTCAATTACATGATCCTGCAAGCCTATGACTTCGTCGAACTCGGCAAGCGCTATGGCTGCCGGTTGCAGATGGGCGGCTCGGACCAGTGGGGCAATATCGTCAACGGGCTTGAGCTTGGCCGCCGTTCGGCGGGACTTGATCTCCATGCGCTGACCTGCCCGCTCATCACCACTTCGTCGGGCGCGAAGATGGGCAAGACAGCGAACGGAGCCGTGTGGCTCAACGCCGACATGCGCTCGCCCTTCGACTATTGGCAATTCTGGCGCAATACCGAAGACGGCGACGTGGGCCGCTTCTTGCGTCTCTTCACCGAATTGCCGCTCGATGAAATTGCGCGGCTTGAAAAGCTTGAAGGCGCAGAGCTGAACGAGGCAAAGAAAATTCTTGCCACCGAAGCAACCGCGATGCTGCATGGCCGCGCCGAAGCGGACAAGGCGGCTGGCGCAGCAAAGGTGGCATTCGAGGAAGGCGCGATCAGCGCGGATATGCCGACGGTCGAGGTGGAAGCCGGCCTGCTGGATGCCGGCCTTGGTGTGCTCAACGCATTCGTGCTTGCCGGTTTGTGCGCATCAACGAGCGAGGTGCGGCGTCAGATTAAAGGTGGCGCTCTGCGCATCAACGATGAGGCAGTGAGCGATGATCGGCTCATATTGACGCGGACGAACTTGACTGGCGACGGCGTTGTGAAGCTGTCGATGGGGAAAAAGCGGCACATATTGCTGAAGCCCAAGCCCTAGAGATCGCTCCGGGATCAGACCTGGCCTTGCTTTTCCGCATACCGACAAACCCAGCCGCATCGGAACACGACATGCCTGTTGCCAAACTATTCGAACCACTGCCTCTCGCGCGTGGCCCGGCCATGAAAAATCGTTTCATGCTGGCGCCCCTCACCAATCATCAAAGCCACGCCGATGGTCGTTTGTCAGACGATGAATATCGTTGGCTTACCATGCGTGCAGAAGGCGGTTTTGCGCTCACCATGACCTGCGCGGCTCATGTTCAGGCGCGAGGACAAGGCTTTCCCGGAGAACTTGGAATTTTCGGCGACGAGCATCTTGAAGGCCTGACACGTCTTGCGAGCGGCATCAAATCGAGAGGTTCGATTGCATCCGTTCAGCTCTATCACGGTGGCAATCGCGCCATCAAAGAGCTGGCGGGTGAAATCGTATGCCCTTCGGATGATCCCGAAACGGGCGCGCGTGCCTTGACCCTCGCCGAAGTTGAACAATTGCGCGATGACTTCATCGCTGCGGGAAAGCGGGCTGAGCAAGCGGGCTTTGATGGTGTCGAGCTTCATGGCGCGCATGGCTACATCATTCTTCAGTTCCTTTCGCCCGAGATCAACAGGCGTGAGGATCGTTATGGCGGCAGCCTCGAAAACCGCGCACGGCTTCTGTTCGAAACCATTGATGGCATTCGCGCCGTGTGTCGGCCGGACTTCCAGATCGGTTTGCGCCTTTCGCCCGAGCGCTTTGGCGTAAAGCTCGCGGAAATCCGCGATGTCGCAGCTAAGGTTCTACGTGAAGGCAAGATCGACTTTCTGGATATGTCGCTCTGGGACTATGCGAAGGAACCCCATGAGGAAGAGTTCAAAGGCCGTTCGCTGATGAGCTATTTCACCGAACTGCCGCGCGGCGATGTGCGGCTCGGCGTAGCGGGCAAGATCACGAGCGCGGCGGATGTGATGAATGTGATCAATGCCGGATGCGACTATGTGCTGATCGGGCGCGGCGCGATCCTGCAACATGATTTTCCCGAGCAGATACGCCGCAAAGCCGATTACACATCGCCGGCCTTGCCGGTGTCAGCGGAACACTTGCGTCAGGAAGGGCTTGGCCCGGCCTTCATCAAATACATGCAGAGCTGGCAGGGGTTCGTCAGCGAGGCGTGAGCGAAGGACATCGCCAAGAGCCATCCTTGAAAGAAAAGGCTCTCCAGTATTTCGCTGGAGAGCCTTTGGCTTGCGGTTCGCTTGATCCTGAGGGGGCGAACTGCTTTGGGGGTCTTGCTGACTTCTATTCCGCGGCTTGCGTGTTACCCATCGCGTAGATGGCGGCATGTCCGCCTGCGCCGTTGATTGCCAGCAGCGCGCGGATGCCCTGCTCGGCAATGTCGTCACCGATCATGCGGTCGCCTTCGCCGTGCAGCTCTTCCATATCGACATAGGCTGCATATTGCGGGGCGGTGCGCTTGGTGATGATGCCGGCTTTCAACAGCGTCTTGATGAGAACGCGAAAGACACTCGTGCCTTCCATCATCGTCTGGCGCAGCTTGCGGTCGGTCATGGCTTCAAGAAGCGCCGACTGCACCCAGCGCCAGTCGAGGCCGATCTTTTCGTAGATCACCTTCTTCTGCTCAGGCCCTGTCGAGTTACGCAGCAGCGTCATGAAGACTTCGAGCGCCCAATCCTCGATCATGTCGCGTTCGGCTTCGGGGAGCTTGGGCACGGTGCGGTCGGCCCAGATCTTGCCGAATTTGTGGTGGAAGGCTTCATCCGTCATCACGAACTGCATCAGCTTCTTCATCAGCGGATCGTGGGTTTCAGAATAGAACTTCGCGAAGGTTCCCATGGCGAGCCCCTCCACGATCATCTGCATGCCGACGAGTTTCTTCCAGGCAAGCGGCGTCGCCACGATATCGACGAGAAGATCCTGAAGCACGGTGCCGCAAGCGGTAGGCTTGCCCCAGCGCGCCTGGATGTAATTGGCAAAGCCCGTGACGTGGCGCGCTTCCTCGCGCGTCTGGTTTGCCGCATATTCCTGCGCGCCCGGATCTTTCAGGATGTGGCAGAGCGAAGCGGAGAGC
>CAZLLB010000102.1:0-11130 GCA_964560165.1 uncultured Parvibaculum sp. | reverse complement strand
CTCCACCAGCCGTGCACCAAGCCCGCGCCGCCCATGCGCGGGATCGACCGACAATTCATAAAGATGCCCACCACCGTCGAGCAGTCCCGATAGCGCAAATCCCACCGGCTCGCCCCGGTCGCTCGCCGCCACATGCACCGCGCCCGCGCGGCGGAAAGATTCGATGTAGTCGAGATCGGCGGGCGGATTGTCCGCCACGTCCTGCAATCCGGCATCGGCAAACAGCGCCCCGGCCTTGATCTCGATGGCGGGCAGGGCGGCCACTTCCGCGTCGCGAACGAGCCGGATCGTATAGTGATTGCTGTTTTTGCCGCTATTCGCCACTTCGGCCTCCGCGTTTCCGTCAAGGTCGCGAAGGATGTGCGAATTTCCCGCTGGAGGCAAACGCCTCTAGTTCGGGCTCGCCGTCTGCGTTTCGAAGTTTCCGGGCGGATCGATCGTGTTTTTCTTCCGCACGTCGGTCGTGCTGCTCGTCGCCAGCACATCGCCGCCGCGCTCGGTGAGATAGGCGCGTTGCAAGGGGCTGTCTTTCGCCGTTGCAATTTCCGCGTCGATGAGACCGGCAATATCCACCTTGCCACTTTGCTTCAGCAGCATTGCCGCCTTGGCAAGCCCCAGTCCCAGCGCCGCCTGCGCGCCATCTTCCAGATAAGGCGAAACGGCCATTATGTTCATCGCCATCGTGGCCGGATCGTCCGCCAGCGCGACAAGCTGCGCGATCGCTTGTTGAAGCTCCTCCGGCGTGAAATGCGCCGCCAGGCGTATCGCATTGCCCGCCGCAGCAATTTGTCCGGGCGTCGGCCGCGCGCCAAGCTGCGCGATCAACTCCGACACCGCCTTCGCCTGATCCGGTTGATCCTTGACCAGCGCTACCAGCGCCTCTTCCAGCGCCGCGCCACCCTCAGGCTGGGCCGCAAGCAGCCGCGCCGCCTCGCTCGCAAAACCGGAGGCGGGACTTTCAATACCGGCGGCAGGCGCATCCGCCGCCCGCGCCACAGCAATCCCCCCCGCAAAAAGCGCCACAAACGCCACGGCCCAAAGAAGCCTGCTCATATCCATCCCCCGCATATCTTCCCCCCACGAATGATATGTAGCTTAGTCAGTAGCCCAAGCGGGCAGAGAACTACACCGCTATGAACGAAATTCAATCGAAAGAAAATCAGGCATCACACCGCAGCGTGAATAGCCTTCAGCGTCGCCAGCAGCTTTGCCGCGCCATCAAGCGGCAGGCAACTCAGCGGATCGCAAAGCGCCTTGTCAGGATCGGGATGGAATTCGAGGAACACGCCATCCGCACCCGCCGCCACTGCCGCCTTAGCGATGATTGGCACCCCGTCGCGCCGCCCGCCCGTCGATGCCCCGCCCGTGCGCGGATCCGCGCCGGGAAGCTGCACTGCATGCGTCGCGTCGATGGTCACGGGCACACCGAGCTTCTTCATCTCCGAAAAAGCCAGCATATCGACGATCAGATTATTGTAGCCGAACGAAGACCCGCGCTCGCACAGCATTGTGACATTGCCCGCGCCTGTCGCTTCATTGATCTTCGAGACGATGTTCTTGCAATCCCACGGCGCAAGAAACTGCCCCTTCTTCACATGCAGCAATCCGCCCGCCTTATGCGTCGCGCGCGCGGCGGCAACCACCAGATCAGTCTGGCGGCAAAGAAACGCCGGTATCTGCACAATGTCGGCCACGGCCGCCACCGCATCCGCCTGATCCACTTCGTGAATATCCGTGGCGATCGGTACATCGAGTTGCGCCTTCACTTCGGCCAGCATCGCCAGGCCCTTTTCAAGCCCCGGCCCGCGATAGCTGGTGATCGACGAGCGATTAGCCTTGTCGAAACTCGCCTTGAACACGAAGGGCAGGCCCAGGTCTTTCGTCACCGCCTTCAGGTGCTTGGCCGTATCGAGCGCCAGCTTCAGGTCTTCCAGCACATTCAACCCGGCAATGACGACAAGCGGCTGGCCATCGCCGATTGCGATATTCCACCGACGAAGGGTGAGAGCGGTCATGGGCGGCACCTTATTGACTGATGAGGGTTCTGGTCGCGGCTTCCACATCGGCCTGCCGCATCAGGCTTTCGCCGACGAGAAACGCCCGCACGTCCACGCGGGCAAGCCGTGCAAGATCGGCGGGCGTGAAGATGCCGCTTTCGCCGATGATGAGCTTGTCCTTCGGGCACATGGGTGCGAGCCTCTCGGTCGTCGTCAGCGTCGTCTCGAATGTTTTGAGGTTGCGGTTGTTGATGCCGAGCAGTGCACTTTTCAGCGTCAGCGCGCGCTCAAGCTCCGCCTCGTTATGCACTTCGACGATCACGTCCATGCCCCAGTCGAGCGCGGCGTTTTCAAGCTCGCGCGCCTGACTGTCAGACACCGACGCCATGATGATCAGAATGCAATCCGCGCCCATCTCGCGCGCTTCCGCCACCTGATAGACGTCATACATAAAGTCCTTGCGAATGACGGGCAGGGCCACCGCTTCGCGCGCCCGCATCAGATAATCCGCGCTGCCCTGAAACGAAGGCCCATCCGTCAGGATCGAAAGACAGACCGCGCCGCCACGCTCATAGGCGCGCGCAAGTTCCGGTGGATTGAAGTCTTCCCGAATAAGCCCCTTCGATGGGCTTGCCTTCTTTATCTCCGCGATCAGCGCATAGCTGCCCGCCTCGATCTTGCGCGCAAGCGCCGCCTGAAAGCCGCGCACGGGCGATGCCACCCGCGCCGCGCGTTCCACATCGGCATAGGGCCGCGCCTTCTTGGCCGCTGCAATTTCGTCGAGCTTATAAGCGCCGATTTTTTCGAGAATGTCAGACATCGACTTTCAGTCCATTGGAGGTCGCAACCAGCCGCGAGAGAACGCCCTTCGCCGCGCCACTATCGATAGCGTGCGCAGCCATCGCCGCGCCGTCCTTCAGTGTTGCCACCTTATCGGCAACGATCAGCGCACCCGCCGCATTGAGCAGCACAATATCGCGATAGGCGCTATCCTCACCGTCGAGCAGCCGCGTAATCGCCGCCGCATTGTACTTCGGATCGCCGCCGCGCAGATCGTCGAGGTTCGCGCGCTTCAGCCCTGCCTCTTCCGGCGTCACTTCAAAAGTGCGGATTTTCTGCCCGCTCACTTCCGCCACATGAGACACGCCCGTCGTCGTCAATTCATCAAGCCCGTCGGCGCCATGCACCACCCAGGCTTTTTCCGAACCGAGATTGCGCAAGGCTTCGGCAAAAGGCTCCACCCAGCGCTTGGCGAAAACGCCGATGCTCTGGCGCTTCACCCCCGCCGGATTGGAGAGCGGCCCGAGCAGGTTGAAAATCGTGCGCACCCCAAGTTCGGTTCGCACCGGCGCCACATGTTTCATCGCCGAGTGGTGCGCGGGCGCAAACATGAAGCCGACCCCCGCATCCGAAATGCAGCGTGAAATATCGTCCGGCGCAATGTCGAGCCTGACGCCGAGCGAGGTCAGCGCATCCGCCGTGCCCGATTTTGACGAGGCCGCGCGATTGCCATGCTTGGCGATAGGCACGCCGCAGCCCGCCACCACCAGCGTCGTCGCCGTTGAGATATTGTAAGTCTGCTGCCCGTCGCCGCCCGTGCCCACAATGTCGATGGCACCCGCAGGCGCTTTCACCGCCAGCGCCTTTGCCCGCATCACGCGCGCACCCGCCGTCACTGCATCCACCGCTGCGCCGCGCAGCCCCAGGCCCAGCAGAAACCCGCCCCTCTGCGCCGCGCTCGCGTCGCCAGACATGATGATAATGAAAGCCGCCTCCGCCTCCTCAGAGGTCAGCGGCAGTCCTTCGGCTATTTTCGCAAGATAAGTTTTAAAGTCCGACACAGCTTCTATCCCAACACAAATTTTTCCATTGCCTCTTTCGCCCCTGCGCTGCGCCACGAATGGGCGCTCGCGCGGGAGGGCAGAGGGAGGCAAAGGGCTGGCCGAAGCAGGGTGAGGGGAGTGGTCATCAGGCTTTCACCTGCGTCTTCACGCCCGTAATCTCAAGGAAGTTGCGCAACATGTCGTGTCCATGCTCCGTGGCGATGCTTTCAGGGTGAAACTGCACCCCATGGATCGGCAGCACCTTGTGCTGCAATCCCATGATCGCCTCGTCGCTCGCCGTCGCTGTCACTTCCAGCACATCGGGAAATGTCTCGGGCGCAATGGTCAGCGAGTGGTAGCGCGTCGCCTGCAAGGGGCTCGGCAGGCCCCTGAACACGCCCTTGCCGGTATGCAACATCGCATCGACCTTGCCGTGCATCAGATGCGGGGCTCGCACGATCTTGCCGCCGAAAGCCTGTCCTATCGCTTGATGCCCGAGGCAGACGCCAAGCAGCGGAATCTTCTCCTCCGCCGCCGCCTTGATGAGATCTAGGCAAATGCCCGCCCTGTCCGGGTCGCAAGGCCCCGGCGAAATGACGATAGCGTCAGGCCGCTTCGAGATCGCCTGCGCCACGCTCAGCTTGTCATTGCGATGCACCTCCGCCTTCGCCCCCAGATCACCGAGAAACTGGACGAGGTTGTAGGTAAAGCTGTCGTAATTATCGATGAGCAGCAGCATCGGCAGACTTTCGAAAAGACCGGCAATTCAGCCAGGTTTGAAGCACCTTATAGAGCGGGGGCCGGAAGCTCGGCAAGAATCGTGGCACCCTTGCCCCTCAATATGGTGAAGGAGCAGGCGTCGATCCATGTCTTTCGACGATTTTATCAAGCGTCTCAAGGCTTTGTGGGCCGAACCGCAAGTTCGTCGCGATCTGGCGCTGGCCGCCATCTCGCTCGCCGGGGGCATCGCCCTGGCGCTCTATTGGACCGCCACGCCGCCTCCGCCCGCACCGGCCCCCATTGCCCAGCATGCGCCTGAAGTCGCTCCGCTGCCGCTAGTGCAAGCCGAAGCGCCTCCCGCCATTCCTGCGCCCACCCCCGCGCCAGAACAAACATGGCGGCAAAACGCCGTTGCGCCGCTCGCCGTGGCGCATGCGCCCATGATCGCCATCGTCATCGATGATATGGGCGTCAATCGCAAAGGCACAGAACAGGCGTTGAAACTTCCCGCGCCGATCACCTTGTCTTTTTTGCCTTACGCGCAAGGCGTCGCCGGTTTCGTCAAAACCGCGCGGGAGAATGGCCACGAAATTCTCGTCCACATCCCCATGGAGCCCAAAGGCCCCGCCGATCCCGGCCCCCGCGCCCTGCGCGTCAGCCAGTCAGCCGACGAAATCCGCGCCAATCTCATCTGGGATCTTGCTCGCTTCACCGGCTATGTCGGCGTCAACAACCACATGGGCAGCAAATTCACCGCCGATGCGCAGGCCATGCGCCCCGTCATGGAGGAGCTGAAAACCCGCGGCCTGATGTTCCTCGACAGCCGCACTGGCCCCGATACGCAAGCCGCCAACATTGCCCGCGATGTGGGCGTCCCCGTCCTCTCGCGCGACGTCTTCCTCGACAACGATGATGAAGGTGCCAAGGTCGAAGCCCAATTCTCCCGCCTCGAAAAACTGGCCCGCAAAAATGGCGCCGCCATCGCCATCGGCCACCCCCACCCCGAAACGCTCGCCATCCTCGAAAAATGGATACCAGAGGCCAAAGCACGCGGCTTCACCCTGGTCCCGCTAACAGCAATCATGAAGCACCATCAGGCGAGCTAGTTGTGCAGGCGCATCTCTCGGCCCCTTCCTCCGGGTAAGGGCCTTTTGTCAGTAAAAAAGACGTGGGAGACTGAAAGAGGGAGGGTAGCGAAATGACAGCAACACCTGAAATGCAGACCACCTGCGTCATCGCTGGCGGCGGCCCCGCTGGCATGATGCT
Source organism: uncultured Parvibaculum sp. (assembly GCA_964560165.1). Lineage (GTDB taxonomy): Bacteria > Pseudomonadota > Alphaproteobacteria > Parvibaculales > Parvibaculaceae > Parvibaculum. Next base: position 5,324 of record CAZLLB010000102.1, on the reverse strand, counting down.
CGGCCTGCTTCTCGCTCGCGCGGGCGTCGATGTCACGGTGCTCGAAAAGCATGCCGACTTCCTCCGCGATTTTCGCGGCGACACGATCCACCCCTCGACACTTGAAGTGATGCACGAGCTTGGCCTCCTCGAAGGCTTGCTCGCCCGCCCGCATCAAAAAACCTACGAAATTGCCGCGCAGATCGGCGACACGAAAATCATGGTTGCAGATTTCCGGCATCTTCCGACCTACTGCAAATATATTGCCTTCATGCCGCAATGGGAGTTTCTGGATTTCCTCGCCGAAGCCGCCCGAGCCTATCCAAACTTCCGCCTCCTGATGAATGCCGAAGCCACCGGGTTGATAGAGCAGGGCGGTCGCGTCACCGGCATCAAGGCCGCAACGCGCGAAGGCCCTCTCGACATTCATGCTACCCTCACCATCGGCGCGGATGGGCGCAGGTCTACTATCCGCGACCGGGCAGGGTTCGTCGTCGATGATATCGGCGCGCCCATCGATGTGCTCTGGATGCAGCTCTCGCGTCATGCCACCGATGAGGCCCTCTCTCTGGGTCGCGTCGATACAGGCCGCGTCTTCATCATGATCGACCGTGGCGATTATTGGCAATGCGCCTTCGTCATTCCCAAGGGCGGCCTCGACGTGCTGAGGGAAAAGGGCATTGACGCCTTCCGCGAAAACATCGCCACCCTCGCGCCCTCCATGCGCGACCGCGTCGCCGAATTGCGCGACTGGGACGACATCAAACTGCTGACCGTGAAAGTCGATCGCTTGCGCCAGTGGCATCGCGAAGGTCTTCTCTGTATAGGCGACGCCGCCCATGCCATGTCGCCCATCGGAGGCGTCGGCATCAATCTCGCAGTCCAGGACGCCGTCGCCACGGCCAACATCCTCAGTGGCCCGCTAGTGAGCCGTACACTAACGGAAAACGACTTGAGCAAGGTCGAAAAACGCCGTCTCTTCCCAACCCGCATCACCCAGGCCGTTCAGGTCTTCGCGCAGGAACGAGTCATCGACCCGGTGCTGAAGGAACGCGGAAAAATATCCCCGCCTTTCCTGCTCCGGCTCCTGGCACGCTTCCCCTGGCTTCGCCGTTTCCCCGCCCGCGCCGTTGGCATGGGCGCAAGGCCGGAACATGTCGAGAAGAGGCGGGGATAAACTGATCCCGTCATAGCCCCGACATGACGAAAGTGAGAGAAAGGTGCCCAGGTAATCGTGCAGGCGTCTGACCCGACAATACCGACAAGAAAAGGCAACTTCCGGCAGCAGCCTATTGCCGCCGTCCGCCCTGCGTCGCATAGCGCACAGCCTCTTCCGCCGCGCGGAATAAGGCCTTGGCTTTATTGATACTTTCCTGATGCTCGCCCTCGGGGCTGGAGTCCGCTACGACCCCGCCGCCTGCCTGCACATACATCTTGCCGTCCTTGACGACAGCCGTGCGCAACGCGATGCAAGTGTCCATTTCGCCCGCAGCCGAGAAATACCCGACGCATCCGGCATAGGAGCCGCGTTTCTCCAGTTCCAGCTCGTCGATGATCTCCATCGCCCGCACTTTCGGTGCGCCGGAAACAGTGCCAGCCGGAAACCCGGCAATCAGCGCCGCAATCGGATCGTAAGCCGGATCGAGGTCGCCCTCGACATTGGAAACTATGTGTATGAGATGAGACGTGTACTGAAGTTCAAACTTCTCTGTCACCTCGACCGAGCCGATCTTGGACACGCGCCCTACATCGTTGCGCCCGAGATCAAGCAGCATCAAATGTTCGGCGCGCTCCTTCGGATCGGCAAGCAGTTCCACGCCGATTTCCGTATCCTCGGACGCTGTCTTGCCGCGATGCCGCGTCCCCGCGACGGGCCGGATGGTGACGCGATTATCGCGCACCCGCACCAGAATTTCCGGACTCGAGCCGACAATCGAAAAATTCTCGAAGTTGAGAAAATAGAGATAGGGCGAGGGGTTGATCCGCCGCAGCGCCCGGTAGAGCGAGAAGGGCGGCAGCGTGAATGGTGCCTCGAACCGCTGCGACAGCACCACCTGAAAAATATCGCCCGCCGCGATATAGTCCTTCGCCTTACGCACCATGTCAAAATAGTGCTCAGGCGGCGTGTTCGATTTTGGCTCCGGCAGTTCGGCAATGTCGCCCACCTGATCGACATGCGGTAGCGAGCGGCTGAAGTCGTTGCCGACATCGCCCAGTCGTTCGCCCGCGCGTGCATAGGCCGCTCGCGCATTGACACCAGCCTCGGGCCGCACCGGCGTCACGATGGTCACTTCGTCTTTGACGCTGTCGAAAACGGCGATGATCGTCGGGCGCAGAAAAATCCCATCCGGCAATCCGAGCCCGCCGCCATTCACATTCGGCAGATGTTCGACAAGCCGCACCGTGTCATAGCCCATATAGCCGAAGACGCCCGCCGCCATCGGCGGCAAATCCTCCGGCAACTCGATCCGCGACTCTTCGATCAGCGCGCGAAGCGAGGCGAGTGCGCCACCCTTGCAAGGCTGAAACGCATGGGCGTCGAAGCGCGCATTGCGGTTGATCTCGGATGTGTCACCCAGCGTCCGCCAGATGATGTCGGGTTTCAATCCGATGATCGAATAACGTCCGCGCTTTTCGCCGCCTTCAACCGACTCGAGCAGAAAGCTGTTCGGCTTTCCGTCTGCGATCTTCAGCATTGCGGAAACGGGCGTTTCCAGATCAGCAACCATCCTTGTCCAGACGACCTGTGCGGCCCCTGAATTATAGATGCGCTCGAAGGCCTCGAAGGCGGGTTGAATCATGACGGCGTTCGTCCGCTCACGAGAAAAAGGCGTTATTGACCGGCATCCGTCTTCGTCAACTGATCAAGGAGTCTCGTGTTGAGCTTGGTGCCGAGCTTCTTTTCAAAGCCCGTAACCAGCGACACCAGCAGGTCGGTCTGCAATCCCTCGGTCAGATTGGCCTGCGCGGTTTTGTATTCCTCGCTGGCCGCATCAGGCTTGGGATCGTTGATCTGCTTCACCTGCATCACCAACAGGCTTTGCCCAAAGCCGACCGGGCCATAGGCGTATTTGCCTTGCGCCTGAGCAAAAAGCCGCGTCACGGCAAGCCGCGAGAAAGTATCGCTCTGCGAGCTGCGCTTGATGTCGGGCGAGGTGAGGGCGGTGCGTCCAAGGCTCGCGGCCATCTTGCCGATGGTTTCGCCTTTGTTGCCGCGTTCGACGAGGCTCTGCGCGAGCTCTTCGAGCTTCGCCTTGCGTGTTTCCGTCTTCCACAGATCGACGACATCGGCGTGCACGTCCTTCAGCGGCTTCAGCGCCGAAGGCGTCACATCATCGACACGCACCCAGTAGTAACCGCCAAGGCCCGTATCGCCGGGCGGAACCTGATCGCCTTGCGCGCTGGCGAACACCGTCGTGATCAGATCCTTATAGTCGGGCAGCCCATCCGGCTTTTTGTTGTTGAGGTCGAGCCCCTCCGCTGTCACGCCGGAAAATTTCGTCATCTTCAGGTTATTCTTGGAGGCAATATCTTCAAGCGATGAGCCGCCCGCGCGCGCATCTTCGATGCTGTTCTGCACCTCATAGACTTCGCTCCGCGCTGCGTCGTTGGCGAGAATGGTGCGCAGCTTGTCCTTCACACCCTCGAAGGTGCTGGGCACGCCCGGCGAAATGACCGTCACATGCAGGATCACCGGCCCGAGCGGGCCTTGCACCGGATCGCTATAGTCGCCGACCTTCAGCGCGAAGGCCGCATCGGCAAGGGCAGGCGAAATCATTTGCTCGCGCGTCACGTCGCCGAGGTCCACGTCATGCATCTGCAGCCCGAGTTCGCTGACGATCTTCTCGACCGGCTCACCGTTTTTCAGGCGCGCATCGGCAGCCTTCGCGGCTTCCATGGTCGAGAAGGGGATCTGCTCAACCACGCGCTTTTCGGGCACGTCGAATTCGCCGCGGCGCTGCTCATATCCCTTCTTCAATTGCTCGTCGCTGATCGTGATGGTCGCGGCGAGGTCGCTGGGGTTCAGCGTCATAATGCTGAAGCTGCGCGTCTCAGGCGTCGTGAAGTGAATGGAGGCCTTCTTGTAATAAGCCTCCAGTGTCTCTGCGTCGGGGTCGGCGATCGCGCCCACCGCATCCGGCGGCACGATGATATAGGAAGCGACACGCGTCTCGCCCTGATAGGTCGAAATCGCATCGAGCAGGGTGGTCGGAACTTCGACACCGGCCTGAAGCGCATCGTTGATTTGCTTGCGCACGAGGAACTTGCGGCGATCCGCGATAAAGGCTTTTTCCTTCACGCCCATCTGTTGCAGCGTCTGGTCGAAAACCTGCCGGTCGAATTTGCCAAACGTGCCCGTCAGCGACGGATCGGAAGTGATGTTGCGCGCAACCGTATCGTCGCTGGTGGCAAGGCCCGCATTGCTCGCGCCGATATCGAGGGCCGCGAGGCCGATCAACTGCGCCAGTGCCGCCGAGTCGATGCCATATTGATGCGCCTGCGCCCGCGTCAGCGGTTGCCCCAGACGCTGCGAGAAGTTGCGGATTTCGTTTTCAACCGCGCGTTGATACTGATCGACGGAAATAGGTTCGCCGCCGACTTCCGCCACTGAGGCCGATGAATTACCGGTAAAGACGTCGTTGACGCCCCAGACTGCGAAGCTGATCACCAGAAGACCCATCAGGATTTTGGCTACCCAGCCGCTGGAGTTTCTTCTAAGCGCATCGAGCATTGCGTCGTCTTTCCGTCGGTAAGGGCCTTGGTGGCCGCGTCGTTGAGCGCGAGACCGGACAGGCCATGCGAGAGGGCCGCATGATATGTGCGAGGTCATGCCCCCGCAAGTCTCGTCCCGAAGGCTTGCGGGTTGATTTTCCTGACGAAAACACGCTTGCTCGGTTGGCGGGCGGCGGTTCGTCTGGTAGATCGGCAACCGCGTATAGCAAGTTTAACGATGTTTCGCGAGGCGAGGACAGATACATGGCGGCGAAGGCAAAAATCAGGGCTCTGGTCGCGGGCAACTGGAAGATGAACGGATTCAAGTCTTCAAAGAAGGAGATTGTGAGCCTCGGCAAGCGCCTCACGCCCAAAGGCAAAAATGCCAAGCGCCCCACCTGCGATGTTCTCATCTGCCCACCGGCCACCCTCATCGGCACACTGAAGGAGGCCGCGAAGGGCACGAAGATCGCTATCGGCGGCCAGGATTGTCACGCCCAGATTTCGGGCGCTCATACCGGCGACATCAGCGCCGAAATGCTGAAAGACGCGGGCGCCACCTTCGTCATTGTCGGCCACTCAGAGCGTCGTGCCGATCACGGTGAAAGCGACGCCATCGTGCGCGCCAAGGC
>CAZLLB010000101.1:0-11158 GCA_964560165.1 uncultured Parvibaculum sp. | reverse complement strand
TCGGTGCTGATGGCCTATGCCGACCGGCTCGACCGCTTCATCGCCTGGCATTGCCAGCTCTGGGCCGAAAGCCTCGGCAAGGACGGCAAGGGCACGACGCCGGTGCGCGCCGTCGGCCCTGTCGATCAGCATAGCCAGTTGCAGCTTTATCTGGCCGGTCCCAAAGACAAGATGTTCACCATCTTCCGCCAGCAGACGGCGGGCGAGGGGCCGGAGGTCAATCCCGCCTTTACCGATGATGCGGCCTTTGCGGGCCTTGCCGGAAAACATATCGGCGATCTCGTCGATGCTGAGGCGCGCGCGACCATCGACACGCTGGCAAAAAACGGGCGGCCCGTGCGCACCTTCACGATCCCCAAGCTCAATGAGCGCACATTGGGCGCGCTCTTCATGCACTTCATGCTGGAAACGATCATCGCGGGGAAAATCCTCGGTGTTGATCCATTCGACCAGCCTGCGGTGGAAGAGGGCAAGATTCTCGCCAAGAAATATCTCGCGGAGATGAACTAGGCATGGGCGTCATCCGCCGCTTGAGTGAAGGCACGATCAACCGCATCGCCGCTGGCGAAGTGGTGGAGCGGCCCGCCAGCGCGGTGAAGGAGCTGGTCGAAAACGCGCTGGATGCGGGCGCAACGCATATCGACATTGTGATCGGCGGCGGCGGGCGCGAATTGATCCGCGTCACCGATGACGGGCAGGGCATGAGCGCCGAGGATATGGCGCTTGCCGTCGAGCGCCACGCGACATCGAAACTCGCAAGCGACGCGCAGGGCCGCGAAGACCTGCACGATATTGCAACGCTCGGCTTTCGCGGCGAGGCGCTGCCCTCGATCGGTGCGGTGGCGCCACTTGCCATCGTGAGCCGCACGCGCGACGGCGACACGGCGCACAGGATCGTGGTGGAAGGCGGCAATGTCTCGCCGGTCGAACCGGCTGCCGGTCCTGTGGGCACACGTATCGAAGTGCGCGACCTCTTTTTTGCGACACCGGCGCGGCTGAAATTTCTGAAGGGCGAACGCTCCGAAACGCTGGCGGTGAGCGACGTGGTGAAACGCCTCGCCATGGCGCATCCGGAATGCGCCTTCTCGCTGACCAATGAAATGCGCAACATGCTCCGGCTCGAACCTGAAATGCCCGGCGATGTGGGACGGCTCGGGCGGCTCGGTGCGATCATGGGACGCGACTTTGCTGAAAATGCGCTGGCGATCGGGGCCACGCGCGAGGCGATCACGCTGACGGGCTTTGCCGGATTGCCGACTTACAATCGTGGCAATGCGCAGATGCAGTTTCTCTTCGTCAACGGACGCCCGGTGCGCGACAAGCTGATTGTCGGCGCGGTGCGCGGCGCTTACGCCGATTTTCTGGCGCGCGACCGCCATCCGGCAGTGGCGCTTTTCGTCGAGATCGACGCGCGCGATGTGGACGTGAACGTGCATCCGGCAAAGGCGGAGGTGCGCTTTCGCGATGCGGCGCTGGTGCGCGGGCTGATCGTCGGTGCGTTGAAACATGCGCTGCATGAGGCAGGGCATCGCGCTTCGACGACTGTGGCGGGCGCGACGCTTGATGCGCTGCGGCCTGTTTCGATACTTGGCGGTAGTGGCGATGGCGGCGGCGCGCCGTCTTTTTCAGGCGGCTCTATCGCGCCGCGTCCGGGCTTTGCCGAGCCAGCGCCCGCCTGGCAGGGCGCTTTCGCCGATCTTGGCGCATATGCGGCCCGCGTCGAGCCGCAGGCGGATGCTGACCGCAATATCGTGTCAATCCTGCCCGATGCGCCGCTCACTTCTCTGCCGCTGGGTGTTGCGCGCGGGCAGCTTCATGAAACTTATGTGATCGCGCAGACGGCGGACGGTATCGTGATCGTCGATCAGCATGCAGCGCATGAACGCCTCGTTTATGAGCGCATGAAAAAGGCGATGGCAGAGCGCGGCGTGGCGCGGCAGATTTTGCTGATCCCTGAAGTTGTGGAACTTGATGAGGCTGAAGCCGAACGCCTCGGCGCGCGCGCGGGCGAACTGGCCGAACTCGGCTTTGTGCTCGAAACTTTCGGGCAGGGCGCGGTCGTGGTGCGCGAAGTGCCGGCGATTTTCGGCAAGCTCGATGTGCAGGGGCTGGTGCGCGATCTCGCCGACGATCTCTCCGAACTCGATGAAGCGCTATCGCTGAAGGAACGCCTTGAGCATGTTTGTGGAACAATTGCGTGCCACGGCTCGGTGCGCGCGGGACGGCGGCTGACGGGCGAGGAAATGAACGCGCTGCTCCGCGAAATGGAAGCGACGCCACATTCGGGCCAGTGCAACCACGGGCGGCCGACCTACGTGGAACTGAAACTCACCGATATCGAGCGGCTATTCGGGCGGCGATAGGTCGAGCGAGATGTGTCAGCTTTTCAGGCGCGCGCGGAGCGGCGCACGAGAGCCTGATCGTAAATCACCTGGTCGAATTGCACATAGCGCAAGATGGCGTTCTGCGCAGGCTCACTGAGGCGATCAAAGGCCGTGGCGGTGCGGCCTGCATCATCCAGCAAAGGCCGGGAGAGATTGACCTTGGGCGCAGTCCTGGGCAGAGGCAGGCCGAGTTGGCTCGCAAGTTGAGGAAAATCCTCGTCGAACTCTTCAACGAACCCAACGAAATCCAACGCGTGAACGCGCTCGGCGGCGAGGGTTACAAGCTCCGCCACTTCGTCGCCCATTAGATCGAACCGACCCGCGAATTGGCGGGTCACATAATTGTCGAGCGCATGCTGGATGCGCGGGTCTTCGCTGGTGAAGAACTCATCGGCGTCCATGCCGTGCAGACCGTCGATCTGCGTCCTGAGAAGGCCGGTCGGCATGCCGGTCGTGTAATTGTAGAGCGACATGAGGCGGGACACGGGATCGCGCAGCACGGTGGCCATGAAGGCCTTGTCGCCGGGATCGATTTCATCGACCACTGCCCACGAATAATGTCCTGATACGACACGCGCTGTTTTTGCGGCCTCGATCTTCTTCTGCCCGATAGGCAACATCTCTTGCGCAGTGAAAATGTCGTTGAAAAATACTGACGCACCGCTCGTCGCGGAGCCGAGATAGGTCTTGAGATAACCGTTCAATGAACTGCCCGCGCATTTTGGGATATGCACGAAAAAAATCTTTTCTGGAATGGCGGCCTGGCGTTCGGGCGACAGTCTGACTCTGAGCTGAAACGACGTGCGCTCCCACGCACGTGCGAATTTCTGCCATGCCCCCATCCCGAAAATCTCCGCTTCCTATTGTGAAATTATGGGGAAGATAGGGACACGAGGGAGATCAGGCAACCCGTTAAATAGATACTTGCAAATTGATGGTTTATCGCGCCAGCGTTTCGAGAAACACTTTGAGATCATCCGTAGCGTGATGAATATGCGGTCCCTCGCCGCCTTCATGCGATAATTGTTGATAGCGCTCGGGCGCCATCGCGCTGCTGGGTTCATCCGGGCGGACCCAGACGGTTTTCATGCCAAGCTCATGCGGGACGATGAGATTGCGCGGGATGTCTTCAAACATCGCGGCGCGGGCGGGCGCGATGCCGCTTGCGGCGACGAAGCGATCATAGGCGAGGCGCGCGGGCTTGGGCGCATAGCCTGTCGTGACAATGTCGTAGATGCCCGTGAAGACATCGGCGATGCCGAGCTGTGTCAGCACATTTTCAGCATGGGCGACCGAGCCGTTGGTGAAAACAACCTTGGTGCCGGGCAGCGCTGCAATCGCGCGGCCCAATGCGGGATCGGGCACGACGACGCTGACGTCGATCTTGTGCACATGAGCGAGGAATTTACCGGGCTCAAGCCCGTGCACTTCCATCAATCCGGCAAGCGTGGTGCCGTGTTTGACGTAGAAATCCTTCTGTATGAGGCGAGCCTCTACCATGTCGAGTTCGAGATAGCTGGAGATGAATTCGGTCATACGCTGATCGATCTGGGCGAAGAGATCGCAGGCAGGCGGATAAAGCGTGTTGTCGAGATCGAAAACCCAATGCTCAACATGCGCGAAATCGCGCGCTTGGGGCTGGGCGGGTGTGAGCGTGATGTTGTTCATGATGTGGGGAAAGTGGACGGGACCAAGGCTTTTTGCAAGGCCCGTGGCCTTCTGCCCCAAGTTTTAACGCCGCATTAACGCGCCCATTGAACACTGGCTCAACGGAGTTTTGCATGCGTTTGGGCTTTCTGAAAAATCTCTTTGGCGGTGAGAAGCTGCCTGCGAAGCTTCGCTATGAAGACGCGCGCGCGGCGCTGGAAAGCCGCTCGCTCGACGTCAAGCGCGAGTTGGCGGCGCGGCGCGATGCTCCGCCTGAAACGCTCTATTATCTCGCGGGCGATCCCGACGCCTCCGTGCGCGTGCTTGTGGCGGGGAACCCCGCGACCCCGTTTCAGGCAAACGAAAATCTCGGCGATGACGAAGAGGGCGACGTGCGCGCAGAACTAGCGCGCAAGATTGCCCGTGCCGTGCCCGACATGGCGGCGAGCGAGGTGCGTGATGTGCGCAATCGCGTGGTGGTGCTGCTCGAAAAGCTGGCGCGCGATGAACTCGCGCGCGTGCGCCAGATCGTGGCGGAAGAAATAAAATCCTGTCCGCATGTTCCCAAGCGCCTCGCCGTGGCGCTGGCGCGGGATGTCGAAATTCTGGTCTGCGGCCCGGTGCTGGAATATTCGCCGCTGCTGTCGGAGGAAGACCTGCTCGAAATCGTCGCGACGACGCGGGTGCAAGGCGCGCTCGAAGCGATCGCGCGCCGCCGCAGTATCGACGGCTCGTTGGCCGACGCCATTGTCGCGACGCTGGAAATTCCCGCCATCGCGCAATTGCTCGCCAATCCCCGCGCCGAAATTCGCGAGGAAACGCTCGACCGGATTATTTCGGAGGCCGCCTCCATCGAGGCCTGGCACTTGCCGCTGGTGATGCGGCCCGCGCTCTCGTTGCGCGCGGTGCGGCGCATCGCGGTTTTCGTTTCGCGCGCGCTGATCGAGGAACTGGGCCGCAAGAGCAATCTCGACGGCGAGACGCAGACCTATCTGAAGGCTCGCGCGCAGGCTCGCATCGAACAGGATGCCGAGCGGGCGACACCGACGCCGGATGCGGTGATCGCCAATATCAAGAAAGCCTTCAAGCATGGTGAGCTGAGCGACGATCTGGTGACGAAGGCGGCCTCCTTGCAGCACAAGGCGGCGGTCATTCTGGCGCTATCGCTGAAGACGGGCGCGGCCGAGAACGTCATCGCCCGTGTGCTCGACGCCAAAAGCGGCAAGGGCATAGCGGCGCTCTGCTGGCAGGCGGAACTTGCGATGAGGACAGCGCTGGCGATCCAGATTTTCGTGGCCAATGTGCCCTCGGAGGCGCGCGTGCTGCCGCGTGGCGGCATCGACTATCCGATGGAACCGGAGGAAATGCTCTGGCATTTGCAGTATTTCGGGATCGGCGTCACGGATTGAGGCGATCTGCATCTATTTCGCTCCTCGCAATGACGATTGAAGTTCACACCGCCTATTCCAGTGGCACGTCGAAGAGCGGCTTGCCGCCGGTATCGACGCGCATGAAGCGGCGCTCGTCATAGCCGCGCGCGGTGCAGGTGTCGCGGCCTTTGATCTCGAAGCGCGTGGTCTTGACGCAGAATGTTTCGGCGCCTGACCAGACGAGCAGCCGTCCGGCCTGCTTGACCGTAGCGCCTTTGGCGTCGGCGGCTTCGGCATGGACGTAATAGGGGCCGGGGCCGAGCTTGCCTTTGATCGCCTTGGCGCATTGGCCGGGCTCGACCCTGATCCAGCCGCTCGACATATCTTCCTCGCTTGCCGGAAAGCCGATGGCGGCCCAGACGAGATAGGAGGTCTTGTTGCAGAGGTTGAGGCCGAACTTCGCCTGTTCGCGGGTCGCACCTTCGACCAGCGCGGCGATGAGCGGCTGGTCGATATCACCGGTCGGCTCGCGTCCAGCGGCGCGCTGAAAGGCCATGACGGCGCGGCGCGTATTCTTGGCGGCATAGCCGTCGATCTTGGGCAGGCGCAGGCCGTTGTCGCGCAGGAGACGTTGCGCGCCGGCGATCTCCGCTTGTGAGAGCGAGTAATTGCGCGGCTCGCTGAAGGTCGTCGTCCAGTCCGCACCGCCCTTTACGGAGACGCGAATGAAATCGTTCGATTCATAGCCGCGCAACGCGCAATTCTCGCGGCTCGTGATGGTGAAGTCCTGCGGCACGGTGCAGAAGCGCTGGGCGCCGGAGAAATATTTCGTCGGTCCCTGATGGGCGTCGATGGAGCGGGCGAAGAGGTAGTAGTCGCCCTTGGCGACGGGGCCTTGAAGGATGGGCTCGCAGGCGCCGGGCGCGATGGTGGTCCAGCCATGCGATTGCCAGCCGCCGCTGTTTTCGGTGGCCCCGGTCTGCGTACCGATAGCGCCTTGCAGGACATAGCTTGTCGCGTTGCAGAGGTGATAGTCGGCGCGGGCATGGGTGGGGAGAAGGAGTGAAGCGAGGAGGAGGAGGGTTGTGAAGAAGATTTTTGCCTGAAGAGTAGCCCCCATCCAACCCTCCCCCTCAAGGGGGGAGGGCTCAGGGAGAGAGGGGGTCAGCTTCACACCGCGCTCTTCTGGATTAATGTACCGACGCCGTGCTCGGTGAAAAGTTCGAGTAACACGGCGTGGCGTACGCGCCCGTCGAGAATGACGACCGCCTCGACGCCGCCATTGACGGCATCCATGCAGGTCTCGACCTTGGGGATCATGCCGCCGGAAATCGTGCCGTCCTGCATGAGCGCGGTGGCTTCCTCAAGCGTCAGCTCCTCGATCAAGGTCCCGGATTTATTGAGGACGCCGCGCACATCGGTCAGCAGCAGAAGGCGTGTCGCGCCTATGGCGGCAGCGATAGCGCCTGCCGCCGTGTCGGCATTGATGTTGTAGGTATCGCCCGCCTTCGAGATGCCGACCGGCGCGATGACGGGAATGATGTCCGACGCGATGATCGTCTTGAGGATTTCTGGATTGATGCTTTCCGGCTCGCCGACGAAACCGAGATCGAGGATTTTCTCGATGTTGGATTCCGGGTCGTGGATCTTTTGCGTCACTTTACGCGCGACGATGAGATTGCCGTCTTTGCCCGAAAGGCCGATGGCGCGCCCGCCCGCCTGATTGAGCTGGGCGACGATCTGCTTATTGATCGAACCGGCCAGCACCATCTCGACGATCTCGACGGTCGCCTTGTCGGTGATGCGAAGCCCGCCCGAAAATTCGCTCTTGATGCCGAGCCGCGTCAGCATGGCCCCGATCTGCGGGCCGCCGCCGTGAACGACGATGGGATTGAGGCCGGATTGCTTCAGCAGCACGATGTCGCGCGCAAACTCTGCGCCCAGCGCCTCGTCGCCCATGGCGTGGCCGCCATATTTCACGACGATGGTGCGCTTGTCGTAGCGCTGCATGAAGGGAAGCGCCTCGGACAGAACGCGCGCGCGCTCCATATCCCTGGCGTCGTCGATCGGATTGTGTGACGGATGACCCGACATGAAGCTCGCCTTTTTCGCTTTAGACCGCCCCGGGTTTATAGCGGAAGGCCTCCGGGTCTGCCAGCGAGGCGATTTCGGCGCGAAGCTCGGCAATGCCCTCGCCCTTGACCGACGAGGTGGCGATGACCATCGGATGAGCCGCGACATGGCGGCGGATGCCCACGCGCACCTCTTCGAGGCGGGGGGCGACCTCGGCGGCTTTGAGCTTGTCGGTCTTGGTCAGCACCACCTGATAGGAGACGGCTGTGGTGTCGAGGAGCTTCATGACCTCATGGTCGCTGTCTTTGAGCCCATGGCGTGCGTCGATCAGCACCAGCACGCGCTGCAGCACCACGCGGCCTTGCAGATAGGCCATGACGAGCCTGGTCCATTGCTCAACGCGCGAACGGGTTTCGCGGGCATAGCCATAGCCGGGCAGGTCCACCAGCGTCAGGGCCGGATAGCCCTTGGGGCCGAGGGTGAAGAAATTCAGCTCCTGCGTGCGCCCCGGCGTGTTGGAGGTGCGCGCCAGCGTGTTGCGGCCGGTGAGCGCATTGACGAGGCTCGACTTGCCGACATTGGAGCGACCGGCAAAGCAGATTTCTGGCGCGCCGGGCGGCGGCAGATTGCCGATCTCGGTTGCGCCGCGCAGGAAATCGCAAGGCTGGGCAAAGAGCCAGCGCCCGGTGTCGAGGTCGCCTTTCAGCAAACCCTTGCCTTCAAGGGCGACCTTGGCGGCTTCCTGGGCGTCGCGGATCTCGTCCTCGGGCATGGCCGTCACTTGTCGCCGTCGGCGGGCGCTTTCTTGAACAGCTTCCCGATGCCGAGATTGCTGAAGATTTCGATCGGCACACCCTGGCGGCGCATGATGACGCCCTGTTGCAGAACCGAGAGCGTGTTGTTCCAGGCCCAGTAGATGACGAGGCCCGCCGGGAAGCCAGCCAGCATGAAAGTGAAGAGCACCGGCATCCACAGGAAGATCTGCTGCTGGATCGGATCGGAGGGCGCAGGGTTCATGCGCTGCTGCACGAACATGGTGAAGCCCATGATCAGCGGCCAGAGACCGAGCATCAGGAAATGGCCGATGACCGGCACCGCGGACGGATCCCAGGGGAGAAGGCCCATGAGGTTGAAGATCGTCGTGGGGTCAGGCGCGGAGAGATCGTGAATCCAGCCAAAGAACGGCGCGTGGCGCATTTCGATGGTGACGAAGAGCACCTTGTAGAGCGCGAAGAAAACCGGAATCTGGATGATAATGGGCAGACAGCCCGCGATGGGGTTGACCTTCTCGCGGCGATAGAGATCCATGATCTCCTGCTGCTGTTTCATCTTGTCGTCTTTGTAGCGCTCGCGCAGCGCTTCCATCTGCGGCTGGAGCTTCTTCATCTTGCCCATCGACTCATAAGAGCGATTGGCCAGCGGGAAGAAGGCGAGCTTGATCAGCACCGTGATGATCAGAATGGCGATGCCGAAGTTGCCGACTTCATGCGCAATGAGGTCGATGGCCTTGAACACCGGCTGGGTCAGGAACCAGAAATAGCCCCAGTCGATCATCAGGTTGAAACGGTAGATGCCCGCATCGCGATAGGCGTTGACGACCTTGGACACTTTGGCCCCGGCAAACAGCCGGTTGGTGACGGTGGGGGCGGTGCCGGGCGCGACAGTGACGGCCTCATAGCGGAAGTCGGCCTGGAAGCCGTCATGCTTGGGGTCCTGCACGGGGCTTGGCGTGGCGCTGAAGCGGGCCACGAATTTGTGGCCTGCCTGCGGGATAAGAGCGGAGGCCCAATATTTGTCGGTGATGCCGAGCCAGCCTTCGGTATCGGTGATCGACGTGTTGACGACATCCTTGATGGCGCTGGCATATTTGATCGCCTCTTCGCCGTGTTCCTTGAACTCGCCGATGAAGCCTTCATGCAGAAGGTAGTAGGGTTTCAGCTCCGACTGGCCGGTGCGCGAGATGAGGCCGTAAGGATAGAGCGTCACGGCGCTCGCGCCCTTGTTCTCGATAACATCGCTGATGGTGAAGAGGAAGTTCTCGTCGAGCGAAATGGTGCGGTGGAAGACGAGGCCTTCGCCATTGTCGAAGGCGAGCGTGACCGGCGTCGAGGGCGTCAGCGTGTTGCCTTTTTCGAGCACCCAGACACTGTCGGTGGTGGGAAGCTTGATGCTGCTGCCGGGCGCGCCGATGAAGCCGAACTCGCTGAAATAGGGCTTGTCGGTGTGGGTGGGCGAAAACAGCGTGACCTCGGGGCTCGTCTCATCGACCGTCTCGCGATATTCGCGCAAACGCAGATCGTCGAAACGGGCGCCGCGAAGCGCCAGCGAACCATCGAGCTTGGGTGAGCTGATTGTGACGCGCGCACTCTGGGCAAGCGCGGTGGCGCGATCAAGAACGGTGGGGGTGACGGTCGCGCCGCTGGAGCCAGCGACGCTGGGCAAGCGCGTCACCTCGGCGCCGGGCGCTGCGGCGACGCTTTGCGCGTGTTTTGTTTCAGCCTGTTCGGAGATAGCCTGCTGGCGGGCTTTTTCAGCCTCCATGCGCGGCGTCACGAAGAAGTGCTGCCAGCCGATAAAGACGATCACCGAGAGAAGAATGGCGATCAGGAAATTGCGGTTGTCACCCATGAAGCGTGTCTTCCTTGCTCTCGATATTGGAGCGGGAGGGATGTGGTGTGCCTTGCGCGCGCCCGTGGACCTTGGCCAGCGCGCTGCGCAGATCGTCGAGAAGATCGGGCCAGGCCCGCGTCAACGTCGAAAGCCGCCCGACAAGGACGTAGTCGTAACCGGCTTTTCCGTGGAGGGGAAGGATTTCGCGCGCCGCTTCCTTGAGCCTGCGACGTGCGCGATTGCGGATGACCGCATTGCCGACTTTCTTGGTTACGGTGAAGCCCGCACGCGGGCTCTTGTCGTCGCTACGCCGAAGCGCTTGCAGGACGAGGCCGTTTGCCGCCCATTTATATGCACGGGCGGCGGCCAGAAATTCAGGCCGCTTTTGCAATCTGGGAATATCAGGGCGCCGGGTCATGAGGACTGAACCCCGGTTATGGGCAGCCATCAATGCAGCCGCCCGGAACAGGCTGCCGGTCAGGCGGAAAGTTTCTTGCGGCCACGGGCACGGCGGGCGGAGAGAACCCTGCGGCCACCGACGGTCGCCATGCGCGCACGAAAGCCGTGGCGATTTTTGCGGACGATCTTACTCGGTTGATAGGTCCGTTTCACGTCTCTGTCTCCGCAGAAAACCGGCCTGAGCGCCCTGTTCGGGACGGCTCTGAAGGCCTGGAAAATAAGAGCCGCCGGCGTTGCCGCCCGACGGCTATCTGGCCGGGTGTATAGTCGATATATCCGCCCCAAGTCAATGCGTCCATATGGGCGGCGATATGGGCGCGGGCGCGATTTCACAATCGGGTGATAGCGCCATTGCACACATCTTTCAGGCTTCTTTTCGCGTAATCTCGCCCTCCGGCGCAAGGGGCGGCGCTCCGGCGGCATGTTCTTTTTTTGTTCCATAGGCGAGGGCGGAGATGGGCGAACCAAACGAAACGGCGGGCGCAAAAAAGGGTTTGGCGCGTTTCTGGCCGCTCGGACTGCTGGTTTTGGGCCTTATCCTCTTCTTTGCCTTCGGTCTTAACCGCTATGCGACGCTGGACACGCTGCGCGACAATCGCGAGGCGCTGGGCCAAT
>CAZLLB010000100.1:0-11205 GCA_964560165.1 uncultured Parvibaculum sp. | reverse complement strand
GCGGCATCAGCGCGCATCACCGCGAATTCGGCGGCGATCTCATCTGGGAAATCGGCAGCGGCTATTTCGGTTGTCGTACAGCCGATGGCGGTTTCGACCCTGAGCGCTTCAAGGCAAATGCCGCGAGCGATCAGGTCAAAATGATCGAAATAAAATTAAGCCAGGGTGCCAAGCCTGGTCATGGCGGCATTCTACCCGGCGCGAAAGTATCGGCGGAGATCGCTCATGCGCGCGGCGTCGCCGAGGGTGAGGATTGCATCTCGCCGTCGCGCCACAAAGCCTTCGACACGCCTGTCGAATTGATGCGCTTCATCGCGCGACTTCGTGAGCTTTCGGGCGGCAAGCCGGTCGGCTTCAAGCTCTGCATCGGCCATCCGTGGGAGTTCATGGGCATCGTCAAGGCGATGCTCGAAACGGGCATCACGCCGGATTTCATCGTGGTCGATGGCGGCGAAGGCGGCACCGGCGCAGCACCTTTCGAGTTCACAGATCACCTCGGTATGCCGCTGCGCGAAGGTCTGCTACTCGTTCACAACACGCTGACCGGCGCAGGACTGCGCGACAAAATCCGCATCGGCGCCAGTGGCAAGATCATCAGCGCCTTCGACATAGCAAGCACAATGGCGATAGGTGCCGATTGGGTGAATGCGGCGCGCGGCTTCATGTTCGCCATCGGCTGCATCCAGTCGCGAAGCTGCCACACCAATAAATGCCCGACGGGCGTTGCGACGCAGGACAAGCTGCGCCAGCGCGCGCTCGTCGTGCCGGACAAAGCCGAACGCGTAGCAAATTTTCATCGCAACACATTGCAGGCTCTGGCCCAGATGCTCGCCGCAGCAGGGCTGACGCATCCGCAGGATATCGGACCGCACCATCTCGTTCGCCGCATCAGCTCAACGGAGATGAGATTATTCTCGCAGGTTTATTATTTTGTCACGCCGGGCGCTCTGCTCGACAATGCCGAAAGCCTGAGTGAGTTCTACAAGGCAAGCTGGGCGATGGCGCGCTCCGATAGTTTCGACGCACTACGCGCCTGATAGCGGAGAAGAAACGGCGGGAATGAGCAAAGAGCATCATCCCCGCCGCTCTGCATGATCAGGCCGGAACTTCGGCGAAGATCTTCTTCAGTTCCGTCTTGAGAATCTTGCCATTGGCGTTGCGCGGCAAGGTTTCAGGCCAGAAGACGACCTTGACCGGCACCTTGAAGGCGGCAAGACGCTCAGCCACGAAATGGCGAAGCTCTTCCTCGGTGGCGCTCGCGCCCGGCTTCAGGTGAACGACCGCGCCCGGCTCTTCGCCGAGCGTGCGATGAGGCACCGCGACAATCGCCGCATCCATGACGGCGGGATGTTCGTAGAGCGTGTTCTCGACTTCGACGCAGTAGATATTCTCGCCACCGCGAATGAGCATGTCCTTTGCCCGGTCGATGATGTAGCAAAAACCCTCTTCGTCGATACGCGCCAGATCGCCTGTGCGCACCCAGCCGTCGATGAAGGTCTGCGCCGTCGCTTCGGGCTTGTTCCAATATTCCTTCACGACGTTCGGGCCCTTGCCGTAAAGCTCACCCACTTCATTGGGGCCGAGAATTTCGCCATTGGGGCCGAGGATTTTCATCTCGCAAACCGGAACGCAGGGACCGCAGCTCGTCGGGCGGTTCTCATAATCCTCACCCTGATGATTGGTGAAGGTCGCGGAAGTTTCCGTCATGCCCCAACCATTGCCGGGCTGCGACTTGGGAAAGGTTTCCTTGATCTTGCGAACAAGCTCAGCCGCCGACGGCGCACCGCCATAAGAAACGCCTTCGAGCGAGGACAGATCGTATTTCGAACGATTTGGGTGCTCGATCAACTGCCAGGCGATGGTTGGCACACCGCCCGCACCGGTGATCTTCTCACGCTCGATGAGCTGCATCGCAAGCTCGGCATCCCACTTGCGTATCATGACGAGCTTCGCGCCACCAAAGAGCGAGGGCGACATGATCGCGTTGCAACCCGTCACGTGAAAGAATGGCACCGATATCAGCGTCGATTTTTGCGGCGCATTTGGATCGGGTTGGGGCGGCATTTCTCCGCGCCGCAAATAAGTGCGCGCCGCCGAAATGCCCGACGCCATGATGTTGGACACGATATTACGATGCGTGCCGAGCGCTCCCTTGGGCTTGCCCGTGGTGCCCGACGTGTAAAAGATCGTCGCATCATCTTCAGGATCGAGCGCTACATCGGGCAGCGGCTTGTCGGCAAGCTTGTTCCAGTCATTCACCTTACCGAAAACGTCTTCGAGTTTGACGACAAG
This sequence comes from uncultured Parvibaculum sp., assembly GCA_964560165.1. GTDB lineage: Bacteria > Pseudomonadota > Alphaproteobacteria > Parvibaculales > Parvibaculaceae > Parvibaculum. The sequence goes on along the minus strand of CAZLLB010000100.1, from coordinate 8,913 downwards.
CGGATCGGCAACTTCGTCGCGCGCACGCGCCACATAGACACGGGTCAGATCCGGGCAATTGCCGAGATGTTCCCCCAAACGCTCAAGGCGCTCGGCATCGACGATGAGAATCTTGGCTCCTGAATCCACGAGACCATATTCAAGCTCGGGACCAGTCCACCAGGCATTGAGCGGCGTGATGATGGCACCCACAAGCGCCGCGCCATAAAATACCACCGGCCATTCCGGCAGGTTGCGCATGACGATGGCGACGCGGTCGCCTTTCTTGACGCCCTGCGCGATCAACTCGTGTGCGAAAGTAATGGTGGCACGCGCAAAGGTCTCAAAGGTTGCGCGATCATCTTCATAGACGAGGAAGGTCTTGTCGCCATGCGCGCGACCGGCGAGGAAGGCTTCGCGCAAGGTCGGCGGGGCGTTTTTCCATACGCGCGTTTTGACGCCGCGAATGACTTTCTCTTCCATCTCGAAGGGGATGCCGGGAGCCGTCAGAAAGGCATGGGCTTCCGCGATAGTCATGGCCGGCCAGGCCGGTTTCGGTGTTTGCGATGCAGACATAGTTCTCTTACGCACTCCCTCAGATCAGATTTTGTTAGTTTGAGCGGAGAATGGGCGCGCGGACCGTCGCGGCGCAAGCGAAAAAAGCGCCATCGACCCTAGGTAAACCGTTCTTTGGGAGGCCAATGCGCGGGCGGCCACGTCTTTGGCGCGCCGCCCGGCAATTTTTGCTCAAGCCCTACGCCGCCTCAAGCAGCGCCACGGTTCCCTGTCCGCCATCGGCGCAAACCGAGGCGATGGCGAGCGAACCCGAAGGCATGGCGCTCAATTCCTTCGCCGCCTGGCTGAGAATGCGCGCGCCGGTTGCAGCGAAAGGATGCCCGATGGAAAGAGAGCCGCCATTGGGATTGACCCGCTCCCAGGGGAATGCGCCAAGCTCGAAATCGACACCCGCCTTCTCACGGCGATAGGCGGGATCGGACGCCGCCTTGATGGTGGCGAGCACCTGCGCCGCGAAGGCTTCGTGAATTTCCCAAAGCGCAATGTCGGAAAATGTGAGCTTGTGGCGCGCCAGCAGACGCGGAATGGCGCGGGCGGGTGCCATGAGAATTCCTTCCTCGCCATAGCGCATCGCCGCCATTTCCCAATCGACGAGCTTCACCGCTTTCGGATTGCCGAGGCGTTTCAGTCCGGCACTGTCGCCGACCCAGATCGATGCCGCGCCATCGGTAATGGGCGAGGAATTGCCCGCCGTCAGTGTGCCCTTTCCGCTTGTGCGGTCGAAGGCGGGCGGCAGTTTCGCAAGTTTCTCCAGCGATGTGTCACGGCGCGGGATCGTATCGTGATCGACACCGGCAACGGGGATGATGAGATCATCGAAGAAACCTGAATCCTGCCCTTTGATTGCACCTTGATGACTGAGAAGCGCGCGCCGATCCTGCTCCTCGCGCGAAATGGAAAAATGCTTGGCTGTATCTTCCGTGTGCTCGCCTTGCGACTTTCCGCTCTGCTTGTTGGCCCAGCCGCCGGTCGGCAGATTGAGATCGTCGGGATTGATCTTCGAAAGCGCCGCCAGAGCCGCCGCCGGGTCTTTGGAAAATTGCGCAATGATGCGGTCCGCCGCCTCCGTCTTCATTGAGATCGGAACATGGCTCATCGTATCGACGCCGCCGACAAGGGCGAGATGCGAGCCGCCATGGCCGATCATGCCCGCCGCCTGAATGACGCCGACGAAACTCGTCGAGCAGGCCAGCACGGTCGAAAAAGCCGGAATGGTCGGATCGAGGCCAGCTTCATAGACAAGTTCGCGCGCGATATTGGACATGGTGGGATCGGGGATGACCTCACCCCAGACCAGAAAATCGGGCCGCGCCTTCTTGTGCATGGCTTGCGCGACGGGGATCGACAACGACATGGCCGACTGCTTGACGAAAGCCCCGCCACCTTTTGCAAAAGGCGTGCGCACACCGGGCGCCAGCCACACATCCCCCATCTTTGATTTGCTATCCGTCATCGCGATCTCCTTTCGATCGAACGTCGCCGTGCGAGACTGGCTACATGGAAATCTGCCAAGGAGGGCGGCGGCGGGCTTGAGGCGGGAAGGGAAGCCTCATGACTGAGATGGGTGACAACCGCCGCCTGTTCAACGTTTCCGGCGCACGGGCGCGGGCGCTGGCCTCATCAGGCTATTCCGCGCCATGGAAAATCCGGCCAAGTTCGGACCCGGCTCCGGCTTTAAAGGCATGATTATGAAAGACTTCCGCGCCTTCTACATTGACGGCCAGTGGATAGACGCCTCGGCGCGCCCCACCCGCCCCCTCTTTAATCCTGCGACAGACAGAGCCTATGGCCAGGTCGCTATGGGAACGGATGGCGATGTAGATCACGCGGTCGCCGCCGCCCGGCGCGCCTTTGCCTCGTTTTCAAGGACCAGCACCGCCGGACGCCTCGCCCTGCTTACCCGCATTCTCGATGCCTATGAGCGATATTATGAACGTCTGGTCGCCGCCATCACCGAGGAGATGGGTGCCCCCGTTACATTGTCGCGCGAGGCGCAAGTTCCTGCCGGCAGCGAACATCTGAAGGCGACAATCGCCGCGCTGAGAGAGGCGGCAGCCTTCCAGCAACTCGACAATGCCGAAATCCATCGCGAGCCGGTCGGCGTCTGCGCATTGATCACGCCCTGGAACTGGCCAATGAACCAGATCGTCTGCAAGGTCGCACCCGCGCTGGCCGCCGGTTGCACCATGGTTCTGAAGCCGAGCGAATTGACGCCGCAATCGGCTCAAATCTTCGCCGAAATACTGCACGAAGCAGGCGTTCCCGCAGGCGTCTTCAACATGGTGCATGGCGACGGGCCCGGCGTCGGTGCTGCCTTGTCGTCCCATGCTGGCATCGACATGGTTTCCTTCACCGGCTCGACGGCGGCAGGCGTTCAGGTCGCCATCAATGCCGCGCCCGGCGTCAAGCGTGTCTCGCAGGAACTCGGCGGCAAGTCACCGAACATCCTGCTCGACGACGTCGATCTTGAAGAGACAGTGGCGCAGGCCGTCGCCATGTGCATGGAAAATACCGGCCAGTCCTGCAACGCGCCGACCCGCCTTCTGGTGCCCACCGAAAGCCATGACGAAGCGCTGGAAATCGCTGCCGCTGCCGCCGCGCGCCTGCGCATCGGCAACCCCGCGGATGAAGCGACCGAGATCGGGCCTGTCGTCTCGCGCGTCCATTTCGAGCGCGTCCGCGCATATATTGCCACCGGATCGCGCGAGAAGGCGACGCTTGCAACCGGCGGCCCGGAAAGAAGCGAGGCCCTTCCCGGCTATTTCATCGCGCCCACCGTCTTCGGCGCAGTGACGCCGGGCATGACCATCGCGAGGGAAGAAATCTTCGGCCCCGTTCTCTCCATCATGCCCTATCGGCGCGAGGAAGACGCAATCGCCATCGCCAATGACACGCCCTATGGGCTTTCGGCCTATGTCTCCTCGGCTGACCCCGAACGGGCCTTCGAGATCGCGCGACGGTTGCGGGCAGGCAATGTCCATATCAACGGCGCGATGCTCCAATCCAGTGCGCCCTTTGGCGGCTACAAACAATCCGGCAACGGGCGCGAGGGCGGCAGCTTCGGTCTGGAGGAGTTCACTGAGATCAAGGCGATCATCGGAGGCCCGGCCCGCGCATTGCCCTAAACAGGCCATCGCCAAGCTCTGCCTCTTGCGGCCTACTGGGCGATGGTGGGAAATATCGCCTCGTGGGGGAGCCGTCCGATGAATGCCGATCTCGATCTGATCTACATGCCTGCAAGCGAACAGCTCCGACAATTTCGCGCGGGCCGGATTTCTCCCCTCGACGTGCTGAATGCCCAGATCGCGCGCGCCGAGGCGGTGGAACCGAAGGTCAACGCATTCGCCTGGCGCTTCTTCGACGAGGCGCGCGATGCCGCCAAGGCCGCGGCGGATAGATATGCACGCGGGGACGCCCGCGCGCTCGAAGGCATCACACTGGCCGTCAAGGACGATACAGATGTCGCAGGCAAGGTGACGACATCAGGCTCGAAACTCTTCCTCGATTATGTGGCCCCGGTGTCGCATCCGATGGTCCAGCGGCTTGTCGATGCAGGGGCGATCATCCACGCGAAAACGACAGTGCCCGAATTCTGCTTGAGCGGTGTCACCAGGTCGGCACTTTTCGGCGTCACCCGCAATCCCTGGAACATCGAATATACGCCTTCGGGATCCTCGGGCGGCTCGGGCGCGGCGCTCGCCTCGGGCACGACGACGCTTGCGACGGGCAGCGATTCAGGCGGCTCGATCCGCCTGCCCGCCAGCGTCAACGGCGTCTATGGCTTCAAGGCACCCTTCGGACGCTTCCCGACCGTGGTGCCCTGGGGCGTGGTGCCGCAATCGGTCTATGGTCCGATGGCGCGCAGCGTCGATGATCTGACGCTGATGTACGACATCTCGAACGGCCCGGCGCCTTATGACCACACGGGCTTGCGCAAGGAAACCTTGCCCGCCCCGCTACCATCTGTTGCCGGTATGCGCATCGCCTATAGTCCCGATCTCGGCTTTGCGCAGATCGACCCCGAAGTCCGCGCCAATACCGAGCATGCGCTGAAGCATTTCGAGACGCTGGGCGTCATCGTGGAAGAAGTCTCTCTGAGCTGGACCGAGGATAAAGTGATAGCCGCAACGCATGGAACCATGCTCACCGGCTTCTGGCGCACCTTCCTCGAAGCCGCCGAAGCGCAAGCCAAAGCACCCGACGATCTTTCAGACCACACGCGCGCCATGATCGCCAAGGCGCGGAAGCTGCCCGCGAATGCAATGGAAACCGCCGCAGCCCTTCTGGCCGAAATGGCTTGCGACATCGATGCAATCTATGGCGCGGGCTTTGATGCAATCGTCTGCCCCACAACAGGCCTCCCGTCCGTATCAGCAACCAACGAACCGCTGAACGACAAGACCATCATCAACAATGTCGAGGTGGACAGCATGATGGGCTGGTGGCTGACGCATCCATTCAACCTGCTCTATCTGCATCCGATCATCGTCGCGCAGACGGGCCGCGCCGTCTGCAATATTCCGACCTCGATCCAGATCATCGCTGGCCGCTATGACGACGCGACAGCCTTCGCGCTGGCCTCGGCCTATGAACGCGTCGCGCCGCCGCTTTACGCGAACGGCGCTTTTCCCGATTTCCGGGGAACCGTCTGATCAGCCGTTCCGTGCGATCCGGTCCGCGATGAGAGCTGGCCGCGCAATCACCAGCATCGAGATGACAAGCGCCAGAGCGGCAACAGCGAACGCCGCCACATAGGACGCGCCATCGATCGCCGCTCCGAGCAGAGCCGGGCCGAGCCCCGCGCCCGCCGAAGCGACGAGCATGCCCCAGACTGCAAGCCGTCCCGTTTTGTCGAGCACCGACTGCACAGCCTGAAAATAGGGAACGGCAACGGCCCAGGCGATATTTTGCAAAATGAGCCCCGCGGTAAAGATCGCGTTGGGCGTATGCAGCAAAGCAAAAACCAGCGTTGGCGCGAGATAGAAAACCAATGATGCGAGCAGCGGCGCGAGCCGCCCGCAGCGACTGCCGAGCCAGACGACGAGAACAGTGCCGAGAATGCCGCAAAGCGACGAAAGCGCCAGCAGATGCGAGGCCTGCGCCGCCGACATGCCGATCACCTCGGCATAACGCAGCATGTAACTCCAGAGGCCGATGGCGGCGAGTTCGAATATGGCGAAAGCCAGAATGGATGAGATCTTCAGGATGGCAGGATGGGCGTCAGCGGCGGCGAGCGGCGGCGTGCCGCTCTGTTTCGGTAACGGCACATCCCCGCCATTCAGCCCGAACAGCGGACAGAGAAAAGCGGCGGCCACACCGAGGCTCAGCACCGCCAGATAGACGCTCGCATAGCCGAAATAAGGCTCGATCTCAGGGATCACCGCAAAGAACACGGCTGTCAGCACGAATTGCAACATGATCGACATGCCGAAGCCGCGTTCGGCCTGTTCATGACGGCCGAACCAGTTCGTCATCACGCCAGCGAGCAGGCCGAGGCCGAGCCCGGCAAGGACACGCGCAAAGCCGAGTTCCAGCCCTGTCCGCGCCACGATGGAGAGCACATCCCCCAAAATCGCAATTGCGATACCGGCTTGCGCCATGCGCACCAGCGACCAGCGCGTGAGCAGGAAAACGGAAAGCCCCAGACCGACCGTCGCCGCCAGCACGTTGGCAGTAGCAATCAGCCCCGCCACACGCTCGCTCAAATGCAGATAGACGAGCCAGCCATTGACGAGCGCCGGCAATATGGAGACGAGAAGCGTGCCATATGTGCCAGCCAGCGCGACGAGAAAAAGCGTCGAGCCCCGCTGCGGATCGGCGCGCCGCCACCACTGTCCGCCTGCGCTTTCCAGAACCGTCATTTCAAGCCCACTCTCTCAAGGCAAAGGGCAGAGGCCGAAGCCCCTGCCCTCTGTGGAATTTGCGCGATAGAAACGCCAGCGCCAAGCGGATTACCTCGTGCCTTTTTTGCGCAGCTCTCCGACATCGAACATCGTCGCGTCGAGAACGCCCTGCCTTTCGGCGTGGAAGTCGGGCCGCTTGTCGTCGTTGAAAACCAGATCGAGCACATAGCGATCCACCTGGAAATCGTAGATCGCCTGACCAAAGCCAAAGCAGGCGGGCAGATCATAGACGGGCACCGTCGTCTCTTCCTGATAGCGCCAGAGCTTGCCCTGCGCATCGTAAATATCGGTCGCTACGACACGCCAGCTATCTTCATCGACATAGAAGACGCGCTTGGGCAACAGATGACGAAGACCCGGCTTGAGATTGGCCTCTACCACCCAGACGCGATGCAGCTCGTAACGGCCGACATCGGGATCAGGGAAATTCGGCTTCGTCAGCTCGGCAACCTTGTGTTTGGAGTTTGCAAACTCGAAATTGTTGTAAGGAATGTACAACTCTTTCTTGCCGACGAGCGTCCAGTCGTAACGATCGAGACGACCGTTATACATATAGAGCTGGTCGCTGGCGGCGAGACCTTCATAGCCCGACACCGGATTGTCGTAAGAAAGCGTCGGCGCGCGACGCACACGGCGCAGGCCGGGGCTGTAAAGCCAGGCGTTGCGTTCGCCGTTCAGCGTCTCGTGGACCAGATACATTTCACCGGCAACGCGAGCAGGCGCCGTGTAGGTCGTGAAATATTTGAGCTGGATATTGTTCAGCGCATCGAACGTGGTGTTGGCCGGATCGTAATAGCTCGACAGGCGAGCTTCGTCCCATTTCAGCGGGACATACTTGCCACCCTTATCGACGACCGCCGTCGTGCCCGACACATTGCGGCCAAGGCTATCGAAGGCCGTGCGATGATTCCACATCACTTCCGCCCCATCACTCGGCACAGGAAAAGGAACGCTACCGGGCAGGGCCGCGATCAGATCCTTCGTCGCCGCATCAAGCCGGGCGATACCCGCGCCCTCTTTGGTTTTCTGATAGAGCTTGTCGGGATAGGCGCAACTGCGATGCGCCGGATAGACATCCATCCGGTAGTCTTTGTAGCGGGCCAGCAGATACTGTTGCCCCGCGGCCAGCTTGTCCTTGTATTGAGCGGCATTGGCACCGTCGATCGAGAACAGCTTTTTCTCGCCCGCATAAGGATCGATGTAATCACTTCCCTGCTGGTAGCCCGCAGGCGGCGTTGTAATGCCGCCTTCCCAGGCCGGAATCGTCCCCTCGGCATTGCCTGCGCGCTCCGCGCCGATGGGCGTGAGCTTTCCTCCCAGATCGGCAAACGAATCCGCCACCGCACCCGTCGAGAAGATTGCAGCGCTGCAAAGGAACGCCGCCGTGATCAGAACATTCTTGGACATTTGAATTCCCCCCTTACCTTCCATTACGTGTTTCATTCAGAAGGCGTAGGAAACGGTGGCGGATGCGTAGTCGCGATCCGATGCGAAGTTGGTCATGCCTCCGCCGAAATTGTTGACATAGGCAACGCCGATGCTCCAGGTGGATTGGTAGTCGGCCGTCAGGCGAAGTGTCAGCGATTTGCGGCCGTCGATATGCGTGTCGGTCACGACGTAATCGAGCGCCGTTCCTTTCACGTCATGCTTGAAGGCAATGCCGGGATAGAGCACCCAGGGCGTGCCGAAGATGCCCTGATAGCTGCCGGTAATATCGAGCACATAGCCGATGGCATTCTCGTCGCCGAATGTATTGGCCGGCTTCTTGTCAAAATGGGTCCAGGCCGCTTCAGCCAGGAACGTCACGTCATCCATGCCCACAGCCTGAATGAGCGTGCCGAGAACCGGCATGGTCGGCGGCGCGACGTAGATCCCGTTGAGGATCGTCTGTGTGCGATTGGCGCGAACGAAACCAAGCTCCTTCGCCGTCCCTGTCAGGCCGACAGGATCAGCGGCAAAGGCGGCTGTGATCGCAGGCGTGAAAGCGTCGGCCAGCGGCACCGAGTAATTCGGCTGATAGGCCACTTCCACACCCACCGACACATCCTGCAAGACAAAGCTCGCAGTCGCGCCATAGAGGTTCTGGTCTTCGACGAAATTGCGGAAATAGGATGTGACATAGCAGGAGAAGACAGGATCGCATGCCGCGTTTATGCCGAGTATGGGCGCTTTCTGGTGATAGCGCATGTAGTAGAGGCCAAACTCGGTCTGAAGCGCATCGCTGAAATATCGCCCGGAAACGCCCCACTGGCCGGAATCGCGCGGCTCGCCTTCGAGCGATTCAGGTATGCCGGTGCCCAGGAGAAACTGCATATCAGGAGAAACGCCACTGGCACCCGGATCGCCAATGCCGCCGAGACCGGGGCCATAGAAGGCGCCCTGATGACCGGGGCCAAAAATATCTTCGAGCGAGAAGAAGGTGCCGACCGGATCATATTCCGTCTCGTTCCAGCGG
>CAZLLB010000099.1:0-11228 GCA_964560165.1 uncultured Parvibaculum sp. | reverse complement strand
CCGACGTGATCGCGCTGCGCGGCAAGGTCGGCGAAGTCGCCTATTACGGCAGCTTTAGCAACGTCTTCTTCGACGTAGGCGGCGCAACGCCGCTGCTCGCCGACATCGGTAACGTGTCCCGCGACATCGAGGAATTCACGTTCAAGAAGGGCGAGGAATACTGGGTGTATTGGCGGAAGGGTGACACGTTGGTGTTGGGGGCGTGAGGGGCTATCCGAACCCCCATACAGAACCTTATATCTTCGCCCTTTATTACGACATGATCTTAAACCACGTACGCACAGCTAAGTTTAATCGCTCCTGCTCAAGTTCATCGGTCGGATTGCAGTGAGCAATTGGACCACGAAGCAGATTTAGCTGATTAGATACATTGCTTACGGCCGTCTTGGATTGAAAGACGGGATCGAACAACTCCCAATTATCTGTAATCAACTGAGATAATTCACCAAAGGTTGTGTAATCGATCAGCTTCTCCGAACGCGGCGTAATACCGCTGTCGATTTCTTTTTTTCTACGAATAGCAGCCGGTTCGCGGATTCTTTTCTCGTCTACGCGCGCACCATCCCACCAGTCCGCGCCCTCCGCTTCAACCATTATGTCCCCAACTAATTTGCGTATGGAATTCTCAAGGCAATAAAATACCTCATAGAACTCTGACATCCTTGCCGCTTCGACGCGCAATGCCGCCTCGAACTGCTCGTACTCCGCAGCTTTCCTGCCAATAGGAGCGGTTACGTCGTGCGCCAACGCAACACCAAACTGCTTTTCTATTCTCGTCATGCTCGACGATATCTGCAAACCAGTCATCCCGAACGCGCGTATTAATCCATCGGGCCTACTAGGCATCTTCACCCCTCAACAAATGTTCTTTCAGGCTTCTGAATATCGCGTCGAACACCTCTGGATCAGAAGTCGCGGGCAAATTCAAATTGATTGTGTATCCAAGACTTAGGCCAACTGATCCGTCCACACGACCTTTTGGGATTGGCGCATCATCGGGCCTTCGGTCATCTTCCGGATTCGCAGCCAGAATTGTGGCAACACTATTGGCGTTCGCTCCGAAAGCAGCAAACGTTTTCAAATGCTTTATGCAGCTAACCGTCAGTTTTGCCGAAGGTGCATCATGAGCTAAGCCGGTTTCCTCAACTACTAGCCCTAAAAGGTCAGCATCAGAAAGCTCGTGCATAAACTCATTGCGAACATACAAGGGGGAGTAGGCCGCCTTAATAGCTCCTGCAATTGCATTTCCCGAAGACGTTGGATTTCGGAATTTCTTGTAAACATCACTCGGCGATCCGTCGTTATTCGCCATTCCAAGTTTCTTAAGGAACGTCGTCATCTGATCCCCAGAACCCCCGGGAATCTTGAGAATTGTTTTTACAAAATCCTGACTTACTCTCTCGGGGACGGCAGCAGTTTTTATACCGTTAAGTGCTTTATCGATATTTCCCGGTGATGTCACGTAGGGTAGGGATGCCATGTATCTGATCCTTGGTGCTGAATTCTATTACTGCGCCAATGCTAAGTCGAACGGCGCCTGCAATTTATGTTGCGGCATTACTCAACCGCGCTTGAACGCATCGAGAATCTGCATCCTCCGCGTTTAAATCAAAGGACACCCTTTACAGGTAGCCAAGCAAGAAAAACATTCGGCATAAAATCTGTATCAAGAACAACATGGCCAACTATGATACAAATTCCACTAGTGCGCCAAGGCCAATCCACTGAGTCGCACTGAAATACTTCGTAGTACCCGCGACAACGACCTGAATAGAACGGTGACGTATGTGACCCAGAACCTGGTTCCAGGATCCAGATGACGGCTTTGCGATGAAAGAAAGCTAAACCGTCCCATCCTCATCATCCGCCGACAACATCCCCGTAGCACTCACGCGTTCGACTTCGCGGATGATTTTTTCGATGCGGAGCAGCGGCATCATTTCGTTGATGAGGCGGATGCCCTGGACGGCCATCTGGGCGGCTTCTTCGGTTGGAACCTTGTCGCCAAAGGCTTTGTAGAATTGCGAGACGGCGCGGTGCGCGAGAACCTCGGTGACTTCGGCGTAGATACGATAGACGTCGATGGGGAAACCCGCTTCGCTCGTGTAGCCCGCCTTGCGCCATTCGCCAATAAGCTCCAGCAGGCGGACATTGCGCGGGTTGAGCCATTCGGCATTGTCTTTGGTGTCGATGGTGAGAAAGCCGGTGCCTTGCAGCGCGCGCACATCTTCCATACTGACGCCCGCCTCCGCCGCCGCTTCTTCAAGGATGCGGGGCGCAAGATTGCGCGTTTCGGACAACATCGGCCCGAGGCGACTCTCAAGGCCGATGAAAGCCTCAAAACCCGAAACCGGATATTCGGCTTCGGTCGCCACGATGGTCTTGATGATGCTGAGCGGCAGGAAACGCTCCTGCTGCAACCGCTTGATGAGATTGAGGCGCGCGACGTGATTGGCGCCATAGGTCGCGACATTGCGCTTGGGACGCACGGGTTCGGGCAGCAAACCTTCGCGGATATAGAAGCGAATGGTTTCGCGCCCTATCCCGGTTTCGCGTTCTAGTTCTTTCATCTTCATCGGTGGGATACGTAGCCTTTAAGCTGTGTAGGCTTTCAGAAATACATCGACGGCGTGATCGACAATATAGCCGATGCGCTGCGGCGTCGCCGTTTCGATGACGCCCATGCGCCGTTTCAGCATCAAATCGGCAAGGCAAAGGCCGATGAACTGGTCGGCGGCAAGCGTCGGGTCGTCGATGTTAAGCTCACCCGCCTCGACGCGGCGGCGCAGGAAAGCGGTCAGAAGCCCGATGCCGTGTTTGGGGCCGGAATTGTAAAAAGCGCGGCCAAGCTCGGGAAATTTCGACGATTCGCCGATCACCAGCCGCTCGACCGCATGAGGCTCGTGGCTGAGCTTGAAGCCGAGAAAGAGACGCCCGAAGGCGGCGAGGCGTTCGCGCGCCGGTCCCGTACCGTTCAGAGCTTCAAAAGCCCCCGCCGTGCTGCGCCGACACACCGCCTCGATGAAGGCCGCAAAAAGCGCCTCCTTATTGGCGAAATAAACATAGAGCGTGCCCTTGGAAACGCCCGCCGCCCGCGCGATCAGCGACATGCTGGCGCCTTCATAGCCCTCAGCCAGAAAGACGCTTTGGGCACCCTCAAGGATCTGGGCGCGCTTGGCCGGGTCTTCCAGCGTACCGGCATGAGTGGTCGCAAATTCTGACATCATTGACCGAACGGTTCGATTAAATTTCCCCTTGAATATAGCTTCAATACGCTCATATTTCAACCTCGTTGACCGATCAGTTCGATTATGGGTGGCATCATGGCGACGCGGCAGAGGATTTTCATGGGCCTTGGCGGGGTCTTTATTGTAGCGGGTCTCATCTATGCGGTGCTGTGGTTCACCCACTACCGTTACATCCAGACAACCGACAACGCCTATGTGCAGAGCGACATATCGGTGATCTCGCCCAAGGTTACGGGCTACCTCGCCACCGTCAACATCATCGAAAACGCCTATGTCCATAAGGACGATGTGCTGGCGACCATCGCGCCGCGCGACTTCGAGATTGCACTGGCCCAGGCGCTGGCGCGGCTCGAAAGCCAGAAGGCGGCGATCGGCACCATCGTCGAGCAGATCACCGCTGCCGAGGCCTCCGCCGAAAGCGCCAAGGCGACGATCTCGTCTGCCGACGCGCAGGCGCGCCGCGCCAAAGCCGATTACGCCCGCTACACGCAGCTCGCCAGGGAGAGCTTCGCCAGCAAGCAGAAGCTCGAATCCGCCCGCGCCGACACGCAATCGGCCGCTGCGACGCTGAAAAGCGCTGAGGCCAACTCCCATTCAGCTAACGCCCAGATCGCCGTGCTGCGCGCCCAGAAGGTCGAGGCCGAGGCGGCGCTGAAACAGGCTGAAGCGACCGTCGATCAGGCCAGACGCGACCTCGACTACACGGTGATCCGCGCGCCGGTCGATGGCGTCGTCGGCAACAAACACATGGATATAGGCCAGCTCGTGCAGCCGGGCGCGCAACTCGCCTCGCTGGTGGCGCTGCCGCATGTCTATATCGAGGCGAATTTCAAGGAAACGCAGATCGAGAATATCCGTATCGGACAGGCGGCATCGATTGTTTCGGACGCTTATCCGGGCACCGAGATTGAAGGCTTTGTTGAAAGTTTCTCGCCCGCCAGCGGTCAGGTCTTCAGCCTGCTGCCCGCGGAAAACGCCACCGGCAATTTCACCAAAGTCGTGCAGCGCGTGCCGGTCAGGATCGCCGTGCCCGATGAGAATGCGCTGCGGGGCCTGCTGCGGCCCGGCCTGTCGGTTTATGTCTCCGTCGATACGCGCGGCGAGCAGACGCATGACGCAGATACGGGCGGCAGCGGCGTCTTCGGCACGCCGCGCATGCCGGTGAAGGCGCTCGCAGCCAGCGACAAGTAAGCGAACGGGAGAGGCCATCTCATGACAAGCCTCGACGCCACAGCGGGTACAGCACCAGACTTTTCAAAACGCCGCGTCATCGGCTTCGTCTTCATGGTCGTCGGCATGTTCATGGCGATCCTGGACATCCAGATCGTCTCAAGCTCCATCACAAAGATTCAGGCGGGCCTGTCAGCCAGCGCGGACGAAATAAGCTGGGTGCAAACCTCCTATCTCATAGCCGAAGTGGTGATGATCCCGATGTCGGGCTGGCTGTCGCGGCTGATGTCCACGCGCTATCTCTTCGTCGCCTCGGCGGCGGGCTTTACGCTGATGAGCCTCGTCTGCGCCACGGCAACCTCCATCGACCAGATGATTGTTTATCGCGCGCTGCAAGGTTTTCTCGGCGGCGCGATGATCCCCACCGTTTTCGCCTCCGCCTATGGCAATGTCTTTCCGGTTGAAAAACGCGCCACCATCTCCGTCATCATCGGCCTTGTCGTGACGCTGGCGCCGACCATCGGCCCGACGCTGGGCGGCTATCTGACCGATATGTTTTCATGGCACTGGCTGTTCCTCATCAATATCGTGCCGGGCGTCATCGTGACGTCTGCCGTGTGGCTGCTGGTCGATCTCGACGAGCCTGACTGGTCGCTGCTGCATGGCTTTGACGGCTGGGGCATCGGCCTGATGGCGGTGTTTCTGGCATCGCTCGAATATGTGCTGGAAGAAGGCCCGCGCAACGACTGGTTCGGCGACGACACGATCTGGTGGCTGGCCGTGATCTGCGCGGTCTCGGGCGCATTCTTCTTTGCCCGTGTACTGACATTTGAAAACCCTATCGTCGAATTGCGCGCCTATCGCGACCGCAACTTCGCCGTCGGCTGCATCCTGAGCCTTTTTCTCGGCGTCGGGCTTTACGGCCTCACCTATCTCTATCCGCTGTTTCTCGCACAAGTGCGCGACCTGACCGCAACGCAGATCGGCATCATCATGGCGGTGACGGGTATCTGCCAATTCATGAGCGCGCCGCTTGCAGGCATTCTCACGCAGAAGCTCGACACGCGCTACCTGATCGGCTTCGGCTTCGGGCTGCTGGCGATCTCGAATTACATGATGCTGAACATCACCTGGGAATGGGATTTCGCCGACTTCTTCCTGCCGCAGGTGCTGCGCGGCATCGGGCTGATGTTCTGCATCGTACCGATCAATTCGCTGGCGCTCGGCACGCTGCCGCCATCGCAATTGAAGAACGCGAGCGGGCTTTACAATCTGATGCGCAACCTCGGCGGCGCTATCGGCCTTGCCGTCATCAACACGGTGCTGATCCACCGCCTCGACTTCCACAAGAGCCGGTTGCGCGAAGCGATCGAACCGGGGCGGCCCGTGGTTGATCAGATGCTTGCGGGGCTGGGCCACCAGATGTCGGGCGTGCTCGGCAGCAACGGCGACCTGGCGGCGGTGAAGCAACTCTACGGCCTGATGACGCGAGAGGCGACGGTGATGGCCTTTGCCGACTGCTTCTTCGTGCTGGCGATTTGCTTCCTCGCCATGCTGCTGACGCTGCCGACGGTGGACAAGCCGCAGGGCATTGTGTCGGCGAAGGATGCGCATTAGGGGAGCGGATCGACACCCGCGAGCAAGCTTCCTGCCTGATGGCTCAACGACAGGCAAAGGCGCGGAAACGAAAATGCGACGGCGTTGAATGCAGGATCAGCGCCGCCGTTCGCGCCCGGCGATCTCGTTCATCAACTCGACCTGCAACTGCTGGATTTCCATCAGCCGCTGCCACTGGTGGATCAGCAGATGATCCATCTTCTCGTGCAGGTGACGGATTTCAAGCTCGGCCTTGAGATTGATCTTGTAGTCATTCTGAGAACGAATCCGGTCGCGCGCCTCCTGCCGGTTTTGGCTCATCATGATGATGGGCGCTTGTATGGCGGCGAGACAGGAGAGAACGAGGTTAAGCAGAATGAAAGGGTAAGGGTCGAAGGGCTGCTTGAAGAGCCCTACGATATTGATCGCGATCCATCCAAAGAGAACCGCACCGAAGAAAATGATGAAGCGCCAGCTACCGCCGAAATTCGCGATGACATCGGCCATGCGCTGGCCAAGCGAGCGTGTGCCCTCAAAAACCTCGTCTGCATTAGCCGCCAGAATGTCATGGGCCGCGAGGCTGCGAATGACCTCGCTTTCAAGCTCGTCGAGCTGCCCCTTGTCCGCCTCAATGGCGCGACGAAGATAGAGATCGCGGTAGCGATTGAGATGATCGCGGCAGATCCGGCCATCCGGTGCTGTGTCGGGATGGTCCACGAGGATGAGATCGAGGATCGGGTGGCGGATGGAGGCAAGAGGGACGAGGCCGCTATGCCGCTTGGTCGAACCGCAAACGATGCAGTTGGTATGCTCACCGTGGTTCTCTTGCATGAGCGACATGTAAAACGTCCTGCTTTTTCCTCAGCCAGTATAGCCGAGCGAAATGAAAAAGGGCGGTACATCGCTGCACCGCCCTTTCCGTAGGGAAACCCCGAACGCCTTAGAGGCGTTCGCTTGTTCCTTTAAACGCTTAGAGGCGTTCGATGATCGTGACGTTGGCCAAGCCGCCGCCTTCGCACATGGTCTGGAGGCCATAGCGCTTGTTGCGGTTCTTCAGCGCATAGATCAGCGTCGTCATGAGCTTGGTGCCCGAGGCGCCGAGCGGATGGCCGAGCGCGATGGCGCCGCCATTGACGTTGAGACGCGCCGGATCGGCATTGAGCTTCTGCAGCCATGCAGCCGGAACCGAAGCGAAGGCTTCGTTGACTTCATAGATGTCGATGTCGTCGATCTTCATGCCGGCCTTCTTCAGCGCGCGCTCGGTGCCCGGAATGGGGGCTTCGAGCATGATGACCGGATCGCCGCCCACCACAGTCATGTGATGCACGCGGGCGAGCGGCTCGACGCCGAGCTGCTTGAGGCCCTTTTCGTTGACAATCATGACGCCCGACGCGCCATCGCAAATCTGGCTCGAGGTCGCCGCCGTGATCGCGCCGCCTTCCACGAGAAGCTTCACATTCTTGATCGCTTCGAGATTGGCGTCGAAACGGATGCCTTCATCGACATGGTGCATTTCGGTCTTGCCGTCGGCGGTGGTGATTTCGAGCGCCAGCACTTCGTCTTTAAACGCGCCGCTCTGCGTCGCGGCAATTGCCTTCTGGTGGCTCGAATAGCCAAGCTCGTCGAGCTGGTCTTTCGTCAGGCCGTATTTCTTGGCGATCATTTCAGCGCCGGCGAACTGGCTGAACTGAATGTTGGGATAGCGGTCTTCGATCTTCGGGCTTTTGTAGATGCCGAAGCCGTTCTTGAACGGCAGCGAGATCGGCATGCCCATGGGAACGCGCGTCATGCTCTCGATGCCCGCCGCGATGACGACATCCATCGCGCCCGACATGACGGCCTGCGCCGCAAAATGCAGCGCCTGCTGCGAGGAGCCGCACTGGCGGTCAACCGAAGTGGCGGGAACGCTTTCGGGAAGCTTGGAGGCCAGCACCGCGTTGCGCGCGATGTTCATGCCCTGCTCGCCCGCCTGATCGACGCAGCCGACGATGACGTCTTCAATGAGCGCGGGATCAACCTTGGTGCGATCGACCAGCGAATTGAGAATGGCGCCGCCCAGATCGGCCGGGTGCCAATCCTTCAACCGGCCACCCTTGCGGCCACCGGCGGTGCGTACTGCCGCTACGATATATGCTTCAGCCATTGGGAGAACTCCTTGTCATAGGTTCATTGGGTCGTGGGCCGCATAAACTGTCTGCGACCGGACCACGGGTCACGAATGGGTTCGATTGAGCGCCATCTTGAACATGCAAAGGCGCTTGTCCAGTCCGTTTGCCTATCGACGCGAGCCCCGATCATGAGGGCTTGTAGGCGAACCGTTATCTCTCATATCGTGATGAAACGCCCGAACACCAAGCCTCGGTCGGGGAACGAGAAATGACGTAGGGGAAGAGCCGCCTCCGACGCCACGGAGAGGCCGAGCCCCGCGCGAGTGAGCGGAGCGAACAGATGAGCGGCACATCCAGCGACAAATCCATCGACAATGCGATTGCGGACCCCAAGACCTATGCCAGCGAGGAAGCCTTCCATTCCTTGTTCACAAACCTCCGCCGCGACGATCCGGTGCACTGGACGGAACCTGACGAATATCGGCCTTTCTGGGCGATCACGAAACATGCCGATATTGCCGAGATCGAAAAGCAGAACGAGCTGTTCATCAACGATCCGCGGCTGACGCTGACGACTATCGAAACGGAAGAAAAGGTGAAGCAATTCACCGGCGGCAGCCACCTGTTGCTGCGCACGCTCGTCAACATGGACAATCCCGACCATCGCGCCTATCGCGGGATGACGCAGGCCTGGTTCATGCCGCCGAACCTCAAATCGCTGGAAGCGCAAGTGGGCGCGCTGGCCAAAGAATATATCGACCGCATGGAAGCGCTCGACGGCACATGCGATTTCGTGCGCGATGTCGCGGTGTGGTATCCGCTGCGCGTCATCATGACCGTGCTGGGCGTGCCGCCGGAGGATGAAGGCTTCATGCTGAAGCTGACGCAGGAAATCTTCGGCGCGTCGGACCCGGAGATGAAGCGCGCCAGCGACGCGACGACTTTCAACGCCAATACGATCACCGACTTCTTCAATTATTTCGGCGCGATCACCGCCGACCGCCGCAAGAACCCGCGCGACGATGTGGCGAGCGTCATCGCCAATGCAAAGATCAACGGCGAGCTGGTGAGCGATTTCGAGGCGCTGTCCTATTACATCATCGTCGCGACGGCAGGCCACGACACGACAAGCTCGACGACGGCGGGCGGATTGCTCGCGCTGATGCAGAACCCGGATCAGTTTGCGAAACTCCGCGCGAACCCCGACCTGCTTCCTTCGGCGATCGATGAAATGATCCGCTGGGTGACGCCGGTGAAGAACTTCTTCCGCACCGCGACCGAGGATGTCGAGTTTCGCGGAAAGAAGATCAGGAAAGGCGACAATCTGCTGATGTGCTATTGGTCGGCCAATCGCGACGAGGATGTGTTCGACGATCCCTTCGCCTTCAAGATCGACCGCAGCCCGAACAAGCACATCGCCTTTGGCTATGGCGCGCATGTCTGCCTCGGCCAGCACCTCGCCAAAATGGAAATCCGCTCGCTCTACCGCGAATTGCTGTCGCGGCTCGACACGGTGGAACTGGCGGGCGACCCGGCCTGGGTGGAAGCGAACTTCGTCTCAGGGCTGAAGCGCCTGCCGATCCGCTACAGCATGAAGCGCAAGGCGGCTTGATCTCGCCGCGTATCTAAACGTCATTGCGAGCGCGAGCGAAGCAATCCAGAAACCGCAACCGCGGAAAGAACTGGATTGCTTCGGTCTTTCAGCCCTCGCAATGATGACGAACTTTACTCCGCCTTGAAAATCCGCGCCGCCGTGGCGCGCACACGGACCTTCTGGCCGACGCGGATTTCGCCGACTTCGAAAAGCTCGCGCGGGATTTCCGCTTCGATCGGGTCGGCATGACCATCGACATCGAGATCGACGGCGACCGAAGCGCCGAAGGGGCGGATGGCGTGGACGGTGGCGGCGGCACCGCCGGACTGGTCGCCGCCCGAGATTTCGATTTCATGCGAGCGCACATAAGCGACCGCCGGGCCATCGCGATAGGCGGCACCTTCAGCGACGGGCAGAAACTCGCCCAACACGCTGCCCTCGCCATCTTTCAGGACTGTCACGAACTTCGTGACATTGCCGAGGAATTCGCAGACGAACGGCGTGGCGGGCTCGTCGTAGATTTCGGCGGGCGTGCCGATCTGCTCGATCTTGCCCGCGCGCATGATGACAACACGGTCGGCAAGCTCCAGCGCTTCTTCCTGATCATGCGTGACGAAAATCGTCGTGAGGCCGGTTTCCTGATGGATCTGGCGCAACCAGCGGCGAAGCTCCTTGCGCACCTTGGCGTCGAGCGCGCCGAAAGGCTCGTCGAGCAGAAGCACGGTGGGCTCGATGGCGAGCGCGCGAGCAAGCGCGACGCGCTGGCGCTGGCCGCCGGACAACTGGCTCGGGAAACGCTCGCCCAAACCTTCAAGCTGCACAAGCTCAAGCAAGCGCGAAACGCGGCGCGCTATTTCCTTGGCGCGCGGTCGCTCCTTGCGCGGACGAACGCGGAGGCCGAAGGCGATATTGTCGAAGACCGTCATATGGCGGAAAAGCGCATATTGCTGGAAGACGAAGCCGACGCGGCGCTCGCGCAAGCTGAGGTTCGTCGCATCCTCGCCATGGAAATGAATGCGGCCTTCTTCCGGCGAGGACAGACCCGCGATAGCGCGCAGCAGCGTCGTCTTGCCCGACCCCGAAGGCCCGAGCAGCGCCAGCAACTCGCCGGGCTCCACCGAGAGCGACACATCATCGAGCGCGGGAAACGTGCCGAAACTTTTCTTCAGCGCTTCAACGTCGATGCGGACCGGCGCCTGATTGACGCGCGCAGCATCACGCTCGGGCTTCTGCGGCTCGCTACCCGGCCGATGCGGCAAGTTCACGACCGTAGCGCCACTCGAGGACGGTTTTGAGGGCGAGGGTGACAAGCGCGAGGAGAGCCAGAAGCGAGGCAACTGCAAAGGCTGCAACGAAATTGTACTCATTGTAGAGAATCTCCACGTGAAGCGGCATGGTGTTGGTCACACCACGGATATGGCCGGAAACAACCGAAACGGCGCCGAATTCGCCCATCGCGCGTGCATTACATAATAACACACCATAGAGCAGCGCCCATTTAACATTGGGAAG
>CAZLLB010000098.1:650-11395 GCA_964560165.1 uncultured Parvibaculum sp. | reverse complement strand
AGCCCTTCTGGCTGTTGAACCACTTTACCGCGCCCTTGTTGGACATGGTGTCTCCTTGGCATTGAGGTTTCCCCACGCGACATCGCGCGGGGCGTCAAACTTCAATTAAGATTAGGGATAGCCCGGCGCTCGATCTTGAGAGCGTTAGAGAGCATGCCGAACCGAAACGAATTGACGCAAATATATTTGTGTCTCGTTTGAAAAATAGCAAGGGGAAATGGGTGGTAGGCCAGAAAACGGCCCATCTCTGCCGGTTTTTGGGCATGAAGGGCAAATTCAGCCGCTGCGACCCGGCCCTTCAGGAGAGGGTGGGAGACAGCGGCATTTGAAAGATGAAGCTGGTCATGTCTGGCGCGGAAAAAGCCTCCAGCGTGCCGCCATGGGCCCTGGCAACTTCCGCGGCGATGAAGAGCCCAAGGCCCAGCCCTTGAAGGTTTGCCCCCATATGCCCGCGATAGAAGGGCTGAAACAGGAGCTTCATGGCTTCCGGCGCAATAGGCTCGCCGCGATTGGAAACCGTAAGTCTGAATTGCCCATCGGCCACAATGGCCTCGGCGAGAACAGGCTCAGCCGCCGCTCCATGCATCAGCGCATTGCCGAGCAGGTTGGAAAAGAGCTGCCCGATGCGGGTCGGATCGCAATCGACGGGCGCCGAGATGCCAAATCGCGTCTCGATGATCCTCTCGGGCAAGACGGAGCGAAGTTCCATCACCACCTGGTCGAGTATCGGCTCAAGCTGCGCGTCGCTCTGGTGATTTAGAGAAAACCCGCCGCCAAGCCGTGCGCGTGCCAGATCGAGCACATTGTCGATCAGGCTGCTCATGCGCGCGGCGCTATTGCGCATATGTCCCAGAATGGTCGCCGCCTTTTCGCTCGGTCGCTCGCGTTGCAAAAGGCCAATTCCGGCATCGATCGAAGCGAGCGGATTGCGCAGGTCATGCCCCATCACGGCGATGAACTGCTCACGCAGTTCCGATGCGTGCCGCTCGTTGAAAAGCTCCGCTTCGCTGGAGGCCAGCTTGTCATTGGCGTCGAGATGAAAGGCAATCAGCTCTGCAAAAAGCTCGAACATGCCGACGGTTTCAGGCGTGTTCAGAAGATGCGGCTTGACGTCGATGGCGCAGAGCGTGCCGAAGAACGAACCATTGGGCAAAATGATCGGCACCGAAATATAGCTCTGAAATCCATAAAGCGCTGGTGTGTCATGGTTCCGATACAGACCATCTTCGGAGACACTGTCGATGATGACAGCTCTGCCCGTCTGCCGGATCTCATCGCAGATCGTCGTCTCCACCTTCAACTCGTCACCGGGCCGGAGGCCGAAGTCCATATTGTCGAGAACCTGACATGCGACCCAGCGCTCCTCCGTCACGCGCGCCACCGCAGCAAAGCCCATGCCGGTGGTACGACAGATCACAGAGAGTATCGCCGGTATGGCCGCAATCTGGCTGATGGCAGCCAGATCCTTCTGGAGATCAATATGCACAGCCCGCAGCCCCTGACGCGTCAATCGCGTTTCCCTATAAGAACGACGCCATAACCATGACGCAAGCACAGTCGTTGTGAGTACCCCAAAGTGGGTAGCGTTGAAGCTGTGCTTTAAAGACCAAAACCACCCCGCAGCCCTCGAACCCAAACACGCACAACCTTACCTCACACGGCAGAGGAGAGCCTGATCTCTCTCCACAACGTCACCCCGGGCTTGACCCGGGGTCCATCTTCTCTACCGCACCCACAGACCCGGCAACAACACCCGAAACGCCGCCGCATATTCATCGCACACTGACAATAAATACGCCCGGCCTCTCACCGTCATTGCGAGCCCCGCAGGGGCGTGGCAATCCAGCAAGCCAAGACCCGAGGTCGATCAGGCAACCATCTTAAGTCAGGTGAAAAAAATGGAGCGGCTCGATTTTCCTAAGTCCGCACGCAAACTATCTAGACGAAAGACTTGGATTAAAGACCCTCACCCAACCCTCTCCCAAAGGGAGGGGGCTTAAGAAAAATCAACAGCACCAAACTTCTTCGCCCCTCTCCCCTTGGGAGAGGGAGGGACCTGCGCGGAGCGCGCGGGAGGGTGAGGGCCTTTCCACTGGACCCGCTACCCGCCGCGCCGCTTCGCCAACTCCTCCGGCGTATCAATATCGCGCAAGCTCGCATCATCCGGCATGGGAACTTCGCAAACCGCATCCGCATGTTCGCCGATCAGATGTTTCGCACCCGTATCGCCCTTCAGCGTCTGCAACTCGGCGAAAAACGCCGCGCCCCACAGGACCGGATTACCGCGCTTTCCCGAAAAAGTTGGTACGCAGATGGTCCGGCCTTCATCCGGATCGAAAGCGGCGGCGAGGCGACCAATATGCTTCGCCGTAATGTCAGGCATATCCGCAAGACATATGACGGCAGCGTCAAGCCCCTCGGGCAGCGCTTTTGCGCCCACGCGCAGCGATGTCGAAAGCCCCTCCGCATAGTGGGGATTGTGAACGAACTCCACATCGCGGCCCGCCAGCGCCGCGCGCACCTCATTGTCTTGATGCCCGGTGACGACGATGACCGGCCGCGCGCCGCTTTTCAGCGCTGCGTCCACCACCCGCGTCACCATCGCAGCGCCATCGACCTCAGCGGTCAGTTTGTTCGCGTCGCCCATGCGGCTCGATTTACCGGCGGCAAGCACCAGCGCCCCTATGCTCGGCGCAGCGGGCTTTGCCTGCGCCTGCGTGCCGTCGCGCGGCTGTGGCCGTGTCGCAATTTCCTTCAGCAACCCGCCTGCGCCCATGCGCATGATATCCGCGCGCGTCACCTCGACATCGGCGAGCAGCCGCGACAGCACCCGGTCGAAACCGTTGAGGGCAGGGGAGCGCGCGCAGCCGGGCAGGCCGAGCACCGGCGTTTTGCCCTTGCGCGCCAGCAGCATCAGATTGCCCGGATCGACAGGCATTCCAAAATGCACGATCTCGCCGCCCGCCGCCGCGATCCCCGCCGGAATGACGTCGCGCCGGTCGGTAATGGCCGATGCGCCGAAAACCAGAACGGGCGCGAAGCCTTCCGCCAGCAATTCTTTCACCGCAGCGGCGACTTCGGCCTCGTCATGCGCGCAGCGAAGCTCCTTGCCGATGCAGCTTCCCATCGCGGCGAGCCGCGCATCGAGCACCTTGCGCGTTTTGTCGAGAACGCTCTCCTTCGTGCCCGCGAGCCGCGTGGCGACGAGGCCGAGCACCTGTGGCCGGAACGGATGGATCGCAAAGAGCGGCGCGCCCTCGCGCGCCAGCGCCACGGCCTTGTCCAGCGCCTCGCGCGGCGCGGCAAAGGGGATCACCTTCACCGTGCCGATCATCTGCCGCGCCGTGACGCTTTCAAAAGGCTCGAGGCTCGCCACTGTCATCGCCTCATCGACAAGGTTGACCGCATCAAGCCGCGCCCGGTCATAGACCAGCACCCCGTCGGCTTCGGCAAAGAAATTGGCGCGCCCCGTGAAAGGTTCGGCGACCCGCAGCGCTGGACCGGCAAGCGCGGTTGCAAGTTCGGACGCCGCTCGGTCTTCCGGCACGTCGGAGGCTTCCAGCCGAACCGCCGTGACGCGCTCGATACCGGCGGCGGCCAGCGTCGCGACGTCGGCGGCGGAAATGACGCGGCCCTTCTTGAAGCTCCCCCCGCTCATCCGCACCGAATGGGCGAGCACCGCGCCTTCCGCTTCCGCCACCGCCATGTCGCCGAAGATCATGACCGCGATGCTCCCCCTTGACGCAGCACTTGCGTTATTTCCGCCATGATCGAGATGGCTATCTCGGCGGGGCTCTTGGCACCGATGGAGAGGCCGATCGGCGCGTGGATGCGGGCGAGCGTCTCCGCGTCGAAGCCCTTGGCCGTCAGTCGCTCGATCCGCGCCGCGTGGGTTTTCTTGCTCCCGAGCGCGCCGATATAGAAAGCCGGACTCCGAAGCGCGATCTCAAGCGCCGGGTCGTCGAGCTTGGGGTCATGCGTGAGAGTTATCACCGCCGTCCGCGAATCGGGTTTGAGGGCCGCCAGCGCCTCGTCGGGCCATTCGGTATAGAGCGTCACATCGGGAAAACGCTCCGGCGAAGCGAAGGCTGTACGCGGATCGACGACAACAACATCGAAGGCGTCTAGCGCGGCTATTGAGGCAACTGGCTGAGCAATATGGACAGCGCCGACAACAAGCAACCTCAGCGGCGGATTGAAGGCATTGAGGAACCATTCGCCACTTCCGTCCGGCGCGGTAACGACACGGCTTTTGTCCGTCGCCAGAACTTCTGAAACAGCTTTAATTAACCATGTTTCTTCTGATTTATCATCAGGATAGACAAGTTTACTTATCCCATCAGAGAGGTGTGTTGCGACCGCAACGGGGCGCTTGGCCTCCCGGCTTTGCAGCAATTCCTTGAGAATATCCGCGCGCATATCAAGCAGTGACCGGCTCGATATAGACCCGGATGCGGCCTCCGCAGGCAAGTCCGACTTCCCAGGCTGTGGCGTCGCTGACGCCATATTCCAGCACCTCCGGCTTCCCGCTGGTAAGCGTATCGAGCGCCCGCGTCACCACGTCTCCTTCGATGCAACCCCCTGAAACTGAACCGATAAATGACGCATCATCTCTGATCGCAAGCTGGCTCACGACCGGCCTCGGTGCCGATCCCCAGGTCTCGATCACAGTAGCCAGCGCCACCCTATGACCCTCTGCCTGCCACGCGGCTGCCTGTTCCAAAACATCGCTCATGCCGCCCTCCTTTCGGATATTCGAGGTGCCGGTCCGCTCAATGTATCGACGAGCGCGGCCAGCGAGTCGAGATTATGGACCGCACGGAACTCATCAACATGCGGAAGTAATGCCTTGATACCTAAGGCTTTCGGTTCGAAACGATCATAGCGCAACAGGGGGTTGAGCCAGATGAGGCGCTTGGCTTGCCGATGCAGCCGCGCGATTTCCGCCTCGACACCCTGACCCGCATCGCGATCGAGCCCGTCGGTGACAAGTAGCACTATAGCCCCTTGCCCCAACACGCGCCGTCCCCATTCCACATTGAACCGACGCAACGTCTCGCCGATCCGCGTGCCGCCATCCCAATCCTCAACCGAGGCCGTGACGCGCGCCAAGGCCTCGTCGATGTCGCGGTGGCGAAGCTCGCGCGTGACATTTGTCAGCCGCGTCCCGAAGAGAAAAACATGTACGCGGTCCCGATCATTGGTAAGTGCATGAAAAAATTGAAGGAAAACCCGCGCATAGGCCGACATGGAACCCGAAATATCGCACAGCACCACCAGAGGCGGACGGCGGCGGCGGTAATCACGCTTCTTCAGCGGAATGATGTCACCACCCCTTAGCGAGGCGCGCAGGCTTGCTCGCATGTCCACAAGGTGACCGCGAGGCGAGGGTCGGGTACGCCGTATGCGGGCCTCGTCGAGCGGCAAGCGGAGCTTCGCAATGGCTGCCCGGGCTTCGGCAAGCTCGGCGGCAGACATCTGTTCGAAGTCCTTTTTACGCAGGATTTCAGCGGCGGAAAAAGTTTCGCTGGCATCTATTTCGAGATTGTCTTGCTCCTGCACATCGTTGGAATCATTATCGAAAAGCGCTTCTGAGATACGGCGATTTGCCTTCTCTCTGTCATCGCTTTCAGGCGTGCGGATTTCCGGGAGCATCAACGCCATCATACGGTCCAGCAATTGCGGATCGCGCCAGAACACATGAAACGCCTGATCAAAGATCACATGCGCATCATGGCGCTTTACCAGCGTCGCGTGCAGCGTCCAGTAAAAATCATCGCGCGAGCGCAGCCCCGTCACCTCAACAGCCTCAATGGCATCAAGCAGTTGACGCGGGCCTACCTTCATCCCGGCACGACGCAATATGCGAGCAAAATGAACGATATTCTCGGCCAGACGCCCGCCTGAGGCCCGGCTCGTCATTGCGCCGCCTGCGCGCCCGCGCGGATTTCTTCCAGGATGCGCGCAGCCTCGCTGCCTTGAACACGGGCAATGTCGTCTTGGTATTTCAGCAATGCGCCAAGCGTGTCACTGACGATCTGGTGGTCGAGAGCCAGCGCGTCGAGCTGTGTCAGAGCCGTCGCCCAGTCGATCGTTTCCGCGACGCCGGGATTTTTGTAGAGGTCGAGCTTGCGCAGCGATTGCACGAAAGCGACAACCTCAAGGGACAAACGAGCAGGCGCACCGGGAGCCTTCAGCTTCAAGATTTCAAGTTCGCGTTCAGCATCGGGATAATCGACCCAGTGGTAAAGACAGCGGCGCTTCAGCGCGTCGTGGATTTCACGCGTACGGTTTGACGTTACGATGACGATGGGCGGCTGTTCCGCTTTGATCGTGCCGATCTCGGGAACCGTGACTTGAAAGTCCGACAGAACTTCGAGGAGATAGGCTTCGAAAGGCTCATCCGTGCGATCAAGCTCGTCGATTAACAGGACCGGCGGCCCGGAGACATCTGCCTCAAGCGATTGCAGAATGGGGCGGCGGATCAGGAACCGCTCGGAGAAAATATCCTTGCCCAATGCCTCGCGGTCCTGCTTGCCTTCAGCTTCGGCAAGGCGGATCTCGATCATCTGGGCCTGATAATTCCACTCATAAACGGCGCTCGCCGTATCCAGCCCCTCATAGCATTGAAGCCGAATGAGACGGCGGCCAAGCGCTCCAGCCAGAACCTTGGCAATCTCGGTTTTGCCGACGCCTGCTTCGCCTTCCAGCAGTAGCGGCCGACCCATTTTGAGGGCGAGGAAAATCGCCGTTGCGAGCGAACGGTCAGCGACATAAGCGCCGCGCGCCAGCAGATCTAGGGTCTCGTCAATGGATGAAGGAATGTTCATGGAGAAGAATGTAATGGGTTTAGCTCACCCATCAAAGCGGTGGGATCACGGAAGATTGAGAATAAGACTGGCGAATCCGGTGTAGGAATTGCGGCGTGGGCGGGCCCTGCGGAGTACCATGGCGAATAAACCTGTTTTCTTCGATGCGAGCGGACGCCGTGCCGCCCATATTTCCATTTTTGGCTGGATAGCGGCCATCGTCAGCACCGTGGCGGCGATCGCCTTTGTCATCAGCGTCGCGGTTGTCCCTCATCTCGACAGCGTGAAGTTGCCGGGCCAGATGAACGCGGTGCCGACCGCCGAACTCTCTCACAAGGCGATGTCGCCGGGTCTTTTGAAGGCGGCGGCCACGCTCGCTGCCGAAGCGCGCGCGCGGCGCGAAAAGGTGGCGCATGAGCGTCACCGCAAGCAGGAGCATGCGCGCCTCAACAATGCAGCCGCAGCAATCCTTAGCCCGCAGGCTGGACGGTCGCTATCGATCGCCTTCTACCCGACATGGGGTGACAACACTTTTGCGTCGCTCCAGAGGGCGCTGCCGAGCCTTGATTGGGTGGTGCCGACTTGGCTGACCTTGTCAGGGCCCGACATGACGTTGGCGCAAGGCTATGACCACAAGGTCGATAAATACATTCGCGACAACAAGCCTGGCGTCGCGATCCTGCCAAGCCTGCAAAATGCCGCCAATGGAAAATGGGACGGCCCCGGCCTCGGACGAATGCTGGCACAGCCGGAGCGGCGCAAGCGGCTCATCGCGCAGCTCGCGGATTTCATAGCTCAAAAAAAACTGCAAGGCATTGTCGTCGATTTTGAAGACATACCGGTCGGATCGCGCAAAGACCTGAAGTCTTTCCTGAAGGAACTCTCCGCAACCTTCTCGCCAAATGGCTGGGTCGTCGTGCTGGCGACGCCCGTCGGCGACGACACCTGGCCCTTTGAGCAGATGGCCAGTGTCATCGATTACACGATGCTGATGGCATATGATGAACATTGGCCGGCAGGCGGAGCGGGCAGCGTGGCGGGGCAGCCATGGTATGAGAGTGTCATCGACAAGCGCATGAAGGTGCTTGATCCGAGCCAGACCATCGTTGCCATCGGCAGCTATGGCTATGACTGGAATGGCGGCGACGTTGACAATCTGACCTTCCAGGATTCGGTGATCGCCGCGCATGACTCGAACGCTGATATCGACTTCGACGATGCAACAAACAATCCGCATTTTTCCTATATCGAAGACGACCACGTCAAACACGACATCTGGTTCCTCGATGGTGTGACGGCTTATAACCAGATACATGCCGCCGATCCCTATGAGCCTGCGGGCTATGCCGTGTGGCGGCTGGGTGGAGAAGACCCGACCGTCTGGAACGTGATGGGTCAGCCCTATGGCAAGCAAGCGCCCGCGAGTATCGACAATATCCCGATCATCAACGACATCGATTTCGAGGGTCGTGGAGAATTTCTGACTGTCGCAGCGGAACCGACTTCGGGAAGCCGAAAATTCGAACTCGATAAGAAGACCGGCGATATTGTTGACGAAACCTACACTAAGCTGCCGACCACCTATGTCATCAGGCAATTTGGTGGCGGAGCGAAGAAAATCGCTCTGACATTCGATGACGGGCCAGACCCCGAATGGACGCCGAAAATTCTCGATATTCTGAAAGAGAAAAAAGTTCCGGCGACCTTCTTCATTATCGGCTCCAACGCCGAGGCTTATCCCGGATTGGTGCAGCGCGAACTGGCCGAGGGCCATGAAGTTGGCAGCCACACATTTACGCACCCAAACCTTTCGGTAACGCCGGATGAGGCGGTGACACTGGAACTCAACGCAACACAACGCCTGTTCGAAGCGCTGACGGGTCGCTCGTTGCGCCTGTTCCGGCCGCCTTATCTTGGCGATGCAGAGCCGACGGATTACGAAGAGATTGTGCCGGTGAAGATCGCGCAGGATATGGGTTATATCACGGTCGGCGAACATATAGATCCGCTCGATTGGACACAGCCGGGCGTCGATCAGATCATCCAGCACACATTGGATCAGGCTGCGGGGGCGACCGCAGACGTGCCGCGCAACATCGTACTGTTGCATGACGCGGGCGGCGACCGCGAGCAAACGGTTGAAGCCTTGCCGATACTGATCGATAAGCTGCGCGCGGAGGGCTATGAGCTGGTGTCTGCCTCATCGCTGATCCCGCTGACGCGGGAACAGGTGATGCCGCATCTGCCGCTGACAGTAGGCTTGCTTACTGACCGGGCCGTCTTCATGACGCTCAGTACATTGGGGCACGTTCTTTATTGGTGTTTTTTTGTTGCCATCTGGCTTGGCATCGGGCGGCTGCTTTTCCTCGTCATACTGAGCTTGCTGCGGCGGCGCGCCGAGTTGCGCATGGAGGAGCCGCCGCTGACGCCCGGGCTGTTCAAGGTTTCGGTGATTGTGCCCGCCTACAACGAAGAGAGGGTAATCGTCTCGACCATCCAGGGTATCTTGTCGAGCGACTATGAGCAGCTCGAAGTGATTGCCGTCAATGATGGCTCGAAAGACAATACGCTCAGCGTGCTACGCGGGAGTTTTGCAAGCGACCCGCGAGTGACGATTATCGATATTCCGAATGGCGGCAAAGCGAACGCGCTGAATGTTGGCATCGCTGCGGCAGCGGGCGAGGTTATTGTCGCGCTCGACGCCGACACGCAGTTCGAGCCTGATACGATTGCACGATTGGTGCGCTGGTTCTCCGATGAAACGGTGGGCGCGGTCGCGGGCAATGCCAAGGTCGGAAACCGCATCAATATGATCACGCGCTGGCAGGCGCTCGAATATATCTCGGCGCAAAATCTTGAACGCCGAGCACTGGCAGCACTTGGCACGCTCACTGTAGTACCGGGGGCCATCGGCGCTTGGCGACGCTCGGTGCTAACCGAACTCGGTGGCTTTCGCGGCGATACGCTGGCGGAGGATCAAGACCTGACTATCGAGCTACAAAAGGTCGGGCATCGTGTGCTCTTCGACAGCAGCGCCATTGCCTGGACGGAAGCGCCAGCCACATTCTCTGGTCTGTCGAAGCAGCGCTTCCGTTGGTCCTATGGCACACTGCAATGCTTGTGGAAATATCGGTCGTTGACATTCCGGCCACGCTACGGCGCGCTCGGCATGATCGCGCTGCCGCAGGTCTGGCTGTTCCAGATCATCCTGACCGCGCTGGCACCGCTAGCTGATCTGCTGCTGGTCTGGCAGTTGCTTGGGCAATGGATTGCCTATGCGCAGCATGGCGCGGAGTTCCGTAATGCTGATCTGAAACTCGTCGGCATCTACTATTGCGTCTTCATTGTGGTCGATCTGCTGGCGGCCACCTTCGGGTTTCTGATGGAGCGGCGCGAGCAGTGGAGCTTGCTTTGGTGGCTCGCCTTCCAGCGCTTCGGCTATCGTCAGCTCATGTATTATGTCGTCGTGCGCTCCATCATGACGGCAATACGCGGGCCCTTCGTTGGCTGGGGAAAGCTCGAACGCAAGGGCACAGTTCTGGCCGATAGGGCTAGGCGCGCGCGCTGATGGATCAGGTTGTTGCGCCGAGGATCATGTTCAACCATCTCTCGCGCTCGCCGTTATTGTCGCGAGCCACCAGATGTGGTGCGGCGGACATGCCTATGCCCGTGAAAAAGATCGTCGCTGCACGCATATGCGCGTCGTCCTTCGTATAGCCGATGTCCCCCAAGAGCCCCGCGACGAAAGCGAGCATCTCGCGGTCAGTCGCGATGACGGCCTTGCGGATGGCAGGTTCGCTCAAGGCCCAAGCGCGCATGGCGCGGTCGAAACGGACGATATCGTCACGCCAATAAAGATCGAAAAGGCGATAGAGCTTTTCGCGCGGGGTAGCCTTGAGAGAGCGGATAGTTTCGAAGGTTGATTGCGGGCGGCGA
>CAZLLB010000098.1:0-640 GCA_964560165.1 uncultured Parvibaculum sp. | reverse complement strand
GCCAGATCATCCTCAACGGCAAGCCGGTCGAGATCACCTCTCCCGCCCGTGCGCAGGAACTCGGAATCGGCTTCGTGCACCAGGAGATCGCGCTCTGCCCCGATGTGTCGGTCGCCGAGAATATCCTGATGGCCGAAATCAACGCCTCGCGGTTTGGAAAGTGCCAATAGAAGCTGCCCTTGGTGACCTTGAGGTCGGCGCAAAGACGATCAATTCGAATAGCATCGACGCCCTCGCGCGCCAGAAGTCGCATGGCCGCTTCGATCCAGTCGGCCGCGCTCACACGAAGTGGGGCGTTCTTGGCCTGTTTTTTTATGCTCGCGCCAACCATACTATACAGTATAGTTGATCAAGAAAAGAATTGGAAGGGAGAGGGCCATGCCTCGTCTGAGGGAAGTGGGGAAGGATGCGGCGCATCCGCTGGCGCAGTCGATCTACAAAGCATTGTTTGGCGAACGCGATCCGGTGAAGGAGCCGGGAACGGCGACGGGTACGCCGGGAAATTGGTGGACCGTCTTCGCGGTAGTGCCCGACGCTTTTGATCATGCCGTGGCTGGCTTTCAGTTTTATCGTAGTCCTAAGCGGAAGATTTCACCGAGGCTGCGCGAACTCGGGCAAATCCGCGCGGGATGGGCGCGGG
>CAZLLB010000097.1:0-11429 GCA_964560165.1 uncultured Parvibaculum sp. | reverse complement strand
CTGCCGCCGTCGATCTTTGCCTGCGCCGTCACCTTGCCGTCGAGGCCTTCAGCATGGGCGTTGATGGCGAGGCGGTCGGCATCGAGACCACCGAGCAGGGCGGCAAGGCCCGGCTTGCCGTTTGCGCCGTCAATGGCATCGATCGTCACGTCGATGCGCTGGTCGCGATTGTCGAAGAAGGCTTGCAGGTCGATCTTGCCCGATACGTCGTCGATGCGCCGGGCCGTCAGCGCAAGATCGAGGCGTGAGCGATTCAACACTGCGCGCGCATCGAGATCGAGTTTGACGAGCAGGCCTTTTTCGCTCGCATCGACAAGGCGGCGACTGAGCGACAGGCCGGAGAGATGCGCAGCATCGAGCTTGATGGCGATAGGAAGTGAGGGAAGCGAAAAACTGCCTTCGCTCTGCGCGGGCGCGCTGCTTGCGGGCGCGCGATAAACATCGAGACCGGCAGCATCGAGCCGGACGATATGAAGCTCGCCCCTGAGGAGCGCCAGCGGCGACCATTCAAGCCGCGCCTCGCGCAGCGACAGCCAGACGCCTTGGCCATCGGAAATTTCGAGATTGTCCAGCGTGAGACGGCGCGGCCATTCGCCTTCAATGTCGCCGATGGAGATTTGCGTCTCGCCGGTATTGATCTCGGCCAGCGCGAAAGCCAGCACCGACTGGCGCAACGGCGCGATCTGAAGAAGCGCCAGCACCAACACGATGAGCGCCAGCACCACACCGGCGAACCCGAGCGCTAGACCGCCGATGAGGCGCATCAGACCGGGAGCTGTCGTCCATGAGGATGTTTGCGCCGCCATCAGAAAGCCTGCCCAAGCGAGAAGTAAAGCTGGAACGCGTCGTCAACGCCTTTGCGCGGATTGAGCGGAAAGCCGACATCGGCGCGCACCGGCCCGATGGGCGTGTAGTAGCGAAGGCCGAGGCCTGCGCCGACCTGAAGTGGCTGGCTAAGCTTGGGCGTCGTGGTGGCATAGGCATTGCCCGCATCGACAAAGGCGACAACGCCGATGGTTTTTGTAATGCGGTAGCGCGCTTCGGTGCTGATTTCGACGACGGACCGACCGCCGAGCGGGTCTTTTTTCGCATCGAGCGGGCCGACAAGCTGATAGCCATAGCCGCGAATGGAGCCGCCGCCGCCCGCATAGAAACGCACCGAGCCCGGCACGTCGAGTGTCTGCTGCGCGAGCATCAGACCATAGCGGCCGCGCAGCGCGAGCGTGAGATCGGGTCGCCGTCCAAAACTCCAATAGGTTGAGCCTGTCGCCTCAAAACGGGTGAAGGCGGTCGCTGTGCCATTCGCCGTACCTGCATAGGGCGTCAAAGCGCCGCCGAGGCGCACGCCCTCGGTCGGATCGAGCAGTGCATCGCTGCCGTCATAGCGCATGGAAAGCGGCAAGCCGAAGAGACGATAGGAATGGTCGCCGGTGCTGTCCTTGGTCCGGTAAAATTCGAAGGAGCCGCCGACACTCGCCTGAAGATTTTCGCGCAATTGGCGCGCCAGCGCCGAGCCCGCCTTCACGCGCCTTTCGTCATAAGCATCGGTCTCTTCATGCGCGATTTCGAAATTGCCGAGCAGGCTTTGATCTTCGCGCAGGAAATGCGGCTTGAGGAGATCGGTTTTGAAACTTTGCAGCTTCTGCGCGAGGGCGAGTTCGAGACGCAGCTTCTCTGCGCCACCGAAGATGTTGCGATGCTCCCAGAAGCCGCGCACGCCGGGTCCTTCATCCGACGACCAGCTTGCGCCAGCGCCGACCGAACGTGGCGCGCGCTCGCCAAGCGTCAGTTGCGGCGTCACGAGATCGCCGCTCCCATTGTCGATCTCGAAGGCGACCTGATCGAAAAGGCTCGTCTGGCGCAGTGCTGCGACCGTCGCATCGGCTTTGCGCCGGTCGTAAAGATCGCCGGGTTTGAATTTGGTGAGCGCTCGCACATAGTCGGCTCGGGTGCGGCCCTCTGTTTCGTCGGCGCGGTGATTGACGATGGCAAGATCGCCAAAGCGCTTGGGCTCGCCCGCCCTGATCGTCAGCGTGACGTCCGCCAGTTGCGTGGCAAGGTCCACAATCACCTCGCGCTTGGCGAGCCTTGGCTTGGGGTGGCCATGATTTTCCAGATAAGTCAGCGCCTCGCGCGTGAGATCGATGACGCGCTGGGCACGCACCGAGCGGTTGGGCTTGAGGCCGAGCACCTTTGCGTCATGCGGCAGCGTGGCGACGTCCGAAGGATTGTCGGCATAGATGATGTTGAAACTGCGGATCATGGTGCGCGGGCCCAGTGTGATCCGGTAGGTGAGATCGAAACGTCCGCCTTTTGCTTCCTCGATCACGGGCTCGACACGGCCATTGTAATAGGCCTCAGAGCGCAGCACGTCGTTGAGCTTGTCGGCTTCGTCGATGGCGCGGCGGCGAAGCTGGCCGAGCGAAGTCGGCGCGACGGCGGCTTGCTCTTTGCCAAGTTCCACGGTCTCTTCGAGCATGTCGCGGATTTCGTCGGGAAGTTTTTCGCCTTCGACGTGTGTATCAAATTTAAAGGATGGAGCGGTGGAACCTGCTTTGGGGTCTGCGGCGCGCGAGGGCGAAATGACGGTCATGCCCGCCAGCGCGATCAGCGCGAAGCCTGAAAAACCCGCACGTAAGTTGCTGGCCGCAACCCGTCCTTGCACAAGCCCGGCGCGGCGACGCAGAAACAAAACAGCCTGCGCATGTTTTTGCGAAAATCGAAAACGCAAAGCGCCGAAGAAACTTGTAAAAAGCATGGAGGCGATCATACAGAGATCGCTCCGGCTTCGAAGCTACCTTGACCGTTTTAATGAACAACATTAGATTGAGATGATGAAACCTAAAGAGACGACGCGGGCACCGCGCGGCGATACGCGGTTGAGACTGATCCTCGCGGCCGAAAAACTTTTCGGCGAGCAGGGCGTGCATGGTGTGACCCTGAAGGAAATTAATGCGTCCGCCGGGCAACGCAATGAATCGGCGCTGCATTATCACTTTGGCTCCAAGGTCGAACTGGTGCGCGCGATCCTGATGCACCGCGCTCGCGACATCGACGCGGTGCGCGTCGAACGTGTCGAGGCGTTGTTGCGCGATGGCGGCGAAAAAGATTTGCGCGCCGTGCTGCACGCGACATTCATGCCGCTCGTTGAACTTCTGGTCGAGCAGGATGGCGTGCATTTTGTGCGCTTCCTGGCGCAGGTGCTGAACGATCCCGATTTCGATCTTCCGGGGCTCGCCTCGCGCGGCGATCTGCCCGGCGTCGCGCGCGCCAATGCGCTGGTCATCGCCGCACTCGGCGATCTGCCGCCCGAGATCGCGATCCAGCGTCAGCGTTTCCTGATCGAGATGACGGTAAATTCGCTGGCGATCTGGACGCGCCAGCACGACACGGTCAACGAAGCTGCGACGCGGGATTTTTTCGTCGCCAATCTCTTCGATTCGATCTTCGGTTTCCTGACCGCGCCGGTGTCGGACGAGGCGCTGGAAGCGCTGAAGAAAGCGACGAAGAAAAAAGAAAAGAAATAAGCATGATCGCTGCTCTTGAACCGACGGATGCGCAACTTTCCGCCTTTTCAGGCGCCGACCAGACACAGCCGATTGCGATGCTCAATCTGCTGAAGTTTCGCGACAGGGCCGAATATACCGATGGGCGCGACGCAGGCGCGCTGACGGGCCGCGACGCCTATGGACTTTATGCGGCGGTGGCGATGCAGAAGGTCGCGGAAGTCGGCGGACGCTTCTTCTGGGGCGCGCCGGAAACGACGACCTTTATCGGTGGTGATGACGACGACTGGGACATGGTGGCGATTGTCCGCTATCCCTCGCGCGCCGCTTTCCTCGAGATGATCGACAAGCCCGATTACCGTGCCGCCATCCCGCATCGCGATGCGGGCCTGCTGCGGACCGTCATTCTTGATTGTCCGGGGAATGCCATTCCAGCCTGAGAGGCAGGAAATTCAGCAATCTACTTGACCAGAAAATCATTTGTGAGTTTCAGAAACTCGTCGAGCTTATCGTGATGCACCCAATGCCCCGCGCCTTCGACGGAGGCGATTTCGGCATTCTTGAAATGGGCGGCGCGGCCATCGGCGACGGGATCGCTGGCCCAGCTTTCGGTGCCGCGAATGAGCAGCGTCGGGCAGGTGATCTGCGACCACAGATGCGTCGTGGCGCGCGTGTCGAAGCCATTGGGTGAAAAGGCGCGGACGTAATTGTCGAACTTCCAGCTAAAGGTGCCGTCCTCGTTCTGATTGACGCCGTGAACGGTGAGATGGCGCGCGCGTTCGGGCGATAGATGCGGGTTCTCGCCCTGCATCCGCTTATAGGCTTCCTCGATGGAGGCATAGCGGCGCGGCAGGCGGGCCGAGATGTCGCGCAACTCGTCGATCCATTTGCGCAGGCGCTCATCCGCCGTTGCCTTGACGCGCTCGGCGATCATTTTCGGCGACGGGCCAAGACCCTCGATGACGATAAGCTTTTTCACCGTGTCGGGATAAAGCCCGCTATAGCGCAACGAAATAGCGCCGCCCATCGAATGTGAAATGATAGTTAGCGGAGCGAGTTTCTTTTGATGGATGAGCTGCGCGATGTCATAGACGTAATCATTGAACTCGTAAGTGCCGCCGACCATCCACTGACTGTCGCCATGGCCGCGCAGATCGGGCGCGATGATGTGATAGCGCTCGCGAAGCGATTGGGCGACCCAATCCCAGTTGCGGCAATGATCGCGCCCGCCATGAACCAGCAGGAGCGGCGGCTTGTCCTCATTGCCCCAATCGACATAGTGAAGGCGGAGGCGCTGCGAGACATAGAATTGCGAGGAGGGGCCGGCAAGCTGGGACATTGGAGCCTGATGCGTTCTTGATGTTGTGGCTCGCAGCCTACCGCATCGCATGCGCCTGCATCAGCCCTTTTCGTGTTTCAGGAAACGCCAGACGCCCCAAAGTGCAAGACCCAGCATGATATGGACCGCGATGACAGGCGGCCAGCCGACCAGATAGATGACGTCATTGGCCATGCCGCCCTTGAAAGGGCCGCCGCCAAAGGCAAGCCCGCGCGTGCCGAAGATCGCATTGAAGATCGGCGGTACGGTGAAAAGCCATGCGGTGACGAGCGAGGACCAGAAAAGCCAGACATATTGCTTGCGTGAGAGCCGCATGAACTGCCCGCCAAGGCCGACCGCCATCAGCAGCAGCCCTTGCGTGATGCCTTCCATATGCGCCATGCGCCAGGCGCGCCCGTCATCGGGGATAGCCACCGGAATGTTGAAGGGCAGTGGCCAGAGGACGATGGCATGCAGCAGGGCGGCAAACCAGATCCAGCCGATGGATATGGCGAGAACGAAAAGTCCGATGCCATTGAGGAACAGGAGGGCGCGCAGGCGTGTCGGCATCTTGTCCATGGTCAGTCCTCTTTATAGGGGCAGGGAAGCGGGCAAGGCTTCGTTGAGGCGGGTTGTGTCGAGGCGCGCTGCGGCGGCATCGTTTTTGTCATAGAGCGCGGCCCAGCCGAGCATCCATGCAGGGTCAGCGACCTCGCTCGGGTGATAGGCGGGGCGAAGGATGCGCAGGAGTTTCGGCGTGAGGCTCGCAAAGATGCGCAACAGCACATGCGCGAGCGCCAGCCGCGAGCGCATGTTGCGCCACAATCCGTCTTCCTTGAGAAGCGCCTGATAGCCGCGCCGAGTCCAGCGCATGATGTGAAACGTGGCATAGAGCAGCCCGGCGATGCGCCAGACATAGCTGCCATGAATATGTTTGAAGACGTCGAAGGTGACGTTCTTGTGCTCGACCTCTTCGACGAAATGCCAGAGCACCAGCGAAGCAACCGAGCTTTCCGCGCCACTGAACAGAAAGGCGCGATTTTCGACCAGCATATGCCCGATGGCCAGCGCCATGGATTCAAAGCCTTCAGCGTAGGCGAGATTGAATTTGAGCGAACGCTCACGCCCGAGCCGGGCATAGTCGGCTGCAAGCCCCGCTTCGATCACCCCGATGATGCCGGGACGCAGCGCCTTCAATTCATCGTTGAGTTTGCGATGCTGGCGGTAATGCGCCGATTCCTGCGCGCAATAGAGATCAAGATCGCGCACGAGCTTTGCGTCGGTGATGAGCGGGCGCGCCTCGCGCATCGTCTTGATGAGATAGGGTTCGAGATAGGGCATGGTGAGCGATGCCGCATTGACGATCTGCGAGAATTCAGGCCGCCGCGCGTTCCAGTGCAACGTCTTGTCGCGCGCATGGGCGAAAGGCACGCGCCTCACCGTCATCCGTGCCGCGTCGCCTGCCCCCACAGTCGCCCCCACCGATTAGACTAGATCCTCTAATTAGACTATTTCCTCTAATCATACAGGAAGTCAAGTCTGGAAGGCGGGTGCGAATGCGGCTAGAGAAGAGCGATGAGCAACCGCGACCGCATTCTGGACTTGAGCCTGAGGCTCCTCAATGAAGAGGGCGCGCAGGCCGCGGGCACCACGCGCATCGCGCAGGTGCTCGGCATCAGCCCCGGCAATCTCTACTACCACTTCAAGAACCGCGAGGAGATCGTGCGCGGGCTCTTTGCGGCGCTCGAGGCGGAATTCCGCGCCATGATGATCGAGGATGTGGTGCCGCCGATCTCGCCCGCGCGTTTTGCGGCCTTCTATTTGCGCAGCTTCGACGTCGCCTGGAAATATCGTTTCTTCTTCGGCGGGCTGCACCATCTTCTGCGACAGGATGACAAACTGGCGCTTGCCTATCGCGACCTGCAAGCCTGGGCACTCGACGAGTTGGAGGGCATCGTGCGCCAGCTTGCGAAAGATGGAAGCATGACGAAACCGAAAACCCGCAACGGCTTTCGCTCGCTCGGCCTCAACACATGGCTGATCTGGATGAACTGGATCCGCTTCGTGCAAATCTCCCGCAAAGATGAAGTCACGCGCGGCGACATGATCGAGGGCGTCGGCCAGATGTTCGATCTGCTCGTGCCTTATCTCGATGCTGATTTTGAAAAAGCGGCGCGCCGCGTGCTGGCGCGCGAGCTGCGCGGCTGAGACCTATTTGTCGCCGCCCATCGTGCCGAGAAGGCCGCCGCTCGTGCCGCCTTCGCCTCTGAACATCAGCTTGCCATAAGAGGCGGGCAAAAGGCGGACGAGCCAATCAACAATGCGCGCATCCATGCCGATCAGAATGCGCGGATTATTTTTCCTGATGCCTTTGATGATCACCTGCGCCGCGCGGTCGGGCGTCGTGCGGGCGAGCTTGTCGAAACCGGAAACCGCCTGCTCGCGCTCGCTCGTCTGCACACCTTGCAGGAAGCGGGCATTGCGCATGACATTCGTTTTGACGCCGCCGGGATGGACGCAGGACACGACAATGCCCGAGCCGCGCATTTCATGGCGCAGCGCCTCCGTGAAGCCGCGAATGGCAAATTTGGCGGAGTTATAGGCCGCCTGCGTCGGCACGGAGAAGAGGCCAAAAATCGACGAGACAT
Organism: uncultured Parvibaculum sp.; assembly: GCA_964560165.1. Lineage (GTDB taxonomy): Bacteria > Pseudomonadota > Alphaproteobacteria > Parvibaculales > Parvibaculaceae > Parvibaculum. The sequence goes on along the minus strand of CAZLLB010000097.1, from coordinate 3,957 downwards.
TGACGATATGGCCCTCGCCCTTCTTGCGAAGCTGCGGCAGAAAAGCCTTGGAGCCATAGACCATGCCCCAGAAGTCGATATTCATCACCAGCTCGAAATCTTCGTAAGGAAGGTCCTCGACGGTGGCGACCTGCGCGATCCCGGCATTGTTGATGACGATGTCGGCGCCGCCGAACTGGGCCTCGATCTCTTGCGCAAAGGCATAGACAGCGTCGCGCGACGAGACGTCGAGGAGATAGGTCGATGCCTGGCCGCCAATGGCGGCAACCAGCGTGGCCGTTTCGGCAAGGCCCGCCCGGTCCACATCGGCGATGGCGACGCGCGCCCCTTCACGCGCCAACGCTACGGCGGTTGCCCGACCGATGCCGCTTGCCGCGCCTGTTATCACCGCCACCTTGCCGCGAATATCAGTCATGTGTCCCAAAGCCCCGTTGCATCTCAGGCCGCTAACCTATGACAAATCGGCGAAATGTCACGAGGCTTGCCCTTGGGAAGAGGGCTCTTATGCTATCGCCATAAAAAATAAAATCGGGGGAGATGACGATGCAGGTTCAACCCATTGCCGGTCTCGACGACGGCACGAACGACATCCGGCTGATGACCGCGAAGATCGTCTCGGAGGATATTATTCCCTCTGAAGCCCTGCTTTATAAGGGCGGCGACGAGGCCAGAGCCCGGCGCAAGGCGATCTCGCAAAAGGTCAAGGATCAGGGCCTCTGGGCGCCGCATCTGCCGGAGGAATATGGCGGCATGGGCGTAGGCTTTCTGAAACATGCCTATATGAACGAAATCCTCGCTTGGTCGCCTTTTTCGGCGCGGCTCTTCGGCGTCGTCGCGCCCAATTCCGGCAACCAGAAAATCCTGCTGAAATACGGCACGCCTGCGCAGAAGAAGAAATGGCTGGAGCCGCTGGTGGCCGGCGAAATCGAAAGCTGCTTTTCGATGACCGAACCCGATCAGCCGGGCTCAGACCCCTATGCAATCCAGACGCGCGCGGTGAAGGACGGCGACCATTGGGTGATCAACGGCCATAAATGGTTCACCTCCAACGCGCGCGCCGCCAACATAGCGATTGTCATGTGCCGCACCGAACAGGCCGACGGCAAGGGCGGGGTGAAGGACAAGATGACCCAGATCATCGTGCCGATGGACACGCCGGGCGTGAACATCATCCGCTCGGTGCCGGTCTGGGGCCACACGGGCGGTGACCATTGCGAGATCAAATACGAAAACGTCCGTGTGCCCGCCGAAAACCAGCTTGGCCGTACCGGCACCGGCCATCAGGCGGCGCAGGACCGGCTGGGTGAAGGCCGCGTGTTCCACTGCATGAATTCCATCGGCCAGATGTGGCGGGCTTTCGATCTGATGTGCAAACGCTCGGTGAGCCGCGACGTGCATGGCGGCAAGCTCGAAACCAAGCAGTTCACGCAAGGGGCCATTGCCGACAGCTATATAGATATTCAGGCGGCGCGGCTGATGACCATTCATTGCGCCAACAAGATGGAAGCAGGCCACGATCCGCGCGCCGATATTTCAGCGATCAAGATTTTCGTGCCTGCCGCTTTTTCGCGCGTCGTCGACCGGGCGATCCAGATTCACGGCGCGCTTGGCGTCTCGGGCGACACGCCGCTGGCGGGCATGTATCTGGGCGCGCGCACGCTGCGCATCGCCGATGGCCCAGATGAAGTTCATCGTATTGTCATCGCGAAGAGTGTTCTCAAATGCTACCACGATGGCATGAGTTGGGATTTTGGCGTCTGAGGTGATTCGGCCTCCGGCGGGGCGAGCCTGACGCAAACAGAAAAAAGGATCATGACGTCGAGCGACAGTGAGCGGAAATTGATGCGGGAACGCGCCCGTGGCCTTGCCAGACGCTGGAAGGGCGCGCGGACTTTTATTACCGCCGCCGCCGTCGTCTTCCTTCTTTTGTGGCTCACCAGCGCCCTTCGTTTCTGGCCGGCGCTTCTGGCATTCCTGGTGCTGGCGGGCGTTGCCATGTTGCGTGCGATGCTGACCGGCGAAACGCGGGGCATGGCGCTGCGCACCGCCTTGCAGCCTGCCTCCGGCATCGCCGCGCTGGCCGACGGCGCGGGCCGGGCGATCCTCGATGAACTTCCCGATCCGCTGATCGTGCTCGATGGAACCGGGCGCATCCTCTTTCTCAACAAGGCCGCGCAGGCCCTGACCGGCCAGCAAGCCATCGGCAAGCATGTAGCGACGATGCTGCGCAGCGCCGCCCTGGTAACCGCCATCGACGAGGTGCTGAAAGGCGGCCCCGCCCATTCGATCGAATATGCGCTGCCGGTGCCCGTGGAGCGCAATTACACCGCCTTCATTACGCCCATCGAGGCCGAGGCGGCCAAGGGCGGGCCTGTCATGAGCCAGGCCATGCGCCGCCGCGCCCGCCTCGTGCTGGCGGCGTTGCGCGATGTGACGGAGGCGCGGCGCGTGGAAGATATGCGCGTCGATTTCGTCGCCTTCGCCAGCCATGAATTGAAAACGCCGCTGGCCTCGCTGTCGGGTTTCATCGACACATTGCGCGGCCACGCCAAGGACGATCCCGTGGCGCAGGAGCGCTTCCTTGAAATCATGGCCGAGCAGGCCGACCGCATGCGCCGCCTGATCGACGATCTTCTGTCGCTGTCGCGCATCGAATTGCGCGAGCATGTGCGCCCGGGCGGTCTTGTCGATCTGCGCGGCGTGGTGAGTGATGTGGTGGACGGGCTGGCGCATCTGGCCGACCAGACCGACATGAAAATCGACGTTTCGGCCCCCGCCGATCTGCCCTCGATCCGCGGCGACCGCGACGAGCTGGGGCAGGTCGTCCAGAACCTCACCGACAATGCGCTCCGCTATGGGCGCACCGGGAAACGGGTCGAAATCACGCTCGCCTCCCATATGCGGGGCGGCAAGCCGATGGTGCGCCTGAGCGTGCGCGACTTTGGCGGCGGCATCTCGCGCGAGCACCTGCCACGCCTGACCGAGCGCTTTTATCGGGTGGACGAGGCGGCGAGCCGCGCCAAGGGCGGCACGGGGCTTGGCCTTGCCATCGTCAAGCATATCGTCAACCGCCATGAGGGCGTGCTGACCATCGAGAGCGAACTTGGCGAGGGTTCGACCTTCACGATCCTGATTCCGGCGGCACCCGAGCCATTGCGAGGCTGAAAAGTCCGGGAAATGGTGGTTTCTGGCGGCTGTCAAAAAAACGACACTTAACTGTCGTAAAGCCTTTATGTCCCGGCGATAGATTGCGCGCAACGAACCCCACTGTGCCTGGACCGGACCGAACGGACGTGCGCGGAAAACCGGGCGGCTTATACTGGCCGACATCTGCTGCAAGGAAAACGGACCAAATGGGTCAACAGGAGAGACGAAGCGTGACCGATCACACAGTGAAATCGTTTCAGGAAGAACTCGATACGATCGCTGCGAGCATCGCCCAGATGGGCGGCCTGACCGAGGCCCAACTCGCCAACGCCATTGAAAGCGTCTCCCGCCGCGACAGCGAACTTGCCGCCCGCACGGTGCAGGACGACCGCCGCATCGACGCGCTCGAACAGGAAATCGAAGCCCGCGCGATCCGCGTGATCGCGCTGCGCCAGCCCATGGCGTCGGACCTGCGCGAAGCAATTTCGGCAATCAAGATTTCCACCGATCTGGAGCGCATCGGCGACTTGTCGAAAAATATCGCCAAGCGCGCCCTCGTCATCCAGGGCGATTTCGATACGCCCGTGCGCCTTATTCAGGGCATCGCCCGCATGGGCCGCCTCGCGCAAGGCCAGTTGAAATCGGTGCTCGACGCCTGCTCCAACCGCGACGCGCAAGCCGCCATGGATGTCTGGCGCGGCGACGAGGAAATCGACGAGATGTACAACTCGGTTTTCCGCGAGTTGCTGACCTACATGATGGAAGACCCGCGCACCATCGGCGTCTGCACCCATCTTCTCTTCATCGCGA
>CAZLLB010000096.1:0-11559 GCA_964560165.1 uncultured Parvibaculum sp. | reverse complement strand
GTCTCTAGGCGACCGCAAGTTCACTCAGCGGGTCGTCAAAAACCAAAAGACCTACGACAGAAAAAGGCGCGACGCCGAAGGGCTCGCGCCTTTTCATTTGCCCGCGGCTTTCTTGCCTTTCGCCTTGTTCTCGCCATTGAGCCAGCGTGCCTTGCCCGGGCCGAACTCTTCCACCGCGAAATCCACAAACGCCCGAACCTTCGCCGATAAATGCTGCGTATGCGGATAAATGACATGCAGCGTCAACGGCTCCGGCTCCCATTCTTCCAGCACCGCGACAAGTGCGCCGCTACGCAAGGCGTCGGCGCACAGGAATAGCGGCGCGACGCTGAGCGCCTGCCCGGCCATCAGAACGCCCTCCATCACATCGGCATTGTTCGACAGAAAGGCGCCCTTCACCTCGACCTGAAAGAGCTTGCCGCCCGGCTCGCGGAACGCGACGATCTCCGGCCGCGCCGCCACCGAATAGAGATTGAAGGCATGCTGCGCGAGATCGCGAGGATGTTTGGGAACGCCATGCGCCTTGAAGTAATCCGGCGTGCCGACAATCACGCGACGCACGGGCGCAAGCTGCCGCGCAATGAGGCTTGAATCGTCAAGCGTCGATATGCGCAGGCTTACATCAAACCCTTCTTCGAGCAGATCGACCCGCCGGTCATTCAGCACCAGCTCGACGGTGAGTTCGGGATAGCGCGCGAGAAACTTCGGCATGACCGGCCCAAGCTCGCGAATGCCGAACGTCATCGGCGCATTGACGCGTAGCTTTCCGCGCACCGCACCCTCGATGCAATTGGCGTCGCGCTCGGCTTCGGCGGCCTCCGCAACGATGCGCGAGGCGCGCTCGAAAACGACCGTCCCGGCTTCGGTAAGGCTGAGTTTGCGCGTCGTGCGGTTCAGAAGCCGCACATGAAGCGCGTCTTCCAGCTCCGAAATCTGGCGGCTGACCATGGATTTCGACAGCTTCAGCGCTTCCGCCGCCGCCGTGAAACTCCCCAGTTCGACAACCTTGGCGTAGATCGCGAAGGCGTTCAGATCAAGGGCCATTTGTTGCTCCATCAAGAACAATCTGTTCCGAAAAACATGAATTGTTTCGCCACGAGAAGCAAATAGATTTGATCCACGAAATTGATTTGCCCCATCGGGGCTTACTTCTGGAGGGTTATATGTCTGCCAATACGCGCGTTCTGGTGCTCTATCACAGCTCATGGGGCCATATTGAAAAGATGGCCGAAGCGGTCGCCGAAGGCGCACGCTCCGAAGCTGGCGTTGATGTCGACATCAAGCGCGTACCGGAAACCATGCCTGCGGAAATGATGGCGCAAGCCCATATGAAGGTCGATCAGAAGGCGCCCGTCGCGACGCCTGACGAACTCGCCAATTATGACGCGATCATTTTCGGCACGCCCACCCGCTTCGGCAATATGTCAGGCCAGATGCGCAACTTCCTCGACCAGACCGGCGCGCTCTGGGCAACCGGCAAGCTGATCGGCAAGGTCGGCAGCGTCTTCACCTCGACAGGCACCGGTATCGGCAATGAGTCCACGATCCTGACGACGCATGTGACGCTGCTTCACCAGGGCATGATCATCGTCGGCGTTCCCTTCGGCGCGCCGGGCATCGGCGACATTTCCGAAGTGCATGGCGGCTCCTTCTATGGCGCAGGCACCATCGCGGGCTCCGACGGTTCGCGCCAGCCAAGTGAACTGGAACTCGGCATGGCGAAATTTCAGGGCGCGCATGTCGCCAAGATTACGAAGAAGTTGAAGGCTTAATCTACTCCCGCGGAGCAGCTTCGGTCCGCTCCGCAACCCGGCCGGTGGTCTCCCTCCCCCCGAGCCACCGGCCGGATGATTTACGCGCGGGGATCGGCGGGCAAAATGCACCCGCAGGAAGTGAACGAAAATGATCGACGTCAGACCTCTCGACAGTCTCGGCGGAGCCGATCACGGCTGGCTCAACGCCAAACATCATTTCTCCTTTGCCGATTACTATGACGAAGCCCGCATGGGCTGGGGCCCGCTGCGCGTCTGGAACGACGACACGATCAAGGCCCAGACGGGCTTCCCGCGCCACGGCCACCGCGACATGGAAATCATCACCTATGTCCGCAAAGGCGCGATCACCCATCGCGATCATCTGAACAATGAAGGCCGCACCGTCGCGGGCGACGTACAGGTGATGTCGGCAGGACGCGGCATCCAGCATGAAGAGTGGAACCGGGAAACCGAAGACACCACCATTTTCCAGATCTGGATCGAGCCCAATAAAAAGAGCGTGACGCCGCGCTGGGAAGCCGCCGCCTTCCCCAAAGCCGATCGCAAGGGCCAGCTCGTCGAACTCGCCAGCGGCAAACCCGATGCTCCCGCCGACGCGCTTTACATCGCGCAGGATGCGGCGATCATCGGCGCGACACTCGATGACGGGCAGGAACTCACGCTCGACCTCGCGCCCGGACGCCTCGCCTATCTCGTCCCGGCCAAAGGAAGCGTAAGCATCAACGGCGTCACAGTGCCCGAACGTGCAGGCGCGGCCATAAAGGACGTGCAGCACCTCGTCATCCGCGCCAACGGCGACGCCGAATTTCTCATCGCCGATCTTCCGCCTCACGCCTGAAACGAAAAAGGAGAAACATCATGGGACTGCTCGTCGAAGGCAAATGGCAGGATAAATGGTACGACACCGGCAAAACTGGCGGACGCTTCGTCCGCCAGGACGCCGCCTTCCGCAACTGGGTGACGCCCGATGGTGCCGCAGGCCCCACCGGCGATGCAGGCTTCAAGGCCGAAGCGGGGCGCTATCATCTCTATGTCTCGCTCGCCTGCCCATGGGCGCATCGCACCCTTATTTTCCGCAAGCTCAAGGGCCTCGACGACAAGATCGGCCTCACCATCGTCGATCCGCTGATGCTCGAAGAAGGCTGGACCATCAAGGGCAACTTCCCCGGCACCATTCCCGATACGGTCAACGGCAAGACGCGGATGTATGAAATCTACAGCCTCGCCAAATCCGATTACACAGGCCGCGTCACCGTGCCCCTTCTCTGGGACAAGCAGCACAAAACCATCGTCGCCAATGAAAGCGCCGACATAATCCGCATGCTGAACTCAGCATTTAACAACCTCGAAGGCGTCAACGCCTCCCTCGACTTCTACCCCGAGCCGCTCCGCGCCGAAATAGACAGCATCAACGCCACCGTCTATGACCGCGTTAACAACGGCGTCTATAAGACAGGCTTTGCAACGACGCAGGAGGCTTACGAGGAAGCCTTCGACATTCTTTTCGCCGAACTCGACGCGCTCGAAGCCCGCCTGTCATCGCAGCGCTATCTCGCGGGCAATGCGATCACCGAAGCCGACTGGCGCCTCTTCACCACGCTCATCCGCTTCGATGCCGTCTATCACGGCCACTTCAAATGCAACCTGCGCCGCATCATCGACTATCCGAACCTGTCGAACTACCTGCGCGATCTCTATCAGGTGCCGGGCATCGCCGAGACGGTCAATCTCGACCATATCAAACATCACTATTACGCCAGCCACCGCACCATCAACCCCACCGGCATTGTTCCCAAAGGCCCGGCGCTGAATTTTGCCGCGCCGCATGACCGGGCGCGTTTCTGAAGGACGAGGCCCCAGCCCACTCTCATTCCTTCACCAACCGGCTCACCGCAACATGCTGCGCGCATCGTCATAGCGATCCATCGGACTGAGCGACCAGTGAAACGCCTTGAGCGCCGCGCTGCCATTCTGCCTCACGTCCAGATCGAGGCCCGACGTCACGCAGAAATTCATCGAGTGCTTGCTGCGCCCGAAATCATTGCAGAAACGCACGGACTTGCGCAGCATCCCCAACTGCTCATCATTCAATTGGGAAAGCGACGCCTTGTCGCCCGGAAGCGCCGCTGCGTCGAACTCCTCGTTGCCATAAGCAACCTGTCCCGCCACCGCACATCCCGCCGTCGAAAGCGCCAGCGCAGCGCAAAACAAGAAAGCAGCTCTCTTCATTGTGTGCTCCTTCTGAAATAAAACGCTGGCCGCATCGCTTTGGCTCCTTAAGATAATCCAAAATAAACAATATTCATGGGAGCAGGCGGGATGAGCGGATTCACGGATTACGACAAATATGACGGACTAGGCCTCGCGGAACTGGTCGCCAAGCGCGAGGTAAAGCCCGAAGAACTGCTCGACGAAGCCATCGCCCGCACCGAGAAGATCAATCCCAAGATCAACGCCGTCGTCCTGAAACATTATGACGAAGCCCGCGCCCAGATCGCCCGCGGCCTGCCGGAAGGCCCCTATAAGGGCGTCCCCTTTCTGATGAAAGACCTTCATCTCCTTCTCGACGGCACGATCACCAGCTTCGGCTCGGCGGCCTTCAAGGCGAACAAGGCCGATCACAATTCCACATTGACCGACCGCTATCTCGCCTCGGGCCTCGTCATTTTCGGCAAGACCAATTCTCCCGAATTCGGCCTCATGCCGACGACCGAACCGCGCCTTTATGGCCCGACGCATAATCCCTGGGACTTGACGCGCTCGCCCGGCGGCTCCTCGGGTGGCGCAGCCGCTGCCGTCGCCGCCGGTCTCGTGCCCGTCGCCAATGCCAGCGACGGCGGCGGCTCGATCCGCGTTCCCGCCGCCGCCTGCGGCGTCTTCGGCATCAAGCCGACCCGCGCCCGCACCCCCATGGGCCCCGATCGCGGCGAAGGCTGGGGCGGCATGTCCATCGCCCATGTCGTCTCGCGTTCGGTGCGCGACAGCGCCGCCATGCTCGACGCGACGCACGGCCCCGCCGAAGGCGACCCCTATGCCGCGCCCGCCTTCACCGGCTCATTCCTCGCGGAAGCCTCCAAGGCCCCCGGCAAGCTCCGCATCGCCTTCTCGACCAAGCGTCCCAACGGCACCACCTGTCACAAGGATGTGGTTGCCGCTATCGAGGAGACGGCAAAACTCCTCGCCAGCCTCGGCCACGAAGTCGAGGAAGCCGCGCCTGAAATCGACACCGAGGAAATGAGCAAGCATCAGGCCGCGCTGATCGGCTCCAACATCGCGCTGACGGTGCGCCAGCGCGCCGCCGCCCTTGGCCGCGAATTGGGCGACGACATCGAGCCCTTCACACTGCTCGTCGCAACCGCCGCCAAGGCGCAGTCCGGCGCCGACTATGCCGACGCGATGCTCTATGTGCATCAGATGGGCCGCAAGATGGCAGCGTTCCACGAACGTTACGATATCTATCTCTCCGCCACACTCGCCACGCCGCCCATTCCCTTGAAAACGCTCGACACGACGAGCAGCGACATTGGCGCGATCATGCGCAACATGGCGGAATACCTGCCCAATATCGGCGTCTATAACATGACCGGCCAGCCCTCCATGTCCGTGCCGCTGGCATGGAACGCCGCCGATCTCCCCCTCGGCATGATGTTCACGGCCCGCTTCGGCGACGAAGCCACCCTCTTCCGCCTCGCCGGCCAACTCGAAACGGCCCGTCCGTGGAAAGACAAACGTCCAAAACTTTGAGGCGCGGTCGTCCGGGGCCATTGAAAGCGCCTGGGCCTCGTGCTTCGAGACGCGATGCTGACGCACCGCTCCCAGCATGAGGGTTAGGTTTGGAGATTGATATTTTCGTCATGGCGAGGAGCGGAGCGACGAAGCAATCCAGTTCTTGCAGAGGATGACGCCTCTGGATTGCCACGGCCTTCCGCCTCGCAATGACGCCTCACCACAATTCCGGCGGCGGCACTCCCTCGGCGATCTCCATCAGCCGCGCCCGCGTCCCCCGCGTCGTATCGGCAGGCAAGGCATCCAGCGCAAAGAACCCCGCTTCCGCAATTTCAAAATTCGGACGCGGCTCTTTCTCGTAGCTCCCCGCTTCGATCAGAAACAGCGCCACGTGATCCGATTTGAACTCACGAAAATTCGCATAGAGGCCGACGAACTTCGGCTCGGCGCGCAGCATCACCCCGACCTCCTCATCAAGCTCGCGCTTGAGCGAGGTCAGCACCGTCTCGGAGCGCTCCACCCCGCCGCCCGGCAGATACCATCCCGGCGTATAGCTGTGCCGCACCAGCAGCACCCGTCCTTCCGCGTCGCGCACCAGCCCGCGCACGCCCATCGTCAGCGGCCGCGTCACCCGCCAGTAAAGGCGCGCGAGCGGGCGGAGGACGATCCAGAGAACTGAAATGATTTGCGCCATGATTCGTCAACCTTATCAGAGGAAGCAGCCCGCACCGCCACTCGCGCAGCCCCGATCTTTAGACCCCGTCAACACATGCCGCCTAGCTTCAGTCGCGTAACCTTTTGTTCATGCGTGCGATGAGGCCCGAGCGCCATGCGTCTTGCTTCTCTGTTGAAACGGCGCCGTAAAACCAGACGGACCCCGCCGCCGCCTGAAGAGACGCCCCGCGCCCCGCGCAGCGCCGTCGCGCGCGCGCTTCGCCACTCCGCCGCCGCCTCCAATTATCGCTCCGCCGCCGAGCTAGGCATGCGCATCGCCACCGCGCTTTCCACCATCGAAACCGCCGTCCTCGCCATCGACGCGGTGAGCGACCGCCTGCACGAAGCCGCCGCTCTCGTCGAGGCGGCGAGCAAGAACGACAATCTCGGTCGCCGCGCGCTTCTGGCTGGCCGCTATGATGATGTGCGCGCCGAAATCGACGCCGCCGTCGGCTCCGCTGCGCATAATCGCATTAACCTCATCAATGGCTGCATGATCGGCGGCCTCCATACCGCCTTCGACATTGCGCTGGACGAAGAAGGTCGCGCGGGCATCGCCATCGCCGTCGTCAATCTGACCACCGGCCCCGGCGGCCTCGCCCTGTCACCGCCGCGCTCCGCCTTTGCCGAGAACGGGGAGATCAACGCCATCCTCACCGAGATCGACGCCGCGCAAACCCGCATCGCCGAAATCTCAATGCGCTTTGCCGACCACGCGGCTCTGATTGCCGACCGCCTCGCCCGCCTCCAGCAGCTCGCAGGCGCAAGCCCTATCGAATCTCCCCTCCCCGCTGGTGCCGATGCCGGGCAATTCAGCGGCGAGGATGATGCCCAACCGCTTGATCTTGAAAACGCAGAAACACCGCACGATTCCACCGAGCCCCTTGGCAGCGCCTGAACCCTGCTCCATCCTGTCCCGAGCCGCCGCCATATTCGGCAGATGAAGGGGAAGCGATCGTGAGCGAAGACAACACCGCGCCAAATGCCGAGCAGATCGAAGCATGGAACGGCGCCACCGGCGTCAAATGGGTGCGCCTTCAGGATCGCCTCGACGGTCTCCTCGCGCCTTTCGGCGATGCAATCCTCAAGGCCGCCGCCATCAAGCCGGGCGAGCGCGTCCTCGATATCGGCTGCGGCTGCGGCGCGACCACACTCTTGGCCGCAGAGGCCGCAGGCTCCACAGGCCGCATCCTTGGCGTTGATATCTCGCTCCCCATGGTCACGCGCGCCCGCGAACGCAACGCCGAGCGCGGCCTCGCCGCCGCCTTCTCCGTCGCTGACGCCTCGCTCCATGATTTCGCGCCGGGCTCTTTCGATCTGCTGCTCTCGCGTTTCGGTGTCATGTTCTTCGATGCGCCCGCGCAAGCCTTCGCCAATTTGCACCGTGCCCTGACGAAAGACGGGCGTCTCGCTTTCATCTGCTGGCGCAGCATGTCCGAAAATCCGTGGCTCTCCGTGCCGCTGCGCACTGCGCTGCCGCTGCTGCCGCCCGTTCCGCCCACGCCGCCCGGCGCACCCGGCCCTTTCGCCTTTGCCGATAGCGCCCATGTCACCACGCTCCTCACCGAGGCGGGCTTTACCGACATTCGCCTCACGCCCTTCGATGCAGATCTTCTCCTCGGCTCCATCGACGACGCGCTGACCCAATCGCTCGACATCGGCCCGCTGTCCCGCCTCATCGCCGATCTTCCCGATGATCAGCGCGCCCGCATCGTCGCCGCCGTGCGCGCCGAACTGGAAAAATACGTCACCCCACGCGGCATCGCACTGGGCGGCGCGACATGGATCGTCACCGCCAGCGCCTGAGCTTTAACGCCACGTAAAGCATAAAATAGCGCCCATACACAGGCCCACCGCCCGCTACATAAGTTTTAAGACCTCGCTCCTAGTCTCAAGGACCAGCAGAGACGGTCGCGTGGGGCGATCGTCCTTCTGCCTGTTCGGGGGGACACATGGCTCGTTCCGTCTTTGAGACGTTGAGTGTGCTGGTCGTTGATGACAGCAAACATATGCGCAGCTTGTTGTCGGGTTTGCTCCGCGCGCTCGGCGTCGGCGAAATTGCCGTTGCGGGCGATGGCGAGGAAGCCTGGTCGCAATATCTCCATCACAAGCCCGATGTCGTCATCACCGACGCCGCAATGCAGCCGATGGACGGCTTCGTCCTCGCCCGCCGCCTGCGCGATGCCGATAGCCGCGACCTCGGCCGCATCCCGATCATCATGGTCTCGGCCCATAGCGAATTATCCGCCGTCGAAAAAGCGCGCGATGTCGGCATCACCGAATTCATCTGCAAGCCGATCTCCGCCCGTCTGCTCTATGAGCGCCTCGTCGCCGTCCTCAACCGGCCCCGCGAATTCGTTGGAAGCGGCGCCTTTGCAGGCGCTCACCGCGAGAGCATGTCGCTTGACGGTGCCGCCACCTCCAACGCCGTCGCCTTCCTCTGAGGGGCATGACCATGAGCGAACCATTCACCAAATCCAGCCTTGACGCCCGCTTCGTCCGCCTCCCCTCCATCGCCGAACGCAAGCTCGGTCGCGACTACACCGCGCCCATTCGCCTCGACCCACGCATCCTCGATCAGATGCAGCACACGATCAGCGAACTCGGCTCGAAATATGCCGAAACGCTCGCCGTCCAGATCGCGCTTCTCGCACCCCTGATCGAGCGTACCTGTAGCGGCATCGCCGAGGCGCGCGCCCAGCTTTATTCCACCGTCCATGATGTGCGCGGCCTCGCCGGCACCTTCGGCCACCCGATCGTCGGCAGCTTTGCCAAATCGCTTTGCGGCTACATGGAATCCCGCTCAAGCCTCGACCCGACGATCATGCGCTTCCACATCGAAGCCATGCGCGACGCGCTCGAAGACCCTCATCCCGATGCCGGTCTTGCCCGCGAGACGCTACGCTCGCTCGACCTCCTTATCGACGCGGCCGGGCCCGAAAGATCGCATATCGAGAGATCGACGGGATGACCGCCCCCCCGATCCGCAGCACCGAACTTTTCGCCAGCCTGAAAGTTCTGGTCGTGGACGACAGCCTTGAAATGCGTCGCCTGCTGACAGCGCTCCTCGGCGTCATGGGCATAGGCGAAGTCATCTGTGCGTCCGACGGCATTGCAGGCCTTCGCCTCTTTCGCGAACACGCGCCCGATCTCGTCATCACCGATGGCACCATGCAGCCCATGGACGGTTATGAAATGACCCGCGCCATCCGCGCCCTGCGCAATAGCGGCGATGCGCCGGGACAAGGCGGCGACGTTCCGGTGCTGATGCTGTCCGGGCATATGGGCGCCGACATCGTCGCCCGCGCCCGCGACGAAGGCGTCACCGACTACATCGTCAAGCCCGTCACGCCCGCCCTGCTTTATGAGCGCCTCCTCGAAGCCGTTTCAAAGCCGGTCCATGTCGTCGAAACGCCGACCTGGCGTGGCCCGTCGCCGACCCGCCGCCTCGTCGCCCACCAGGCCGATACGTCGCTGGATACCAAACCTCAATAGTTCTTGTTTTGTTCTTATAGCCGCTTATAGTTTCTCCCGACATTCGCAGATCGCCGGGAGACGCCACCATGCTCACACTCTTTCACGCCCCTCGTTCCCGCTCGTCCCGCTTCATCTGGCTGCTTGAAGAACTGGAGACGCCCTACACCATCGCGCTGACCTCCATTGTCCGCCGCGACCGCGGCGCGCCCGCGCCCGAGAGCTACCGCAAATTCCATCCCCACCTCAAAGTGCCCGCCATCGACCATGACGGCGAGATCGTTTTCGAATCCTCCGCCGTGGTGCTCTACCTCACCGACACTTTCCGCAAGAACGCCCTCGGCCCCGATTTCGGGCAGCAAGGCCGCGGCGATTATCTCTCCTGGCTCGCCTATAGCGCGGGCGTGATCGAGCCTTCCGCCACAGCGCGTTTCAGCCAGATGGACAAGGGCGAAAACGCCAACACATTTCCCGCCTGGGAAGAGGTCGAGGCCCATGTCGCGCGCAGCCTTGAAACTGGCCCTTATATTCTCGGCGAAAAATTCTCCGGTGCCGATGTGCTGATCGGTTCGATGCTGCAATTTTTCAAAGGCAGTCTTCTGCCCGAACGAAAAACCTACACCGACTACCTCGCCCGCCTCACCGCCCGCCCCGCTTACGCGCGCGCTCTGGCGAAGGACAACGGCTGATCCGTCATTGCCACCGCCTACCGCGTCACCTCATCCAGAAACCGCTCAAGCAACGGATTGACGCGCGCCGAATCCTCCCAGAAGGGCATATGCGCCAGCCCTTCCAGAATATGCACCTTGCCATCCCAGAGATTGTTGTAGGTCACGGTCGTCAGAAACTCGTTATTGACGAAAGGCTCCTTCTCGCCCGAAACGACCGCCAGCGGTTGCAGCGCCGTCTCCGCTACTTCGCGCCCATCGACATCAAGCCCTGCGGCAACCGATTGCAGCATCAGCGGACGAAAACGTCCATCGGCCCGCAGCGCCGCATCCGCCATCCAGGGATGAAGATCGACACGCCCGCCCACCGTCTCCTGTGCATAGATGCGCGCTTCCTCCGGCGTGAAACTCTCCTGGAATGTCAGCGCCATATGTTCCGATTGCAGAAAGGCCTCGCCCATATCAGCGCCCCCCGCAGGCGGTGTGCCCGTGATCCAGGCCGCCAGCGTGCCCGGCCAGCGCGCCAGCATTTCCAGCGCCACATGCCCGCCAAGCGACCAGCCGACGATAACCGCCTGCCGAACCCCCATGGCCTCAAGCAGCGCCATGGTCGCATCCGCATAGCCATGGATCGAATAGGTGATCATGGGGTCCGGCGCATCCGAGCTTTGGCCATGCCCCGGCAGATCGAAGGCGATCATTCGGTAGCGCAGGCTCAGCTCACTCACCAATTGCTGGCTGAATATCTCCTTGCAGGAGGAATTGCCGTGGATCAGCACCACGACCGGCCCCTCCGACCCCGTATCCGCCCAGGAAATCCGCCCGTGAACTGTTTCAGTGAACCCCGTCTTCAGCATCTCACTCCCCCATTTTCGGCCCCAACCCTAGCATTTACGCCGCTTCACGCACGGTAAAAGCGCCTGGAAAATAAAAATGACATAGGCGTCATTATTTTTTGCATCCCTTAACTCTCGGGCATATATTGATTGTCAGGAGGGACCGTATAGTCCGGTCCCGTGAATTTCTCGCATCGGCTCTGGGAGGAGACATGACGAAGATCGACACGAATATCACGGTGGATTCCGCTTACGAGGCGGTCGCCCCTGACGACTTCCCGGCCATGATGGAAGTTGACCGCTACAACAACCGCTCCACCGCCTTCGACAAGATTATCTCCGCGACCCACGATCATTTCTGGGATC